>JAFTQM010000076.1 GCA_017462755.1 Lachnospiraceae bacterium | reverse complement strand
TGTGACACTTGATACCTATACGCATATCAAATCGGAGGATGCAATTGCAGAGATGGAGAGGCTTGATTACTTGAAAACAAAGGAAGCGTGAAAAAAGCAAGTTGCCATATGTGGTAAAATCGTGGTATAAATTCATGATTTTGGGGCTTAAAAATAAGCGTTTTTGGTGTGTTAATATGCCATGGAATGCCTTGCAACCCCAGTGTTTATGCGGCCTCGCGAAAATTTATACCACTGAAATTTACTGGTATAAATTTTAAAAAATATACCAATTTTTATACCACTTGACCGAGAAAATATGCCCTATTTTGAGAAAAATTGAGAAAACAGCAAAAATGAGAAAAACCCCACAAACCCAGTATTTACGGGCATTTGAAAGGAGTTGAGAACTTATGAAAGAACATATAAAAGTGCTATTCATTTGCCACGGCAATATTTGTCGTTCCCCTATGGCAGAATTCATTTTCAAAGACATGCTAGACAAGCGTTACCTTACCTCACGTTTTTTTGTTGCTTCTGCAGCGACCAGTACGGAGGAAATTTGGAATGGTGTGGGGAATCCGGTGTATCCGCCGGCGCGCGCGGAGTTGGCGCGCCATGGGATTTCCTGCGAGGGGAAGCGTGCGGTGCAGGTGACGAAGCAGGACTATGCGGAATACGATTATTTGATTTGTATGGATACGAATAATTTGCGAAATCTGAGCCGTATTATTGGCTCTGATCCGGAGCAAAAGGTGAGTCTATTGTTGGATTATACGGATCGGCCGGGGACGTCGATTGCGGACCCTTGGTATACCGGAGATTTTGGTAAGACATATCGGGACATTGTGGATGGTTGTAACGGTTTGTTGGAATACTTGAATAAGTAATCCGGTGTGAAACACATTCAGCTATGATTCCTTAGAATAATTGATACGAGAGGGGAAACAGGTAATGAACCGGGAGAAAGTTATTGCAAGAAACAATCCGAGAAAACAGGAATTGGATTTTCTATCACCGTTTACCGTGGGAAATGGCAGGCTTGCTTATACGGCGGATGCTACAGGGATGCAGACACTGTATGAGGAACAGGCGGAGGCAGGATTTCCGCTGCTCACAATGGCGGATTGGGCCTGGCATATGACGCCTGCGGCAAATGGCGGAACGTATGAACTGGAGCGGGATCTTGTGATGACGGAATATGCGCATCAGCGCAAGGGTAAGGTGCGTTATGCGGTCGAAAAACAGCCGGGCAATGAGGAGGTTTATGATTGGCTGCGGGAAAATCCGCACCGATACAATCTGATTCGGATTGGATTATATTACAAGAACGAGAGAATTCGGGCAGAGCAGATTACAGGGATTTGGCAGAGTCTGGATTTGTATACCGGTATTTTGATAAGTAATTTTGAGCTTTGTATAAACGATGAATTAACGAATGGTTTGCGAACGGACTTGCAGGAGCAAAGGACACCAGAATCAATCCCTGTGCAAATCCGGACCCTTTGTCATCAGGAGCAGGATGTTTTAGCTTTTGAAATTCGTTCTGCATTGTGTCGGACCGGTGATTTGCAGGTTGCTTTACAGCTGCCCTATGCGAGTCCGGATATGACCGGTTCGAATTGGGAAGCAGAGGAACGGCATGAAACAAAAGCATGGTTAAAGGATGAGCATACCTTCCGATTAGTGCATACGATGGACGAAAGTCGGGTAGGAATAAGTGTATGCAGTGAAAGTGTGTGTACGCTGAAGAAAGGGACTTCGGAACAGCGGATAGCGTCAATTTCTGATTCGCAGAACGGAGTGCTTGTGTTTGAACAGCTGGGGAAGCATAGCTATGTATGCAGGCTGACGGGAGGAGAGTGCTTTGCGTTTTCGGTGGGGCTGGAACCGGATAATACGGTAACGAAGGAAGAAGGCGTAAAATATGAGAACGAAGAGCTTGCTTTGCAAATGCTTGCAGGAAAGAATGATGAGAAAGAGTTGTTTACCGTCGACATTCCGGATTTTGCAGCCTGTGAGCAAAGCAGTATTTGCAAATGGAAGCAGTTTTGGCAGCAGGGCGGAATGATTTCCTTTGAACATTCGACCGACCCGAGAGCGCAGGAGCTGGAGCGGAGAATCATTTTATCTCTTTATGTCAGTGCGATTAACTCCTGCAATCATATGCCGCCGCAGGAAACCGGCTTGACAGTGAACAGCTGGTATGGGAAATCGCATTTGGAAATGTATTTGTGGCATTTGGCGTATCTGCCGCTGTGGGGCAGAAGTGACCTGCTAAAGAAAAGTCTGGGCTGGTTTCGGCAGATTCTGCCGAAAGCGGTAAAAAACGCAAAACGCAACGATTACCAGGGAGCGAAGTGGCCGAAGATGGTCGGACCGGAAGGCGTAGATTGTCCGTCCGTCATAGCGACGCTGCTGGTTTGGCAGCAGCCTCATTTGATTTATATGCTGGAGCTTTTGTATCAGACCGATGGCGGGCAGGAGGTGCTTAGGGAGTACTGGGATTTGGTTAGAGAATCCGCAGAATACATGGTTGATTTTGCAGAGTTTAATCCGGAAAAACAGGTCTACGAGCTGGTAGCACCGCTGATTCCGGCGCAGGAATCGCACCATCCGGAGGATACCAAAAATCCGGTTTATGAGGTTGAATATTGGCGTTTTGGATTACTGCTTGCCATCGAATGGGCAAAGCGGCTGGATGAGCCGTATCCTGCAAAATGGCAGGAGGTAGCAGAGCATATGGCAATGCCGGTGCTACAGGATGGCGTATACTTGGCGCATGAGCAATGCACGACGACGTATGCAGAGTATGCAAAGGACCATCCGTCGATGGTGGCGGCATTGGGACTTTTGCCGGGGGAGCGAATCGAGCCGCAGGTAATGCGAAAGACGTTGCAAAAGATCTATGAAACATGGGATTTTCAGAGTATGTGGGGCTGGGATTTTGCAATGTTAGCCATGACAGAAACGCGTCTTGGCAACCCGGCAGGTGCAGTTGATATTTTGTTGTATGATACGGAGAAAAATCGTTACATGAGCAATGGACATAATCTGCAGGCATCGCGAAGCGATTTGCCGCTGTATTTGCCGGGCAACGGCTCGCTGCTGTTGGCAATTCCGATGATGGCAGTCGGCTATCCGGGGTGTGACAGAGCGCGTCCGGGGTTTCCGGACGATGGCACCTGGCAGGTGGAGGTAGAAGGAATCCATCCATTTGCATATTGACTTGAGGCAAATGTCATTTATAATCACAATAGATGCTTGTGAAACTCCAAACGAAGGAAAGGACAAACGTAGTTATGAAAAAACTGATTTCATGGAATGTAAACGGCTTGCGGGCTTGTATGAACAAGGGCTTTGAAGATTTTTTTAAGGAAATGGATGCAGATATGTTTTGTCTGCAGGAGACCAAGCTGTCTGCAGGGCAGCTTGACTGGGCGCCGGAGGGCTATTACTGCTATTGGAATTATGCGGAGAAGAAGGGCTATTCCGGTACGGCGATATTTACCAAGGAGGAGCCGCTTTCTGTCAGCTACGGTATCGGCATGGAGGAGCATGACCATGAGGGACGTGTGATTACGCTGGAATTTGCGGATTTTTATCTCGTAACCTGCTATACACCGAACTCGCAGCGCGAGCTGACCAGACTTGACTACCGTATGGTTTGGGAGGATGCATTTCGTGCGTATTTGTTGACGTTAAATAAGAAAAAGCCGGTGATTATGACCGGAGATTTGAATGTGGCGCATCAGGAAATTGACTTAAAAAATCCAAAGACCAATCGCAAAAATGCAGGCTTTACGGATGAGGAGCGCGGCAAGATGACGGAGCTGCTTGCGGCAGGCTTTGTTGATACCTTCCGTTACTTCTATCCAGATTTGGAGGGAGCGTATTCGTGGTGGTCGTATATGTTTCATGCAAGAGAGAAGAACGTCGGATGGCGTATTGACTATTTTATTGCATCAAAGGAGCTAAAGGAGCGGCTGGCAGATGCGAAGATTCATGCAGAAGTGATGGGTTCGGACCATTGTCCGGTAGAGCTGGATTTGGTGGATTAAGAACGGTAATAGGGTGATGATAGTCGAGCGGAGTTGATGTGGTGTATGCTTTTGATGCGTTGGAGATACCAAAGTAGGCAGCCTTGTGCATACCGGCAGAGAAGCTTTCACAAGAATGACGGAGAATTGTATGGAAGAGAAAAGAAGAGGAACAAAGGAAACGCAATCCTATCAGCATATTAAGCATACCTTTGAGCCGGTTTGTGATGAACATTCAGAAATATTGATTTTAGGAAGCCTGCCCTCGGTGAAATCCCGAGAGCAAGGCTTTTATTACGGTCATCCGCGCAATCGGTTTTGGAAGGTCTTGGCGGCGTTGTTTGGTTGTGCGGAGCCGGTTAGTGTTGAAGAGAAAAAAAACATGCTGTTGGCGCATCGCGTTGCCATTTGGGATGTAATCGACAGCTGTGATATTTGCGGTTCCAGTGACAGCAGCATCCGCAACGTAATACCTGCGGATATTTCGCGTGTGCTGGCGGCGGCACCGATAAAGCATATTTATGCAAATGGAAGAACGGCGGGACAGCTGTATCGCAAATGGGTACAACCGATAACCGGGCGCGAAATCATGGATTTGCCATCGACGAGTCCGGCAAATGCGGCAATGTCCCTGGAGCGGCTGATAGAAGCTTGGCGTGAAATACTTTAAAAATCAAAAAAATAAAGAAATATGGGGATTATAGAAATACTCCTCACTTGTCACAACCCGCAGAATGTGATAAGATGAAGCTATGTGATAAAGCGAGAAGCAGGAGGCGGCATATGAATCGTATTGGACAGTATTTGGAGGCGTTGTTGCAGGGAAGCACCCCGGAGGCGCCGTTGTGGAACATCGAAAAGATTCGTCAGGGAAAAAAGGCAGAATGGGATTATATTGACGGCTGCATGATGAAAGCGGTGCTGGCATTGTATGAGATTACCGGCGAGCAGCGTTATTTGGAGTTTGCAGACCATTACATAGATTATCGAATTGCAGAGGATGGTACGATTCTGGGATTTCAGAAGGAGACCTACAATTTGGACAATATCAACGAAGGAAAGGTATTGTTTCCGTTGTATGATTTGACCGGTAAGGAAAAATACCGTAAGGCAATCGAGCGGATTTACGAGCAGGTAAAGGAACAGCCACGTACCAAGGAGGGCAACTTCTGGCATAAGCAGATTTATCCGTATCAGGTGTGGCTGGATGGTACCTATATGGTACAGCCATTTTATATGGAATATGAGACAAGATTCCATGATTGTGCGAATTATCAGGATATTTTCAGCCAGTTTAAAAACGTGTATGATTTGATGCGCGATGAGAAGACCGGCTTGTATTACCACGGCTACGATTCGTCCCGCCAGATGTTCTGGTGCGACAAGGAGACCGGTTTGGCGAAGAATTTCTGGCTGCGTGCATTGGGCTGGTATGCGATGGCACTGTTGGATACGATGGAGGCTTGTCTGTCGGAGAGCCATACGCCAAAGTATTTGAAGGAAGCAAAGCAGGCAGCAGCAGGTGCGGAGGCAGGCTTTGAACAGCTGAAAAAGGCGTTCCATGAGCTGATGGAGGCGGTAGCTGCATATCAGGATGAGAGCGGTATGTGGTATCAGGTAATCAATATGGGTGACCGCGCAGAGAATTATCTGGAAACCAGCGGTAGTGCGATTATGGCGTATGCGATGCTCAAGGGCGTGCGCTTAGGTCTGTTGGAAGAAAAGTATGCCGAGCTTGGAAGAAAGGCATTTGATGGTATTTGTAAGAGATATTTAACAGCAGAGGATGGTACCCTGCATCTGGATGGCATCTGTTTGGTGGCAGGTCTTGGCGGCGGCACCGACGAGCGTCGCAACGGCACCTTTGAGTATTATATGTCGGAGCCGATTGTAAAGGATGATGCGAAGGGAGTAGGACCGTTCCTGCTGGCATATACGGAATTATTGTATGAAGGAAAATAGATTAGAACAATTGATTGAAACCTGTTATGGGATGGCGGCTGTAATTAATGCAGCAGATATCGGTACCGGGGAGCAGATGACTCTGCGTGCAATGGTGCGGTTTGAATTTTTTAAATTTTTGTCCTATCTGGCATATGCCAATGGGGATTTGCAGCAGGTAGAGTTGGATTTTATTAATCAGACACTCGGTTACCGTTTTGATAAGGCGGAGCTGCTGCAGTTTCGTTTTGCGGAGAAGACGGCAACCGCAGAATATTGTACGGTGGTGCCGAAGGCATTGAAATATTTTGTACTGGCGGATGCGGGCAACAAAATGGAGGATACGGTGTATCGGCGCAAAAAAGCAATCACGCTGGTAGAGACCTATCGATTGCTCGGACAGACGTACATTGCGCAGGATGAAAAGACGAGCGAAAAGGAGATTCGTCTGCTGTCGGATTATGTCAAGCTGCTGGAGGATTTTCTGAAGGAGTACGGCTTGTTCCGGCGCAATGCGAATATTCGACCGATTTTGCCGGTAATTGATCGGAGAGAAGACAAGAAAGACGAGAAGAAAACTGCCAATAAAAAGGATGCAACCGGGGCCGGGCAATCAAAGAAGACGGAGTTAAATGGCAAAGAGCAGGCAGAGGAGCCGGAAGAGGAAACGATGGAAAGTATGCTTGCGGAGCTGAATGCGTTGACCGGTTTGGGAGTTGTGAAAAAAGAAGTAGGTCATCTGGTAAATCTGGTGCAGGTATCGAAGCTGCGCGAGCAGTATCAGATGAAGCAGCCGAGCGTGTCAAAGCATTTGGTATTTTCGGGAAATCCGGGTACCGGAAAGACGACGGTGGCGCGTTTGCTGGCAAAAATATATAAGTCACTCGGAATTTTGGAGACCGGTCAGCTGGTAGAGGTAGATCGTGGCGGGCTGGTCGGCGGCTATATCGGACAGACGGCGACCAAGACGATGGATGTGATTGATGAGGCATTGGGCGGCATTTTGTTCATCGACGAGGCGTATGCGCTGACGGTGGGCAAGGGCGAAGGTGATTTCGGACAGGAAGCGGTGGATACCTTGCTCAAGGCGATGGAGGATAACAGGGATTCGTTAGTGGTTATCGTAGCGGGCTATCCTGATTTGATGGAGCAGTTTTTAAGCTCCAATCCGGGACTTCGCTCGCGTTTTTCAAGATTTCTGCATTTTGAGGATTATACGCCGGAGGAATTGTTTGAGATTTTGGAAAGTATGTGCAAGGGACAGGAGTACAAGCTTTCGGAGGAGGCAGCGGCTTATGCGAAGGAATTTTTGGTAAACCGCTGTGCAAACAAGCCGGAGAATTTTGCAAATGCCAGAGATGTTCGCAATTTCTTAGAGCACGCGATAACCAATCAGGCAGCGAGAGTAGTGCAGGAAAAGAATGTGGACTATGAGCTGCTGGCGAGATTGAAAAAGTGTGATTTTGAAGGGATTACGCTGTAGCCGGGAAGTTTGAAAAATATGTGAATTTTGTTAAAATACTTTCTTTTTCACGAAAAACGTGGTATAAAGAGTAGGCGCATACATTTGCGCAAAGGAGAACTGATTAGACGGAGGAAACTATGAAAAAAGGATATTTGGCAGCAGTGCTGGCGCTGAGTGTCAGCTTGCTTTTGGGCGGTTGCGGCAAAAAGGAAGAAGAGAATACCGATGGCAGCAGTGACCGTGTAAGCGGAAGTGCGACGGTAGAGAGCTATCGTGGTGTAGAATACGAAAAGTATGCGACAGAGGTAACGGAGGAGGAAGTAGACGCTTATGTGCAGAGCTTTCTTTCCAGTGTGGCGACAAAGACGGAGGTAACTGACCGTGATGATGTACAGGCGGGAGATACCGTAAACATTGATTACACCGGTTATATGGACGGAGAAGCATTTGAAGGCGGTGCAGATACCGGTTATGATTTGACCATTGGCTCCGGAGCGTTTATTCCGGGCTTTGAGGATGGTTTGATTGGTGCCAAGAAGGGCACTACCGTGGATGTGGAGGTTACGTTCCCGGACCCATACAAGAACAATCCGGATTTTTCCGGTAAGCCGGCAACCTTTACGGTTACGATTAACAGCATCAACATTATGAAGGAGCCGGAGCTGACGGATGCACTGGTGGCAGAAAATACGGACTATGATACCATCGAAGCATACAGAGAGTATATTAAGTCTAATCTGAGTACGCAGCGTCAGAATTATGCGGTTAGCTACAAAGAGGCTGCAGTTATGAAGAATCTTGTAGAGAGTGCGACCTTTGAGGGAATTGAGCAGACGGATATTGATGAGTACTATGAGAGCCAGTACAATTACTATAAAGAGCTGGCAGCAGCTTATCAGAGTATGTACGGATATGATTTTGATACCTTTATCCGTTACTTCTTTGGTTGTACGACAGAGGAGCAGTATCAGGAGATTTTGAAGGAAAACGCAGAGTATGAAGTAAAGAAGATGCTTGTGTTATATGAAGTAATCGACGCTGAGAAGCTTACGGCATCAGAAGAGGAGTATCAGGAGGCGATTAAAGAATATGCTTCTAATTACGGTATCACCGTAGAGGAGTTTGAAGAGCAGGTAGACAAGGCGCAGGTAAGGGATTTGATTCTGATTGAAAAGGCAAAGCAGCTGGTATATGATACTGCGGTAGAAGTGGAAACAATGGAGGAGAAGTAAAATGAAAAAGAAGCTGATGGTAATGATGTTGTGCGGTTGCATGGCACTGACTGCATGCAGTGGCGAAAGCGGAGATGAGACACCTACTCCGACCGAGGAAGCGAAGGAGTCGAATGCCGGTGGTTTGCTGGGTGGCGGCAACACAGGTACCGAGGACTCAGACGATAAGGATGATTCACAGACCGACAATAAGGATGAAAATAATAAAGACGACAATGATACGGATGAAGGTAATAACGGCGGAGCCGCTGCGGATGATACCACCGAGGGTGCTTACTGGGAGCCGGAAGGCACGGTAGTACTCGGCGAGTACATGGGCATTGTTGTAGATAAAATCGCGGTAGAAGTAACAGAGGAAGAGGTGCAGGAGGAGATTGATTATTTCCTGTACTATCAGGCAGAAACCAAGGAGATTACCGACCGTACTACGATTGAGGACGGCGATATTGTAAATCTGGACTACACATTGGTAATTGACGGCGAAGAAATCGAGTCTTATGAGGATTGCGAGACAGAGATTGGTATCGAAGAATTTATGGAAATCGAAAAGCTGTTGATTGGCTGTGAGACAGGTACTACGCAGGAATTTACCGCAGAAATCGTAGATGATGTTAATTATCCGGATTATCTGGGTAAGGAAGGTGTATGGACGGTTACCATTAACGCAATTCAGGAGAGAGTAATTCCTGAACTGACGAATGAGCTGGTAGCAGAGACGACAGATTATACGACGGTAGAAGAATACAAGCAGAGCGTATACGATGAGCTGTATGCTTCGAAGACAGAGAGTGCAGAGAGCGAACAGATTGTAAATGGTTTTACGAAGATTATTGAAAACTGTGAGTTTTCCGGATTAAACGAGGCAGATGTGCAGTCGTATGTAGATGAGCTGGTAAATTACTATGAGAGCTATGCCTCTATGTACGGTTTGGATATGGAAAGCTTTGTTATGCTGTTTACCGGAAGCACTTATGAAGATTTCGTTAAGATGGCGGAAGAGCAGGGCGATTATGTTGTAAAGCAGAACCTGATTCTGGCTGCTGTACTGGAAAAGGAAAAGGTAGAGCTGACTGACCAGGAATATACGGACGGTTTGACTGCATATGCGGCTGAGTATGGCTATGAGACTCCGGAAGAGTTTGAGCAGAGTGCAGGCAAGGAAGAAGTCGAAGATGCATTGCTGTTGGATAAGGTATATAACATGATTGTTGATGCTATGGTAATCGAGTAAGTGAAAATAAGTGAGGAAAAGAGGAGATGCGAGGGTGTCTCCTCTTTTTTGTGTGTAAAATTCGCCTAAAAAGTGTGATATTTGTAGAAAATGCAAAAGAAATGAAAGAAAAGGTTGATTTTTTTGTTGAAGTTATATTATAATAAAAGTGCGAAAACGATTTAGTGTAAAAGGGGGTAGCTATGGTATCGGTAAAGGATATCGCTGCACGATGCGGGGTATCGGTGGCGACAGTCAGTAAGGCGCTGAATGGCTATACGGACATCAGCGAAGAGAAACGGAATTACATAAAAGAAGTTGCCAAGGAAATGGGCTATTTCCCAAATTCTGCCGCAATTGCACTAAAGACGAATCGTACCTATAATATTGGTATTTTATTTGTAGACGCTGCGCACAGTGGTTTGACGCATGAGCATTATGCGAGAGTGCTGCAGGGAGTAAAAGAAGAAGCAGAGTCACGCGGTTATGATATTACATTTATCAACAACCAGATTGGTGGCAGAGCTATGACCTACACCGAGCATTGCCGGTATCGCGGAGTGGACGGAGTAGTGATTGCCTGTATCGATTTCGATGATTCACAGGTGGTGGAGCTGGTAAACAGTGATGTGCCGGTGGTAACGATTGACCATGTATTTAACAATACGACTTCAGTCATTTCGGACAATGTGAAGGGTATTCAGGATTTGGTGCAGTATGTGTACGATATGGGACATCGAAAGATTGCCTTTATTCATGGTGCCGATTCCTCGGTATCCAGAGACCGTTTGGCGAGCTTTTATCGCACACTGGATTCTCTGCGTGTTACGGTGCCGGAGGAATATGTCAGTGAGTGCGCATATCGTGATTTGGCAACCGCTGCCAGAGAAACGGAGCGTTTGTTGGCTTTGAAGGAGCCGCCGACCTGTATTTTGTATCCGGATGATTTTACCGCAATCGGCGGTATTAATGTCATCAAGCAGAAGAATCTGCGTATTCCGGAGGATATTTCGGTAGTAGGCTACGACGGTATCAGCTATGCGAAGGTAACGGAGCCGCCGATAACGACTTTGGAGCAGGACTCCGATGCGCTTGGAAGAAATGCGGCGATGCATCTGATTCAGCGAATCGAAAAACCAAAGACAGCGCTGGTGGAGCGGATTGTCGTAGGAGGACATGTGCTGGTAGGAAAGAGCGTAAAAAAAATAAAGAATGCATAGAAAAAGCTGCGGTGTAGCTCCGAATGGAGTTACACCGCTTTGATTTAGCGTATAAAATTTGTACGAACAACCGGTTCCGGTTCGGCAGGAGTAATGCCCTGTGCCTTGCCGGCTTCGATGCATTTTAACAGCCATGCCATGTTGTCGGCGAGACGGCGCATGGTCTGCAAGCCTTCCTCATCCTTCTGTACATCCTCTGCGCAGCTGCCGTGTACCATGTTCCAATACTGGGAGGTAACGACAGGCATGTTGGTCATCATGAAATATTTGTTGAGCACCTCAAAGGAAGCGGTTGTACCGCCGCGGCGGGCAGAAACAACAGAGGCAGCAGGCTTGTAAGCAAGCGCGTAGCTTCCAGCAAAAAACAGGCGGTCGAGGAAGGAAATCAGTGTACCGTTTGGGGAAGCGTAATATACCGGGCTGCCAACCAGAAAACCGTCGGCAGTTTTGGCTTTTTCAATAACTTCATTTACAATATCATCATACACGCAGAGACCTTTGCCACGACAGGCACCGCAGGCAGTACAGCCGCGAATGGCTTCGCTTCCAATCTGGATGATTTCGGTCTCGATGTTATGTTTGGCGAGCTGTGATGCTGCCTCGGACAAGGCAGTGTAAGTACAGCCGTTTTTGTGTGGACTTCCGTTTAATAATAATACCTTCATTGCTGTTCTCCGTTTCTTCGTGATTTGGTCGAAAAATAATAAATAGCTTCTCTGATTATGATTCTATGAGGTTTTTATTATGTTAGAACTTGAAAATATGAATCATATAGATGATTGTAAAACTCTTAAAAACATATGGTAAAGCCATGGCAAATGAACAAAACATAAACAGGCACTTGAATCCCGCCGGTACTTAGACGCTGTCTTTAAGCGTCTTATGTACCGTTGCGAGGATGAAGTAGCGAAAGCGTGCCTGTTATGTTTTGGTTCATCTTGCCAGGCGTTAGGAAATCTTAATTGAGTTTTACTATCATCTATCTAATTATAATACGAAAACGAAAAAATGTATATCACAAACCGAAAAAGTGTGGTAAACTGTTCGCGAGAAGGAAAGCTGTGTAACAGCTGAAATACATCTTAAAAACACAAGGAGGAAACAAGTATGACGATAGAAGCTTTTGTAGGAATTATGATACCGTTTGTGGGAACGACGCTGGGTGCGGCATGTGTGTTTGCGGTAAAAAATCAGATGAAGGATATGCTGCGGCGCGGATTGACGGGCTTTGCCGCAGGTGTCATGGTGGCGGCATCGGTTTGGTCGCTTCTGATACCGGCGATGAATCAGTCGGAGCATATGGGTAAGCTGGCATTTGTACCGGCGGTGGTTGGCTTTTGGCTGGGTATTTTGTTTTTGTGGCTGTTGGATTTGATTACGCCGCATTTGCATCTGAATGCTGCGGCACCGGAGGGACCGAAAAGCAATTTTTCGCGAACGACGATGTTGGTACTGGCGGTAGCTCTGCACAATATTCCGGAGGGCATGGCGGTCGGTGTGGTATATGCGGCATGGCTGTCCGGAGACGTTGAGATGACGGTAAGTGCGGCATTGGCACTTTCGATAGGTATTGCAATTCAGAATTTTCCGGAGGGAGCGATTATCTCGATGCCGCTTCGGGCAGAGGGAGCAAGCAAGAAAAAATCATTTCTTTACGGAGTGATATCCGGTGTGGTAGAGCCGTTGGCAGCGTTGGTTACGATTTTACTTGCCGGTCTGATTGTGCCGATATTGCCGTATTTGTTGAGCTTTGCGGCAGGTGCGATGATTTATGTGGTAGTCGAGGAGTTGATTCCGGAGGCATCGGCGGGAAAGCATTCTAATCTGGGAACGCTGATGTTTGCAGCAGGATTTTCAGTGATGATGATTCTGGACGTGGCACTGGGATGATTGGAGGAAGCATGAACTATAAATTAGCGGTATTTGATATGGATGGTACGATTTTGGATACGCTGGAGGATTTGACGGATAGCGTGAATTATGTGATGGAACGATACCATTATCCGACGCATTCGCTGGATGCGGTGCGCGGCTTTGTCGGAAACGGTATCCGCCTGCTGATTGAGCGGGCGGTGCCGCAAGGGATAGCAAAGGAACAGATTGATGCGGTATATGCGGATTTTATGGAGTATTATAAGGAGCATTGCGCGGACAAAACCAAGCCGTATGAAGGCATTGTGGAGCTGTTAGAAACCCTGCGGGCAGCAGGCTGTCTGACGGCAGTGGTATCGAACAAGGCAGATGCGGCAGTACAGGAGCTTTGTGTGCAGTATTTTGACGGCTTGTTTGATTTTGCAATCGGTGAGCGGGCAGGAATGGCAAAAAAGCCTGCACCGGATGCGGTGTACGAGGTATTAAAGCAGCTGGAGGTAAGCAAGGTGGATGCGGTCTATATCGGAGATTCGGACGTAGATTTTGACACAGCAAGGAATTCCGGACTGGATTGTATCAGCGTAACCTGGGGCTTCCGTACGGAGGAGTTTTTGCGAAATTACGGAGCGAAAACGATTGCACGGACGACGAACGAAGTCGCAGCGCGGATTTTAGGATAAGGTATAAAAGGAAGGCAGGCGCACTGAAAAAAATCAAGCATACAACTACGGGTATTCTTGACAGGAGCGCATGATTGAGCTATAGTAACAATTATCGAAATCTCAAGAAAACGGAGGAAATAATATGAAGGTCAGAACAAGATATGCACCAAGTCCGACCGGCAGAATGCATGTCGGCAATCTGAGAACTGCATTATATGAGTATCTCATTGCAAAGCATGAGGACGGCGATTTCATTTTAAGAATAGAGGATACCGATCAGGAACGTCTTGTAGAGGGTGCGGTAGATATTATTTATCGTACGATGGAAAAGACCGGTCTGATTCATGACGAGGGTCCGGATAAGGACAAGGGCTTTGGACCGTATGTACAGAGCGAGCGTATGGCAACCGGCGTGTATTTAGAGTACGCAAAGCAGCTGGTAGAGAAGGGAGAGGCTTATTATTGCTTCTGTGACAAGGAGCGTTTGGAGTCTCTGCGCAGTGTGGTGTCGGAGGACGGCGGCGATGCAAAGGAAATCGTAAAGTACGACAAGCATTGTCTGTATCTGAGCAAGGAGGAAATTGAGGCAAATCTGGCAGCAGGTAAGCCATACGTTATCCGCCAGAATACTCCGATGGAGGGTACAACGACCTTTACCGATGCGATTTATGGTTCGATTACGGTAGAAAATGCAGAGCTGGACGATATGATTCTCATTAAGTCCGACGGATTCCCAACCTACAATTTCGCAAACGTTATCGATGACCATTTGATGAATATTACCCATGTAGTTCGTGGAAATGAGTATTTGTCCTCCACACCGAAGTACACCAGACTGTATCAGGCGTTTGGCTGGGAGGAGCCGGTTTACATCCATTGTCCGTTGATTACGAATGAGGAGCATAAGAAGCTGTCCAAGAGAAGCGGACACTCTTCGTTTGAGGATTTGTTAGAGCAGGGCTTTGTAACGGAGGCAATCGTAAACTTTATCGCATTGCTTGGCTGGAGTCCGGAGGGCAACGAGGAGATTTTCAGCTTAGAGGAGCTGGTAAAGGCATTTGATTATACGCACATCAGCAAGTCTCCGGCGGTGTTTGATATGAACAAGCTGCGTTGGATGAACTCTGAGTACATTAAGAAGATGGACAATGAGCGCTATTATGCAGAGGCAATGCCTTATATCGAGAAGGCAGTGACGAGAGACTGCGACCGCAAGGCAATCGCAGATTTGGTAAAGACTCGTATCGAGACCTATTGCGACATCGCAGGTCTGGTGGATTTCTTTGAGGAGCTGCCGGAGTACGATGTGGAGATGTTTACGCACAAGAAGATGAAGACCAACTCGGAGAATTCGCTGCAGGTGCTTCAGGATGTGCTTCCGCGTTTTGAGGTGCTGGAGGATTACAGTGTAGCAGCGATTGAGAAGCTTCTGATGGATTATATCGCAGAGAAGGAAATCAAGAACGGACAGGGCTTGTGGCCGGTTCGTACTGCAGTGTCCGGTAAGCAGATGACACCGGGTGGTGCATATGAGATTATGAGCATTCTGGGCAAGGAAGAGAGCTTGCGCAGAATCCGTATTGCGATTGAAAAGCTGAGTGCAAGCATTGCGGGTTAATGAAGGATGAATAAAGCAGCAGGCTGCCGCACGAAACGCGTGTGGCGGCCTGTTGTCAGTTGATGCCGATGCGGGATGCAAAGGAGCAAGAAGGAATCTTAGTTGGAGTTTAGATTTGTGGGGAATGGAAGGTAGTATGCAGGAAAATAAGGGACAAAAGCAGGCAATTGAGCATAAGGACGGGCCGATGCTGGTTCTCGCGGGACCGGGTTCGGGAAAAACGACGGTGATTACGCAGCGGACGAAGCGGCTGATTGAGGAGTGCGGGGTAAAGCCGGAGCGGATACTGGTAATTACGTTTACCAAGGCGGCGGCGCAGGAGATGAAGGAGCGCTTTGAAAAGCTGATGGGCGGTATCCGGGCGAATGTAAATTTTGGTACGTTCCACGCGGTCTATTTTAAGATTTTAAAATATGCATATAATTATGACGCGTCCTGCATTATCAGGGAGGAGGAGCGCTATCAGTTTTTTCGGGATTTAATCGGAAAGCTGGAGCTGGATATTGAGGACGAAAAGGATTTCATAGAGGGGATTGGCAGTGAAATCAGTCTGGTAAAAGGGGAACGAGTTGATTTGGAGCATTATTATTCGATGAATTGCTCGGAGGAGAATTTCAAGAAGATTTTCCGCGCATATGAGCAGATGCTCCGCAGTACAAATAAAATTGATTTTGACGATATGCTGCTGCTTTGCTACGAGCTGCTCGTGGCGCGCCAGGATATATTGCAGCTGTGGCAGCAGCGTTATGAATACATATTGATTGATGAGTTTCAGGATATTAATCGGGTGCAGTATGATATTATCCGGCTGCTGGCAAAGCCGCAGGACAATTTGTTTATTGTGGGAGATGATGATCAGAGCATCTATCGGTTCCGCGGTGCGAAGCCGGAGATTATGCTGAATTTTGAGAAGGACTATCCGGATTGTAAGCGCGTGCTGTTGGACATTAATTACCGTTCGCAGGCAAATATTGTCGAGGCGGCGGGACGGCTGGTATCGCACAATGCCAAGCGTTTTCCGAAGGATATCCGTACTGTGCATGAGGCCGGAGAGCGGGTAATTACCAGAGAGTATCAGGATGTAAAGGCGCAGAACGAGGCGCTTGTACGGGAACTTTTGGAGTATCGGAATGCGGGCGGTGCGTACCGGGACATTGCGATTTTGTACCGGACGAATACGCAGCCGGGCGCGTTGGTGGAGAAGCTGATGGAGTATAATATTCCGTTCAAAATGCGGGATGCGCTGCCAAATATCTACGAGCATTGGATTGCGAGAAATTTGATTGCCTATATCAAGCTGGCATTGGGAAATACGGAGCGTGCGTTGTATTTGCAGATTATGAACCGACCGAAGCGGTATCTGTCGCGGGATGCGTTTGACAGTGCGGAGGTGGATTTGGAAAAAATCAAGGCGTATTATTGGCGTGAGGGCAAGGGCTATGTGGTAGAGAAGATAGATAAGCTGGTATACGATTTGAAGCTATTGCGTAAGACCAATCCGTATGCAGCGATTAATTATATCCGTCGTGTCATCGGGTATGACGATTATTTGCGGGAGTATGCGCAGTTTCGCCGGATTAACGAGGAGGAGCTGTTTGATATGCTGGCACAGCTGCAGGAGGCGGCAAGAGAGTATCCGGATTTCGGTTCGTGGTTTGCACATATGGAGGAATACAAAGAGGAATTGAAACGGCAGAGCGAGCAGAAGAATCAGCCGGATCGGGACGCAGTGGTTCTGATGACCTTTCATGCGGCCAAGGGACTGGAATTTGAACGGGTCTACATTGTGGATGCCAACGAGGGCATTACACCGCATCACAAGGCAGTCGTACCGGAGGATATGGAAGAGGAACGCCGGATGTTTTATGTGGCGGTAACCAGGGCGAAACAACAGCTGATTGTATCTTATACAAAGGAACGATACAACAAAAAGCAGGAGGTTTCACGCTTTGTGCCAGAGCTGGTAACAAATCCGGAGGCATTTGTGGAAGGTGCTATAGTAAGACACCGGGTATATGGTATCGGAACGATACTGCAATGCAGAGAGGGGAAGATTTCGATTCAGTTTGAGCGGGAAAATCGAATTCGTACCATGGATTTGAGCTTTTGTATCCAAAATCATATATTAGAAGAGGCGAAATCGTAAAAAAAACGGAAAATGTAACAATTTTGACAAGATTAGCTGTTATAATCATAGTGGTACTATATCACATGGGTGGATAAAATTGACAAAACAGAAGCGGAGGTAGTTATGGAGATAAATAATAAACGAAAGAGAGCAGGGCGCCGGCTGGCGTATGTGCTGGCTTCTTTGTTGTTGGCATTGGCGTTTTTGGTGCCGATGGCATCGGCAGAGGTGCAGGCAGCAGCAAAGACACCGAAGACGACGGTATCGAAAAAGACGCTTTATTTGGGAAATGAAAATGCGACCTATCAGATTCGGTTTAAGAATTTGGCTAAGAGTGCGAAGGTGACCTATACGACTGCCGACAAAAAGATTGCAAAGGTTTCGAGTAAGGGTGTGATTACTGCGGTAGCTAAGGGTAAGACGACAATTACCGTAAAGATTACGCAGAATAAGAAGACTTACACCAGTAAGATTGCAGTTACGGTAAAGAAGCCGTATGTATGGCTTTCCAATAAAACGACGAAGCTGGTGCAGGGCAGCGATTTTCAGCTGATTGCCAATCCGTATGGTCTGGTTGAGCCGAAGCTGAAGTACTCCTCCAAGAATGTGCTGGTAGCGAAGATTGATGCGGAAACCGGTATGATTCATGCCAGAGGCGCAGGCAAGACGACGATTACCGTTACGGATAAGACCAGTGGGACTTCGGTTTCCTTTACGTTGAAGGTAGTAGAGCGGACGGAGGAAAATTTCGGAGAGGTCTATATTGATACGGCGAAGATGGATAAGGAATATGTATATACGGCACCGAAGGATACCGAAGGTCTGTCAGAGGCGGAAGTGCAGAGAATAGAATATCTGACGGATATTCAGGACCGGATTACCAAGGGCAGATCCATTACCATGCAGGAGATGACGGACTATTACGAGGAAAAGAGGGCAAGTGAGAATGAGAGCGAGGAATAAAATCAAAGGAATCGGATTTTTCTTTTATTTGTGTCTGATGCTTGCGTTTGTTCCGGGACTGCGCGCAAATGCGGCAGAGCCGACCGAGGCACCGGAATTTCTCTATGCGACATATTATGGAGACACCTTGAAGGTGGGCGATAAGATTGATTTGGAGAAGTTAGTGGTAACTGCGTATTATGCAGACGGCAGCTCAGAGAATGTGACGGATTTTGAGATTTCGACCGATGAGGTTGAGGCGGCAGGAGATAATAAAATCGTAATTTCTTACAAGGGTAAGACAACGACGTTTCAGGTGAGCGGCAAGAAGGTAACTTCGATTTATGTTACCTATCACGGCGATATGGTCAGTATCGGTAATAGTGTCGGCAAGTCTGATTTGACAGTGCTGGGATATTTTTCGGACGGCAGTATCGAAGAAATCAGGGACTATACGCTGGAGGGCGAGGTCATCCATCAGGCCGGTTATCAGTCCGTATTCGTATTGTATGAGGGTCTGGCAGACAGTGTCAGAGTATTCGGACGTATTGCGCGTACACCGGAAACACTGACGGTAGAGTATCTGGAAGATAGTGTCATTCAGGGCAATTCGCTCAATCCGGAGTATTTGATTGTGACGGCGGTATACTGGGGCGGTTCGACAGAGCGTATCCATAACTATACTTTGGACCCGCAGGTGCTCAACAATATCGGTACCAACACGGTTACGATAGCGTATATGGGAAGGACTGTGAAGCTGGAAGTAGAGTGTGTGGTAAAGACGCTGGAGCGTATTTCGGCAGAATATGATGGCTCTTATGTAGAAGTGGGTCATTATGTGGACAGGGAAAATTTGAAGATAATTGCTCATTATAATGATGGTTCGACGGAGGAGTTGGAAGACTATATTCTTTCGCCGGAGCGTATCCTGCTACTGGGCAATAATATGGTAACGGTTGAGTATAAGGATCTCTTTACTGAATTTAAGGTAATCGGTGTAGAGAAGATAGTAGAGGATTACAGCAATGCTTCGGTATTTACGGTGACCAACGGAACAAAGAAGGGTAAGGTAGAGGTTGCATTGCCGAAGAAGATGGTAACCGATACCCTGACCGGCAGATCCTTAAAGCCGGACCGTGTGAAGAAGGTTTTGGGCAAGGTAGACGCACAGGATGCGGAGTATATTGCGTTTGATGTTATTTTGGCGGATGAGACGGCAGATGATATTTTTCCTTTGAATGTGCGCATTACGATTCCGTCCAGCTATGATATTGCAAATACCAATGTCTATTACACACCGAATCGCAAAACGGTCATTGCCCGTATGAATGTGGAGCGGATTGGTTTGCGTAAGATGGAGCTGACAATTTTCCACCCGGGTACCTATATCATTGCATATCAGGAGCCGGAGATAACAGAAGAGGAAAAAGAGTCCGAGGAGGACAGTGATTATCTGGATTAATAAAAGAAAAAGTGCTGTTGTAAAATGGATGCTTCTGTGTAGAGGCATCTATTTTTACAACAGCATTTTGTGTTCTTATGGGAAAATATACAAAGATTATTCGTCCTCGTCCTCTTCCTCCACGATAGCGGTGGATGCGGTAGAAATTGTAGTTGCAACAGTAACGACAGCAACAATAATACAAAGCAGTATGATTATTGCGATAATAATCAAACCGGTAGAATCGTTCATGATACCCCTCCATTCCAATACATTTTGTCGGCTCTGTATGAGCCTGCACTATGGTTTATAGTATACCATATTTTTGTGAAATAGGGAATACAAAACGAAAAAAGTTTTGAAAAACGAGGTTATGCTTCGGCGGAATCGAAAAATGCTGCGACAAAGACTGCCGGAGAATTCCAATAAATCGTTACCTCGTTGAGGGAATATGCCTCATATACGTCTGCAAAGGACTTCATTGGCGGGGTATCTGCAGGAATCAAAGGTGCTGCCGGGTCGCATGGACGGGCATTCGGACCGCCGGAAACAAAGCCCGGAATCGGTTCGTCGATACCGTCTGCAAAAATGGTACGCATATGCGGGTGACGGATATATTTTGTGCCATGACCGGTAACGTAGCTGTAGCCGGTTGCGTTACGGCCAAGCAGATAGTGCAGCTGATTGCAGGCGGCGGTGCGATAGCATGGATTCTTGGTCAAAAGGTATGCAACAATCAGTGTGATGCCGCGATTCATAACGGTCATATTGCTGCCCCAGTGAAAATCCTTTGAAGTCATGGCAACCTGATAGCCGCTTTCCCGTGCGAAGGTCACATAGTTATCTGCCTCATCACACCAGCTGCGAAAAAGTGCTGCAGCAATGTTTTGCTGTTCTGTGGTCATATGAGTGGACAGGCTGCAGTCAGAAACAAATCTAAAATTTGGGTGCGTGAGCAGGGAAAGAGTACCAAAGCCGCCGGTGGATGCGTAGCCCAAATGTGTTTTGCTAAAATCCTCGGCGTACAGCTGTACAAAGTCCTCCCAGTAGCATTGCTCGCCGGTGAGTCGAAACAGCTCGGCAGCAGCCCAGAAACGTTCGTCGCGGTCGGAGCGGTCGCCGTATTCTCCGGTACCGGAGCCCTCCGGATTGCGGAATGGGATAAAGTCCGGGTGCGCCTGCAAAAAGCGATATGCCTGAATGGCAGCAGCGGTCAGACGCATAGAAAAATCCGTATCATAAGCGGCGTAAATGCGTGCTGCGAGTGCGCAGACAGCAGCGAAATCTCCCACAGCCATGGAAGATACTGCATAAGCATATAATGGGGCGGTATCCTCCTCCGGCATTACGAAGGCAGCGTGCCGCCAAGTGGAGACCTTGTGAAATACACTACCGTCCGGAAGCTGCATCTTTAATAACCATTCCAGCTCATATCGGCATTCGTTCAACAAATCCGGCACACCATTGCCGCTCTCCGGGATATTCAAAGCTTCTTGGAAACGCTCCGGAAACAGCTCAAAAGCGTAAAGCAGGTGCGCTAGTGCGGTAGCGGCAGCGGTGGTATAGCGTCCGTAGTCCCCGGCATCGTGCCAGCCGCCGGAAAGCTCAAGAGTAGCATGGCTCTCACCGACAAGGGTAGCGAGGGCAGTATGGCAGCAGCCGTGGGAAAAACGTCCGGCATGCTGTGGCAGCAATGCACAGCCGCAACGCTGGTAGTAATAGCTTTTAATCAGGTCGTTTTTGAGTGATTTATAGATTTGCTCGCCAATCGCAAAGGAGGCAGAGACTTCGTTTGCAGTACGAATGCAGTAACTGCCGGATGTAGTCAGCTCGGAAAAATCTGCAAGCCATACAGAATCACCGGAAGCAGCATCTGTGGCTGCTTCGGAAAAGGCAACCGGTGTTCCCTGAAATACTACTTGATGGTTGTCCGAGTAAATGAGCTCAAACACATCGGATGGCTCGGTCAGAATAGCAACCTTGGTTTCGTTTGGCAGATAGCCGATTTGATTGATGTGAATCATGTGGACCTCCGTTTCTGCGCTGTGTTAAGCACATGAAGCTTTTTGGTTTGTTAAGCGAATTATAACGGAAATGAGAAGAGTGTGGAATGTGGAATCTAATGAAGAAAATGTAGTTTTGAGTAAAAACAAAAAAGGAAACCTTGATTTAAAGGTTTCCTTTTTAAAATGCGGAAAAAGGGACTTGAACCCTCACGGTCGGGGACCACATGATCCTTAGTCATGCCTGTCTGCCAATTCCAGCATTTCCGCATGTCATCCACTGTATCGCGGACACGAATTATATTATACACGGAATTTTGAAACTGTCAAGCGTAAATTTGAAAAAATTCAAAAGAATTTGAAAAAATCCGAATAGATACAAAACACAGTTCGTTTAATATTTTCCGGAAAGCAGTCGGCGGCTGATTTGTTTTGCAAGAAAAAATGGTGCAATCGTGCGAAATAAAAGCATAATCACAAGCAGAGTCAAAGGAACGAACCGAAACCATGCGACAGGTAATCGGGTAGTATCCTGACAAATCTGCCAGAGCAAAAGCAGCAGGCAGGTAAGAAAAGAAATAATATTATTAGAGGCAAAGCGCAGAGAGCTGTAGCGATAGTGCTTGCGTAGGTATGGCAGCACGATGGTGCGCTTTTTAACATAGGGTGCCAGCAGTGCTTCTATCGGCCAAGAGAAAATATTGAGTACGCCAAGGATGTAAATCGGTGAGGTTGGACGGTAGCCATAGCCCATAGTACAAAGCAAGTAGAGAAAAAGGGAAAGGCTGACAATTATGCGTCCCAAAATCAAGGCGCGGAACCGACTGACCAGACGGATTTCCTCATCCATGGAGATTGCGGTGTCAGTAGGTGCATCGGGAGTAAAAAATCGAAGTAAAGTATTCATTGTGTTACCATAACCATTTCTAAAAAATATTTTATCAAAGCATTTCTATCATTTATCATATCAAATTGCAGGAAAACTGGCAAGGGGGTTATGAAGACGGAGCTTTGTGCCGATATATAGTATACGTTTCCGAATGCTACTATGGTCGAAAAAATAAGGACTTTTTTGTTGTAATGTGTCAGAAAAGGCGGGAATACCATGTAAGAACTCTATTTTATAAGAAACTTTTGAAAATTTCCTTTGAAAAATTCCTCTATAGCGTTTATAATAGAATCGAATATGTTTAGACTTGGGATAATTGCATAAATTTTGAAGGCATTGAACATATATGTGATAAGATGAGAGGATTTTGAAAGGAGAGCAGTGATGAGTGGCAGTGATATCGGAATCGATTTGGGAACAGCAAGTGTGCTGGTTTATATAAAGGGAAAGGGTGTTGTATTAAAGGAGCCATCCGTTGTGGCTTTTGACCGTGATACAAACCGCATTAAGGCAATCGGAGAAGAGGCGAGACTGATGCTTGGCCGTACTCCGGGCAATATCGTAGCGGTGCGTCCGCTGCGTCAGGGTGTTATTTCGGACTACACCGTAACGGAGAAGATGTTAAAATATTTTATTCAGAAGGCAGTCGGCAAGCAGCGTTTCCGTAAGCCGATTATCAGTGTATGTGTACCGAGTGGTGTAACTGAGGTAGAGAAGAAGGCAGTAGAGGATGCGACCTATCAGGCAGGTGCCAGAGAGGTAGCGATTATCGAGGAGCCGATTGCAGCAGCAATTGGTGCAGGTATTGATATTGCCAGACCATGCGGTAATATGATTGTCGATATCGGCGGTGGTACAACGGATATTGCAGTCATTTCTCTGGGTGGTACGGTAGTAAGTACCTCGATTAAGATTGCGGGCGATGATTTTGATGAAGCAATCGTGCGTTATATGAGAAAGAAGCATAATCTTCTGATTGGTGAGCGTACCGCAGAGGATATCAAGATAAAGATTGGTTCCGCATACCGCAGACCGGAGACGGTAGCAATGGATGTGCGCGGACGTAACTTAGTAACCGGTCTGCCAAAGACGATTTCGGTTACTTCGGAGGAGACTGAGGAGGCATTACGCGAGACGACCTCCCAGATTGTAGAAGCAGTGCATAGTGTACTCGAGAAGACTCCACCGGAATTGGCAGCGGATATTGCAGACCGCGGTATCGTACTGACGGGTGGTGGTTGTCTGTTGTATGGTCTGGAGGAGTTGATTGAAGAAAAGACCGGTATTACGACGATGACAGCGGAAGATCCGATGACAGCGGTAGCAGTAGGAACCGGAAAGTTTGTGGAATTTTTGGGTACCACAAAGGCATTAAGCGGCAAATAATGAATTACGATAGACAAGATTAGAAAGAGAAGGTGATTTCTTGGTTAGGGGATTGTATTCGGCATGGACCGGTATGGTAAATGAGCAGAAGCGGTTGGATGTAATTGCAAACAATCTGGCAAACTCTGCTACGGTAGGCTACAAGAAGGAAGGCGTTACCAGCCAGTCCTTTGATGAGCAGCTGACATTGAAAATCCGGGATGCTTCGGCAGATTGGAGAAAAGAAAGAATTGGCTCCATGAGCCTTGGTACAAAGGTCGGCGAGGTATATACGGATTATACGCAGGGCTCTTTGCGTCCGACCGGTAACGCTTATGATTTGGCATTGGATGGAGAAGGCTTCTTTGCCATTGAGTATGTCAATGGGGCAGGAGAGCGGACGACACAGTATACGCGTGCCGGACAGTTTACCCTGGATCAGGAAGGCTATATTGTAGATGTAGACGGCAACCACCTGTTGGCAGAGGGCGGCAGTTATCTGCAGGTTCCGGTGGATGCAGTCAATGTAGTGATTGATATTAACGGAAATGTAATTGCAGATGACCAGTATATTGATACGATTGCAGTTACTGATTTTGAGGATTATGATTATCTGAAAAAATTCGGCGAGACACGCTGTTATCCGGTGGATGGAGCACAGACCAAGGAAGCGACCGGAATGATTCGTCAGGGCTACACTGAGCAGTCCAATGTAAATGTAGTATCCGAGATGGTAAATATGATTACGATTACCAGAGCCTATGAAGCAGGTCAGAAGGTAATCCAGAGCATCGACAGTACCTTAGAGCAGGCAGCGAACTCGATTGGTAGAGTACAGTAATAAATGACGGAGGAATAGCATATGATGAGAGCACTTTGGACGGGAGCGTCCGGAATGATAGCACAGCAGACAAGCCTTGACACGATTGCAAACAATCTGTCCAATGTAAATACAGCAGGCTACAAAAAGGAGTCTACAACCTTCCAGTCCTTACTGTATTCCAAGCTTCAGACGAAGGTAACGGACAATGAGGGCAATCCAAAGCCGGTGATTGGACAGGTAGGTGCCGGTGTAAAGGTGGCTTCGGTTGTATCGAATTTTGAGCAGGGTGGTCTGAATGAGACAGGCAATCCTTATGATATGGCGATTGACGGCGAGGGATTTTTCATGGTGCAGATGCCGGATGGCACGACTGCATATACCAGAAACGGTTCCTTCGGTCTGGCATTGGATACCGATGGTACGATTACAATAGCAAATTCGGACGGTTATCAGCTGCTGAATGCCGCAGGTGAGAAGATTTCCTTTGCTGCGACCACGGATACCTCACAACTGATTATTGATGACCATGGCAATTTCTGTTATCCAAATGCACAGGGAGATGTAGTACCGACCGGACAGACCATCGGTCTGGCGCAGTTTAACAATCCGGCAGGTCTGTTGAAGATTTCCGGAAGCTTATATCAGCAGAGCGCAGCATCCGGTGAAGCACGTCTGGAGAATGAGGACGCAGAGCTGCAAAAGAGCCGCATCCTGACCAAGTATCTGGAAGGCTCGAATGTGCAGACCGCAGACGAAATTGTAAATATGATTGTAACCCAAAGAGCATACGAAATGAATTCCAAGGTAATTACCGCCTCGGATGAAATGCTGCAGCAGGCAAACAATCTTCGTGGTTAATGCGGATGAGCTTTGAGTCCGGAGGACAGGCTTAGAGAACGGAAGCATGCAGAAAAGAGGTAGGATATGGGTATTTCCGGTATTTCGGATTATTATTTGAATACAATGACCAACACAGCATCCTCGAAGAAGAGTGAAGCGCTGGCGAATACACTGAGCTCGTCGGATATGTCAAAGGCGACCGACACAGAGATGTTAGAGGCATGTCAGACGTTTGAGGCTTATCTGGTAGAGCAGATGCTCAAGGGTATGGAGAAGACGATACCAAAGGATGAGGAGGACGAGGAAAACGATTATCTGACTCAGTTTGGTGATATGCTCTATACGAGTGTTGCAGAACAAATTGCAGAAAACGGAGAGCTGGGACTGGCACAGCAGTTGTACGAATCAATGAAGAGAAACTAAGCAGTGTTTTTGCAAAGAGAGTGACAATACTGGTAAATTCATGTGCCGGGAGCGCGAAAGCGTTTCCGGCACATTTCGTGTGAAAGGAAAGTAATCGCTTCGTGACCGCGCGACGCAAGCGGAATTCTTTTTCCGGAAAGCTGTGATAGGTTGTAAGTATGGCTAAATTATAGTAAGGAAAGGACAAGACAGATGGAAGAAACCGTCGAAGGATATGTAGAAAAAATCGTATATCGGAATGCGGAAAACGGGTATACCGTTATGACGATTACCTCGAAGGAATCGGATGAGGAGCTTACCTGTGTCGGTACCTTTACCTTTGTCAGTGAGGGAGAATATCTTTGTATGAAGGGCGGCTATACGGCACATCCGGTGTATGGAGAGCAGTTTCAGGTGCGTTCCTTTGAGGTAAAGGAGCCGGAGGATATGCTGGCGATGGAGCGGTATTTAAGCTCCGGAGCGATTCGGGGAATCGGACCGGCACTGGCTGCGCGCATTGTGAAGAAATTCAAAGAGGATACCTTTCGTATTATGGAGGATGAGCCGGAGCGTTTGGCGGAGATTAAAGGTATCAGCGAAAAGATGGCGCGGGATTTTGCAATCCAGTTTGAAGAAAAGCGCGGCATGCGCAATGCAATGCTGTTTTTGCAGCAATATGGGATTACCAATGCGCTGGCAGTGAAGATTTATCAGAGATATGGCGAGAGAATGCATGAAATCATCAAGGAGAATCCATATCAGTTGGCAGAGGACATCCACGGAGTCGGCTTCAAGATTGCCGATGAGATTGCTTCAAAGGTAGGCATCGGTACGGATTCGGATTATCGGATACGCGCAGGTATTATGTACATTTTGCTGCAGGCGAGCGGCAATGGTCATGTGTATCTGCCATTGCAGGAGCTGTTGTATCAGACCTCGGTTACGCTGGGCGTGGCAACGGAGCTGGTAGAGGAGCGGTTGGATGATTTGCGACTGGCAAGAAAGGTTATTTACCGCCAAATGGGAGAGGAAGTAGCCGTATATGCGGCGAATTATTATTATCTGGAGCTGAATACGGCGCGAATGCTGCTGGATTTGAATGTGTCGTATGATTTGCCGCAGCGAATGCTGGAGGATCGCTTGAAGCAGCTGCAGCGCAATTCTAGAATAGAGCTGGAAGCGCATCAGGCAGAGGCGGTGCTGATGGCTGCAAAGAGCGGTGTGTTTATCCTGACGGGCGGACCGGGTACCGGCAAGACCACAACGATTAATGCGATTATTGATTTCTTTGAAGCAGAGGGAAGGGAGATTTTGCTGGCGGCACCGACCGGACGTGCGGCAAAGCGCATGAAGGAAACGACGGGACACGAGGCGAGTACGATTCACCGGCTGCTGGAGCTGTCGAAGGGAATTGAGGACGGTGCTGTCGCGCGTTTTGAACGCAACGAGGCGAATCCGTTAGAAACAGATGCATTGATTATTGATGAAATGTCGATGGTAGATATTGCGCTGATGAATGCACTGCTGCGGGCAGTTACCGTAGGAACGCGCGTTATACTGGTGGGCGATGTGAATCAGCTGCCGAGCGTCGGACCGGGCAATGTTCTGCACGATTTGATTGCTTCGGGCGCATTTCCGGTGGTAAAGCTAACCAAAATTTTTAGACAGGCAACCGAGAGTGATATTATTGTAAACGCGCATAAAATCAATGCGGGAGAGAAGATTGTGCTGGACAATAAGAGCAAGGATTTCTTTATGCTCAAGCGCAACGATGCCAATGTGATTACCGGCGTATTGATTGCGTTGATTCGGGATAAGCTGCCTAAGTACGTCAATGCGGAATCCTTTGATATACAGGTGCTGACACCGATGCGCAAGGGTGAGCTGGGCGTAGAGCGGCTGAATACGGTGTTGCAGCAATACTTGAATCCGCCGGCACCGGGCAAGAAGGAAAAAGAATTCCGGCAGATGATGTTCCGCGAGGGAGACAAGGTCATGCAGGTCAAGAATAATTATCAGCTTGCATGGGAGGTAAAAAGCCGCTACGGAATTACACAGGATGCGGGCGAGGGAGTATTCAACGGAGATACCGGCATCATCCGGCAGATTAATACCTTTGCGGAGCATATGATTATCGAATTTGACGAGGGACGCATTGTAGAGTATCCGTTCGGACAGTTGGAGGAGCTGGAGCTGGCATATGCGATTACTATACATAAATCGCAGGGAAGCGAATATCCGGCAGTGCTGTTGCCGATTTTGAGCGGTCCGCGTATGCTCTTTAACCGCAATCTGCTTTATACCGCGGTAACGCGTGCAAAAACCTGTGTTACGATTGTCGGCAGTGCGGAGATGGTGCAGACGATGATTGAAAACGAAAATGAGCAGAAGCGGTATTCCGGCTTGGCAATTTGCATTGAAGAGTTGAAAAAATGAGGAAGCACGGATTAATTCAATGTTTCCCTAGAAAAATAACGTGCATTTATTGAGAAAATATAGTATACTAAAGGAAATGGGATAGTATTAGTAAGTTCAAATTAAAATTCTAAAATTGGAAATGAGGGAAATGGATGAATAAGACAGCACTTGTAATCATGGCTGCAGGTATGGGAAGTCGTTACGGCGGCGGTATCAAGCAGTTAGAAAAGGTAGGTCCTTCCGGTGAGATTATCATGGATTATTCGATTTATGATGCGATGGAAGCCGGTTTCGATAAGGTAGTATTTATTACCAGAAGGGACTTAGAGAAGGATTTCAAAGAGATTATCGGAAATCGCATTGAGAAGCAGATTGAGACAGAGTATGTATTTCAGGCGTTGGATGATTTGCCGGGCGGTTTTACCTGTCCGGAGGGCAGAACCAAGCCGTGGGGAACCGGTCAGGCAGTGCTTGCGTGCTATGGGGTGGTCAAGGAGCCGTTTGTCGTAATCAATGCAGATGATTATTATGGCAAGGAAGCCTTTGTAAAGGTACATGATTTTCTTGCAAATCTGGATTTGTCGAAGAAGGGCGAATACTGCATGGCAGGCTTTATCCTTGGCAATACGCTGAGTGACAACGGCGTAGTAACCAGAGGTGTATGTAAGGTGGATGAACAGCAGCAGCTGCTTAGTGTAGAGGAGACCTTTGGCATTGAGCGTCAGGGTGATAAGGCGATTGGAAAGAACGGTGCGGATGAGCCGGTAGAGATGCCGTTGGATTGCGCGGTTTCCATGAATATGTGGGGTCTGACACCGGATTTCTTAGAGGAATTAAAGGCGGGCTTTGAGGAATTTCTGGCGGCAGGTGCAGCAAAGGATCTCAAGGCAGAGTATCTGCTTCCGCAGGTGGTAGGCAATATGCTGAAGGGCAAGAAAGCATCGGTAAAGGTGTTAAAGACGCAGGATAAGTGGTTTGGTGTGACCTACCATGAAGATAAGGCGGCAGTGGTACAGGCACTGCAGGAACTGGTGGATGCGGGAGTATATCCTGCAAAGCTGTTTCAGGATTAATTCATGCCGAAACGTTTGATTTCACTGCTATATCCGAGACGCTGTCCGGTATGCAGGAGAATTGTAGTGCCGCGGGGCGCACTGATTTGCGCACCCTGCAGGGAAAAGCTACACTATATTACGGAGCCTGCCTGTATGCGCTGTGGCAGACAGCTGGAGCAGCAGGAGCAGGAGTATTGCAGCGAATGTGTCCGGAAAAAGCATCATTATCACAGAGGATATGCAATATGGCAGTATGATGATGCAATGCGGCAGTCGCTGGGTGATTTTAAATATCATGCCAGAAAAGAATTTGCAGATTTTTATGTGGCGGAGGCCGTTCGGCTGTATGCGGCAAGGATACGACTGGAGGCACCGGAGGTATTGATTCCGATACCGATTTATCGGATGAGATATTGGGAGCGGGGCTTCAATCAGGCTGAGCTGCTTGCACGGGGAATCGGCAGACAGTTAGGCATTCCGGTGGATGCAGAGTATTTGCGACGAATCAAAAAGACCGAAGCATTAAAAAATTTAAATGCAAGAGAAAGAGAAGCGGCATTGGCAGGAGCCTTTGCAGTTCCGAAGGAGCAGCGAAGGAAGAGCTACCGCAGTGTTATGCTGGTGGATGATATTTATACAACCGGAAGTACTATTGATAAATCAACGCAGGTGCTGTTAGAGTCGGGAGTGGAGAAGGTTACCTTTTTGTGTATGGCTATCGGTACGAATTCGTAGTCGGAGTGGTGCTTTGGCGGTATAGGAATTGATAAAAAGGAATTTTTTACTCATGCAGGAAAACAGGATGCGGAAGGAGGATGTATATGGAGGTAAAAAATTGTAAGGATTGCGGCAGATTGTTTAACTATCTTGGGGGAAATATGCTTTGCCCGGAGTGTACGAGAAAGCTGGATGATAAGTTTTCAGACGTAAAGCAGTATATTTATGACAATCCGCAGGCAAGCATTCAGCAGGTATCCGAGGAGATGGAGGTTTCGATTGGTCAGCTGCGTACCTGGGTACGTCAGGAGCGATTGGAATTTACAGAGGCATCTTTGGTTGGATTGAACTGCGAGAAGTGCGGTGCGATGATTCGTTCGGGAAGATTTTGTCTTAACTGCAAAGGTAAGATGACAGAAACCTTAAAGAGCGTATATAAGCCGGTAAATGAAAGTAGTAAAAAGGCTTCGGATGCAAACGGCAGAATGCGTTTCTTGGATAACTAACAATATGGGAATAAGAAAGCCCTTCGAAGCCTAAGTTTACTTCGAGGGGCTTTTGTGTAACTCAGAAAGCGGACTTCAGTGAAGCATTTACCGAAGTGGACGATTGTAGTTTGCAGCAGAGCTGTCCATGCCGACTGCTTTGATGCCGGAATTGGAGATGGTAATCTTGCCGTCCTTCATCAGATGACCGATGGCGCGCTTGAATGCGTTCTTGCTGAGTGCAAATTCCTGTTTAATCAGCTCCGGGTCGGATTTGTCGTGGAACGGCAGAAAGCCGCCTGCGGCACAGAGCTTTTTGTAAACAGCGTCTGCATCGACATTGAGCTGAATGTGGGTCTGCTCTCTAAGGGAGAGGTCGAGCTTGCCGTCCTCGTGTACGGTGCTTACGCGGGCTTCAATAAAATCTCCCGGCTTTAAGCTGCGGAACAGCTCGCGCTTTGGAATCAGTGCGGAATAACGATTATCTACGGCGACAAAGGCACCAAAGGAATCGATGATTTCATAAACCATACCGGTTACCTTGTCGTTTACCTTGTAGTCGGAATCCGTTTGCAGAGCGTCATATACCTTGGTGGTAGCGCAGAGACGTTTGCTTTTGTCGATGTAGAGAGTGACCAGAACCGAATCGCCCTCTTTGACGCGGGAGATCTGTTCCTTGAATGGCAGCAGCAGATCCTTTGCCAGTCCCCAGTTTAAGAAGGCACCGATTTTGGAAACCTCTTTGACCGGAAGCACTGCAAGAGTACCTAACGTCAGAGGTGGGATGGTTGTTGTAGCAATCGGACGGTCTTCGGAGTCCTTATAGACAAAGACGCGGATGCGCATGCCGAGGCGTGGCTGCTTTGGTGACTGATTGCGCGGAAGCAGAATCCGGTCTACCGGCAAATCTGCCGAAGAAGGCTCCGTTGCCGTACTGTCGGCAGGCTCTGCCAGATATACACCGTTATCGGTGGTTTTGACAATTTCAAGTTCCTGTATTTTACCAAGCTGTATCATGTTTTCCTCCGTTTCAGATGGTTGTTTTCGCATAACAATCTTCTCTTACTATAATATGGAAGGCATGAATTTGCAAGGGGCTTTTTTTGTGAGGAAAGAAAAATGAATTATAAAATAGAAAAAGTGAATCAGATGTTTCTGATTACAGTGTTGGTTTCGCTGGCGGCGTCCTTTTTGCCAATCAGCAAATTGTTTCCGAGCACATCGGCACGTCTGGTGTTTTCACAGGTGATTCTGGCAGCGCCGGGAGCGGTCTATCTGATTGCAGGCAGGCAAAATTATGCCAAAGCCGTACATTTGAAAAAAATCCGGCTTTCGACCTTTTTTTGGTTGATTTTATTTACCATCTGCGTCATGCCGGTAATGAGCTTTGTGAATGCGCTGTCCATGCTCTTTGTGGAAAATAGTACGGTAGTGACGATGTCCGGTGTCACAACGCAGAATTCCTGGCTGTTAAGTATGCTATTGGTTGCGGTGATTCCGGGGATTTTTGAGGAATCGGTGTACCGAGGGCTGTTTTATCAGGAATATCGCAAGGCGGCACCGGTCAAAGGAATGCTGTTGTCAGCCTTTTTGTTCGGAATCATGCATGGGAATTTGAACCAGTTTTCGTATGCGTTTTTTATGGGAATTATTTTTGCACTGGTTATTGAAGCAACGGATTCGATTCTGGCATCCATGCTGATGCATTTTTTCATCAATGGCAGTTCGATTACGCTGCTCTGGCTCTATCCGAAGCTGTTGGAATATGCGCAGAAGCTGTATGTACAGGCGCAGCAGTCGGGCGATACGGCAACGGTAAATATGCTTGCCGGACTGGTAGGAGAAGGAGGCAGCGGAGAGGATATGATGAATCAGCTGCTGACAGAGACGACGACGGCAGAAACACTGTTAGAAATAATCAAGGCATATCTGCCGACGGCATTGATTTTTGGCGTATTTGCGGTAGTCGTGTATATGGTAATGGCAGCGGGAGAAGGCAGGCTGTCCTATGTAAAGAGCCTGTTTCGCAGGAATGCAAAGGAGAATACGGTAGCAGTACCGGAGAGTGATGTGGAAGAAACGCTGGCAGAGGAAAAGACTGTACCATCGGAGGTACGATTGATAACGAAACCACTTCTGGCAGGAATTCTGATTTGTGTAGTATTGATGTTTGTATATGAGTTTGTGCCGGTATAAGATGAGAATGGAGGAAATGTAACGTGGCAATGAAAAGAACATGTATCCAGTGTGGAAAAGAGTTTGAATTGAATGGTTCGGAGATTCGGTTTTATAAGGAAAAGAAGCTGTCGTTACCGAAGCGCTGTAAGGAATGCCGGGAGGCAAACAAGCAGAACAAGGAAAATGTTAAGACAGAAGCGGCTGTAAATAATGGAAAAATCATCGACAAGACAGAAGAAAAACCGGATACTGCACCAAAGAGCGAAAAGAGCGCAGAGAAGCCGTTGGAGGCAGCGGCAGAAGCCTTTAATAAAGTTCAGACAAGTGCGAAGGGAAAAGGAAATAAAGTGGTTCGTACCGTGCTTGGAGTGATTGCGGCGGCAGTGTGCGGATTATTTGTATGGCTTGGGGGCAATAATAAGGATGATGAGCAGCCGGAGCCGCCGAAGCAACAGGAGGAATGCGAATATGTCTTCCGAACGGAGCAGCTTTTGCTGGAGCATTATGACAAGCATGGAGAAGAGATGGGCTTTGCGTCACCGGAGGCGTATGTGGAGGCGGCAAACAGTGTAATAACAGCAGCAGAGGTACTGCATAAGCTGGAGGCCGAGGACGGAGACAATGTATATTATCTGGAAGAAACGAATGAGTTTGTTGTGGTGTCACAGGATGGGTATCTGCGTACCTACTTCTGGCCGGACGATGGAAAGGATTATTTCGAGCGTCAGTAATGTATGACCTGTGTAGGAACAGATAGAAGAAATCAAGGAGAATGCATATGTACGATTTAGTTATAGTAGGAAGCGGTCCGGCGGGGCTGGCAGCGGCGATTTATGCGAAGCGGGCAGAGTTATCCGTGGCAGTAGTAGAGCGGGCGCCGATGAGTGGCGGTCAGATTGTAAATACCTATGAGGTGGACAACTATCCGGGACTTCCGGGGGTATCCGGTTTTGAGCTTGCAATGAAATTTCGCGAGCATTGCGATAAGCTCGGAGTTGAATTTATCGAGGGTGAGATAGAGAAGGCAGAGCTTGCAGGAACAGAAAAAAAGCTGTGGCTGTCCGAGTGTGAGCTGCAGGCAAAGACGGTAATTCTGGCGACCGGAGCAGCCAATCGAAAGCTCGGTGTGCCGGGCGAAGAGGAGCTGACCGGAGCAGGAGTATCATACTGTGCAACCTGTGACGGAGCATTTTTTCGCAAAAAGACGGTGGCAGTTGTTGGTGGCGGCGATGTGGCAGTGGAGGATGCAATTTTTCTTGCGCGAATCTGTGAGAAGGTATATGTTATCCACAGACGGGACGAGTTTCGTGCCGCAAAGACCCTGTGTTCCCGTTTGGCAGCAATGGAGAATGTGGAATTTGTAATGAAGCATACGGTAAAGGACATTCAGGGCGATGGCAGAGTCGCTTCTGTGACGGTATGCAGCACAGAAAGCGGCGAAGAGCGTCAGCTTGCGGTAAACGGAGTATTTATTGCGGTGGGTAATCTGCCGAACAGTGAAGTGTGGAAAAAGAGTGGAATTGCAGTTGATGCCGGTGGATATGTAGTGGCAGGGGAAGATACCAAGACCAGTATTCCGGGTGTGTTTGCGGCAGGAGATTTGCGCACAAAGCGGCTGCGTCAGGTAATTACGGCTGCGGCAGATGGTGCCTGCGCGGTAACAGCAGTGGAAGAGTATTTAAATTCGCTTCGTTAAGTCGTACAAAAAGCGAAGAAGCTGCTGTGTGAATATTCCTATAATTTCGGGATTTATTTGAAAATAGAAATTTTGCATACTGGTAAAATTACTAGTTGACAATGGAAAAATTGGATATATTGCACAAAGGATTTGTGAAAAGTTGGGGCAGGTGGAAAACGCTATGAAAAAGTATCCACCTGCCTCAAAAGTTATCCACAAAACGAAATGCCGTAATTTGCGAGATTTTTGAGTTATACACAAAGTTATCCACATTATCCACGATTTTTATTCGCGAAGAGTGGAAAACAGAAAAATGTCAAGTTCGAATGTTTGTTTTGTTACTTGTGATAAATTTGGCGGTTGAAGACGAAAAAAAGGGAAAAAGTATTGACAAAATTATTGTCAAAGGAATAGAAGACAAAAGGCTGGAATCGTCAGTAAATTGGAGCTGATTGTTTTGTATTGTCGAGAACGTTCGAAATTTTTTGGAGGAATTCAATTGATTTGTCTTGCAATTTTCAAAGAAATGAGGTATAATTTAGACAAGTCAAAGGAAAAAGGAGTTGGTTTTATGCGTTACATTATCAGTGGAAGAAATATCGACGTTACCGAGGGATTGAAGAGTGCGATATACGAGAAGCTTGGTAAGCTGGAACGTTATTTTACACCGGAGACAGAGGTTCATGTAACCTTTAGTGTAGAGAAGGAGCGTCAGAAGGTCGAGGTTACGATTCCGATGAAGGGCAATATTGTTCGTGCAGAGCAGGTTAGTCCGGATATGTATGCATCGATTGACATGATTGAAGAAATCATCGAGCGTCAGCTCAGAAAGTATAAAAACAAGCTGGTAGATCAGAAGCAGTCGGCAATGAGTCTGAGTCAGGCATTTATTGCAGAAGAGGAAACCGAGGAAGAAGAAATCGTTATCAGCAAGGTAAAAACCTTCCCGATGAAGCCGATGGATGCAGAAGAAGCTTGTGTACAGATGGAACTTCTCGGACATGAATTTTTCGCATTCCGTAATGCAGAGACGGACGAAATCAATGTCGTATATAAGAGAAAGAACGGTACCTATGGTATCATTGAACCAGAGTTTTAGTCTTTTTTCATAGAGTTTTCCTTTCTGAAAATGCCGTCTCCGATTGGAGGCGGCATTTTACTGTGTTAAAGGAAAGTAGTTGTTTCACGACTATTTCCTTTAACACAAAACCCTCCGGGGGATGTACACGCCGGAGCAAACTCTTGATTCCTATATACCGATTAGCAATGAACGAAAAGACGATGGTTGGGAGAGAAAAAAATGGAGCATGGAATTTGGCAGGGAAAGCCGTTTTTGGCAATGGAGATTGCTGCGCAGTACGAATTAGAAAAAGAAATCCGGAGAGCGAGTGGCAGAGGCGAATTGCGTTGTCCTGACCCGGAGTGCGGCAATCCGACAATTAAATATTGTCACGGAGAGATCCGAGGAGCTTATTTTGCGCACCGGACGCAGGAGGATTGTGACTATGCTCTTTTTGATAAAAAAGATAGCGGGGTCATGCGGGGAATCCGAAAAAATCTGTATGATCATTTAAAGGAGCAGGGTGTACCGGTGGAACTGGAAGTTAAGGCATTGCCACATCATTATGTTCCGTTGCTGATTACTGAGGAGAATGGCAGAAAAACGGTGATTGAAATCGGTTCACAGCAGACTTCGATACGACAGCTGGAAAAGCTGCAGCTTGCCTGTGTGCAGGCAGATGCACGGCTGCGGTGGCTGGTAGCAGATGAAACGGATACGCTGGTGAGAGAGAACCGGACTTATTTTTTAAAACGTTATCTTTTGAATGAAAGTGCCGGTAAGAGTCTGCTGGTCGTCAGCTGGGATGGAAGCAGGCTGACGCAATATCGGCGGGATGAAAAGCAGTATGTAAGAAATGGTGTGTCTTGGCTGCCGGAAGGTTATTCGGCTATTTATATGGAGAGTGCGCCGCTACAGAAGCTGTGTTATGAAAATGGTGAGCTTACGATTTGCGGTTTTGAAAATCGCTTTCTGATATGGCAGGAGGAAAAGCAGGCGGTATTTGAAATAGAGATGCGGCGTATAGAGAAAGAACAGGAAAGAATTCGCGAGCGGCAGGAGTGGAGAACTGCGGTACAGCACCCAGAAAGAACGGTAGAAAGCAGACCGGACACAGGAAGTGCGGAAGGACAGTCTGAGGAGGCAGAATGGGCGAGCATCTGCATGCAGCTGGAGCAGCAGGAAATTCCGGCGAGGGATTCTGCTGGAAGACGCTTCGTTTGTTGCGAAATATGTGGCAAGATCGATACAGATGCTCAGTTTTGCACCTACGGAGGGAAGAATCACATCAATCTGGGAGTGTGCTATGAGTGCAAGGAAGATGCCACCGAGGGCAGGAATACCCGTCAAGGAATATAAATTTATTTGAAAATCCCGATAAAATTTGTGAAAAACCCATATCTGCAAGGAAAAAAAGGTTGAATACTATGCTTCAAAATGGTAAAATAGTCTATAAGTCACAAAGATTTAATATAGATATACATTGCGCCGTTAGCGGAGCAAGGAATTCAGGAGATTAACAAATGGGATTAATTACAAAGATTTTTGGTACACACAGCGAAAGAGAAATTAAGAGGATTGCGCCGTTGGCGGATCAAATAGAAAATCTGGAACCGGAGATGGAAAAGCTCTCGGATGAAGAGCTGAAGGCAAAAACAGAAGAATTTAAGAATCGTCTGGCAAATGGCGAGACCTTAGATGACCTTTTGGTAGAAGCATATGCGGTTGTTCGTGAGGCTGCCAAGAGAGTGTTAGGACAGCGTGCATATCATGTGCAGCTGCTCGGTGGTATTATTTTGCATCAGGGACGTATTGCGGAGATGAAGACCGGTGAAGGTAAGACTCTGGTGTCTGCGTTCCCGGCGTATCTGAATGCGCTGGAGGGTAAGGGCGTTCATATCGTTACCGTAAACGACTATCTGGCAAACCGTGATGCAGAGCAGATGGGTCAGATTCATCGTTTCCTCGGATTGACGGTCGGCTGTATCTTAAACAGCATGAACAATGATGAGCGTCGTGTGGCATATGCCTGCGATATTACCTATGGTACCAACAACGAGTTCGGCTTTGATTACCTGCGTGACAACATGGTAATTTACAAGGAGCAGCTCGTTATGCGCGACCTGCATTTTGCAATTATCGATGAGGTTGACTCGGTATTGATTGACGAGGCGCGTACTCCATTGATTATTTCCGGTCAGAGCGGCAAGTCCACAAGTCTCTATGAGGCATGTGACATTCTGGCAAGACAGTTAAAGAGAGGTACCGAGAAGGAGCTCTCGAAGATGGATGTTATTATGGGTGAGGACGCACAGGAAACCGGCGACTTCATCGTAAATGAGAAGGATAAGAATGTAAATCTGACCGAGGAAGGTGTGACGAAGGTAGAGCGTTTCTTCCACATCGAGAATCTGGCAGATCCGGAAAATCTGGAAATTCAGCACAACGTAATCCTTGCATTGCGTGCGCATAACCTGATGGCAAGAGATAAGGATTATGTAGTAAAGGATGACGAGGTTCTGATTGTCGATGACTTTACCGGACGTATTATGCCGGGCAGACGTTATTCGGACGGTCTGCATCAGGCGATTGAGGCGAAGGAGCGCGTAAAGGTTAAGCGTGAGAGCAAGACGTTAGCAACCATTACCTTCCAGAATTTCTTCAATAAATATAACAGAAAGTGTGGTATGACCGGTACTGCACTTACCGAGGAGAACGAGTTCCGTGAGATTTACGGCATGGACGTAGTCGAGGTACCGACGAACCGTCCGATTGCGCGTAAGGATTTGGATGATGCGGTATATAAGACCAAGAGAGAAAAGCTTGAGGCGGTTGTCAGAGAGATTGCAGACGCACATGCAGTAGGTCAGCCGGTGCTGGTAGGTACGATTACCATCGAGGCTTCCGAGGAAATCAGTGCGATGCTGCGTAAGCAGGGCATTCCGCATAAGGTGCTGAATGCAAAGTTCCATGAGATGGAGGCAGAAATCGTAGCAGATGCAGGTCAGATGGGTGCGGTTACGATTGCTACCAATATGGCAGGTCGTGGTACGGATATTAAGCTTGGCGAAGGCGTAAAGGAGCTGGGTGGTCTCAAGATTATCGGTACCGAGCGTCATGAGTCTAGACGTATTGATAACCAGCTGCGTGGTCGTGCCGGACGTCAGGGTGACCCGGGTGAGTCCCGCTTCTATATTTCGCTAGAGGACGATTTGATGCGTCTGTTCGGTTCCGACCGTATGATGGCAGTATTCAATTCTCTGGGCTTGCCGGATGGAGAGCAGATTGAGCACAAGATGCTGTCCAATGCAATCGAGAAGGCACAGAAGAAGATTGAGAACAACAACTTTGCAATTCGTAAGAACCTGCTCGAGTACGACCAGGTAAACAACGAGCAGAGAGAAATCATTTACGCAGAGCGTCGTAAGGTATTGAACGGCGACAGTATGCGTGATTCGATTTTCAAGATGATTACAGACAGTGTGGAAAATGCAGTGAATCGTTGTATCAGCGAGGATGCACTTCCGGAGGAATGGGATTTGGCAGAGTTAAACAGCTTGCTGCTTCCATTGATTCCGATTCCGCCGATTACACTGGATGACGAGATGATGAAGCATGGCAAGAAGGATGTGCTGATTCAGAAGCTGAAGGAGGAAGCAGTACGCTTCTACGAGGCGAAGGAGGCAGAGTTCCCGGAGAAGGAGCAGCTGCGTGAGGTAGAGCGTGTCATTTTACTGCGTGTGATTGACCGTAAGTGGATGGATCATATCGATGATATGGATCAGCTGCGTCAGGGCATTGGCTTGCAGGCATTGGGACAGAAGAATCCGTTAACTGAGTATAAGTTCATGGGTTATGATATGTTTGATGCGATGACAGCTGCGATTTCCGAGGAAACGGTACGCGGTCTGATGCACCTGCGTATTGAGCAGAAGGTAGAGCGTGAGCAGGTGGCAAAGGTAACCGGCACCAACAAGGACGAGAGTCTTGCAAAGCAGCCGGTAAAGCGCAGCAACAAGAAGGTTATGCCAAATGATCCGTGTCCGTGCGGCAGCGGACAGAAGTATAAGTTCTGCTGCGGACGTAAATAGTGTGAAGAGAAAATCTAAGTCGGCAGAGGACACCGACTAGGATATTCCAAGCTTTGCTTCGTCAGAACGCACAAAATGCGTTCTGATAGAACAGCAAGAAATGAAAGAAGGTGAGATTAGTGGTTGAATTAGACCAGATCAAGTATACACTTGGCACCTATGCAAAGCCTTTAATCGAAGTGGGGGATTCACTTTGACCTGGCGAATAAGCAGCTTAGGGTAGAAGAAATCGAAGGTATCATGGAGGAGCCGGGCTTTTGGGACTCCTTAGAGAAAAGTCAGGCATATGTGCAGGAGCTGAAGGTATTAAAGGATACCATTGCACAGTATAACGACTTAAAGCAGCGATATGATGATGTATTTTTGTTGATTGATATGGCGGTTGAGGAAAACGATGCGTCGATGATTCCGGAGATTCAGAAGGAAGCAGACAGCTTTCTGGAGGAATTTGAAGAATTGCGTTTGAATACGCTGTTGTCCGGAGAATATGACAAGGACAATGCGATTTTGACGCTGCATGCCGGAGCCGGCGGCACCGAGAGCTGTGACTGGGCGAGCATGCTGAGCCGTATGTATCAGCGTTGGGCGGACCGCAAGGGCTATACGACCGAGATATTGGATTTTCTGGACGGCGATGAAGCGGGTATTAAGTCCATTACCATTCAGATTAATGGTATGAATGCTTACGGACATTTGAAGTCGGAACGCGGAGTACACCGGCTGGTGCGTATTTCGCCGTTCAATGCAGCCGGAAAGCGTCAGACCTCGTTTGTATCCTGTGATGTTATGCCGGATATTGAAGAGGATTTGGATGTAGAGATTAACGAAGAGGATTTGCGTATCGACACCTATCGTTCGAGTGGTGCCGGCGGACAGCACGTCAACAAAACCTCCTCGGCAATTCGTATTACGCATTTACCGACCGGTATAGTAGTACAGTGTCAGAATGAGCGTTCCCAGTTCCAAAACAAGGACAAGGCAATGCAGATGCTGAAAGCAAAGCTGTACCTGTTAAAGCAGCAGGAGAATCAGGAAAAGGAATCCGGTATCCGCGGAGAAGTGCGTGACATTAATTTTGGTAATCAGATTCGTTCCTATGTGCTGCAGCCGTACACGATGGTAAAGGATCATCGGACGAATGCAGAGGTTGCAAATGCAGCTGGTGTGCTGGACGGTAACATTGACCCGTTTATCAATGCATACCTCAAGTGGATTAACACCACACCGGAGGAAGAATAAGAAAGCATTGCTCGATTTCGTGCGTTCTTAGACACAATAAGAAAAAGACCCACAGGGGTTAAAATAATAAAAAAGCGGAGGTACGAGTATGGCAACAAAACAGGTAATTTTCAAGCTTGGTGAGGAAGAATACGGTATGGACATCACACTGGTAAATGCGATTGAGAACTATACTGGGGTAGTGCCGATTCCAAATGCTCCGGCCTATATTTTAGGAATTTTAAATCTGAGAGGTGAGGTAATTCCGGTATATAGTCTGAGAAAGAAATTTGGAATGCCGGAGACTGGTCCGACCGAAAGCACACAGCTGCTCATTGCAAGAAAAGATGGTATGGCAGTAGCGTACAAGGTGGATTCTGTATCGGAGATTCTTGAGGTGGCAGACAGTGAATTTCAGGAAATTCCGACGATTGTAAAAAATGTGGATACCCGCTATGCGGTGGGTGTAGTAAACAAGAAGGATCGTTTGATTGTGTTACTGGACAGTGAAAACATCTTAAATGTAAGCGAAAGCGAAGCAGTAAAGCAGGTTCGTGCAGACATGACTTCGAAGTAAAAAGAGGATAGTGTGGAAGCAGCCGACCGGAAACGGTCGGCTGTTTTTATAGAATAAGGGGGTAATATGAGACAGCAGGAGACAGAGTATTTAAAAAAGTTTTGGGCAGAGATAGAGCAAACGGGAGAAGTGCTGCGAATGCAGGAGCTGCCGAAGCTGACGAGAGAGGACTTTTTTCTTTTTCACGAAACCGGCAATCGGCTGGTATACGAAAAGGCTTATTTTGGGCGAAGAAAATTTTTGACGGTGTTTGGAATTTTAGCGGAATTTAGGGGAAAGCAAGAGGACGTGGAAAAATTAGAAGAGATTCTCGCAGAGGTATGTGAGGAACGCTTCTGGGCGCTTCCGGCGCATGTGAATTTTGCGCATTTAGATGAGGATACCATTGATTTGTTTGCAGCAGAAACCGCACAGACCTTGGCAGAGATGTTGGAAATTTTTAAGGACAGACTATCAAGAGAGCTAATCGAGCGTGTGCAGGGAGAGATTATGCGTCGTGTACTGATACCGTTTTGCAGTTCGACCTTTCCTTACAGCGGCTGGGAAACAGACCGTTGCAACTGGTCTGCGGTATGTGCCGGCTCGGTAGGCATGGCAGCGATTTATATGCATCGGCAGGGAGTACTTTCGGAGGAATGGAAGGAAGCCTGTATCCGACGTGTTTGCGCTGCGCTGCAGTGTTATCTGGAGGGCATGGAGGAGGACGGTGCCTGTACGGAGGGACTCGGCTATTATAATTACGGAATGAGTTATTATACTGCTTTTGCAGAGCTTTTGTACGAAGAAACGAAAGGGAACATTCGGCTGATGGAGCAGCCGAAATGCGAGAAAATAGCCGCTTTTCAGGAGAAATGCTATTTTGGAAAGGGAGTATCGGTCAGCTTTTCGGACGGAAGTGCAAGGGAGAGCTTTTTGCCGGGCTTGACGGCGTATCTGGCGCATTGCTATCCGGCAACGCAGACACCGGATTATTCGGTGGCACATTTTTTGGAAGATGATGCCTGCTATCGCTGGATTATGAACGAACGGAATATCCGCTGGCTGTTGCAGTATGCGAAAGAAGAAAATGCTCAGACGAAGGTGGAGGCACAGACATTAACTGCGGCGTATTTGCCTTCGGCACAGTGGATGATTTGCAAGGATAAGCATGGCAATGGCTTTGCAGCGAAGGGCGGGCATAACGCAGAAAGCCACAATCACAACGACATCGGGCATTTTTTGTGTGTATATGACGGCAGCATGCTTCTGGCAGATTTGGGTGCCGGAGAATATACGAGAGATTATTTTGGTGCCGGACGGTATGAAATTCTGTGCAATCGTTCGCTAGGGCATTCTGTGCCGCTTATCAATGATTGTGAGCAGTGTGCAGGCGGGGAATATCGTGCGGGAGCCTTTGAATGGAGCGAAGAAAAGAAGGAATTAAGCATTTCGTTTGCCGAAGCATATCCAAGTGGTTGTGTGGAGCGCTTGGAGCGTCGGATTTGGATGGAAGCCTTGCGAGCAGATAAAGATACCGAAGCAGAGCAGGTGATGTCGCTGTCGAAGGAAGAACTGCGTATGACGGTTTTGGATTGCTTTGTACCGTCTGTACAAACCAAGAAAATTGTAGAAAATTTGATTACACCGTATGAGCCACGGATAACTGCGACAGGAAAGGTGGAGCTGCAGGCACCGACCGAGTGTAAAATCAACATTGCGTATCATTGGTCAGAAGAGGAATGGCAGCAGGCAGAGGGGCTGTGCGTTGTGCCGATGGAGCATGCTCTGCACGATGGTACGAAAACGACGGTTTATCTGATACAGTGGGAAGTGCCGGTAGTCGAAAAGAATACATCGGAATGTAGGATAGAGATTTGCATGAGACCGAAAGGAGAGGTATGACGATGCGATTTGAACCAAAGACCTTGGATTATGAATTAAGCCCTTATACGGGACTGACCAGAGAGAGCTGGCTTGAAGCTGCAAAATATCTGATGGAAGGAATGTTTCACAATATTCCGTCGATGGATGCACCGGTTATTATGCCGCGAAAAGAAACAAAGGTAACCTATCCGCAGCCGAATGACCCGGAGCGCAGAAAGCGTGCAGAAATTTTTGAAGGACTGGCGCGCTCATTCTTTATTGCGGCACCACTCATTCACAATGAGCCGGAGTTAGAGCTTTGTGGCTTTAAGGTGAGAGACTATTACAAGCAGCAGGTGTTGCGGGCATGTACCAAAGGGGATGCGAATTTCGTGATGGATTGGGAGTCTCTTTGTGCGGAGGACCCAAATCCGTTTGCGGCACATCAGCAGACGGTAGAAACCTGCGCATTGGTTATCTGCCTGTGGATGTGCAGGGAGGAAATCTGGGCAGCCTACACGCAGGAGGAAAAGGACCGGATTGCGGCATTTTTGTCGGGATATGGTCATGGCAACACCGTACCGCAGAACTGGCGTCTGTTTAATATGCTGGATTTGGCATTTTTGCATATGGAGGGTTACTCAATCGACGAGGATATCATGCGGGAGCATGCACAGGCAATCTTGAGCTATTATGCCGGAGATGGCTGGTATCGCGACGGGCATTCGTTTGATTATTACTCCTGTTGGGCATTTCAGGTGTACGCACCAATCTGGAATCAGTGGTATGGCTACGAAAAGGAACCATATTTGGCAAAGCGATTCGAAGAAAATTCGAATAAGCTGATGGAAACCTACGCAGACTTTTTTGATAGAGACGGCTTCACGAATATGTGGGGCAGAAGCAATGTCTACCGTAATGCGGCGACCAGTGCCTTTGACGGCAATCTGTTTTTGCGCAATGCGACCGCCAATCCGGGTCTGGCACGAAGAATCGCATCCGGTTCTCTGCTGCAGTTTTTTACACGCGAGGACTTCTTATATGAGGGTGTACCGACCTTGGGCTTTTACGGACAGTTTACGCCACTCGTGCAGGGCTACTCTTGTGCAGAATCGCCGTTTTGGCTCGGCAAGGCATTTCTTTGTCTGCATCTGCCGGCAGAGCATCCGTTCTGGACAGCGAAGGAGGAGAACGGTACTTGGGAGCAGTTAGGTGAAAAAGAAACGAAGGTAACGACACTTGATGGTCCGGCATTATGCTTTTCCAATCATGGAGCCAACGGAGAGACGATTTTCCGTACCGGAAAGATTGTAAAGTCGCAGGGCGATGACCATGGTATGTGGAACTATTCCAAGCTGTCTTACAACAGCAAATATCCGTGGGAGTCGGCGCCGACGTGTGAACTGGAATCGCAGCAGTATGTACTGCATGATTTGACGCAGGATTATATAGATAAATGTAATGTGACCTTTTGGCATGGGGAGAAGGACCATGTACTCTACCGCCGTCAATTCTTTGGTTACAATAACTCAGCAGAGTGTCACTGGCTGCAGATGTTGAATCTGGCCGATTTTGTCGTACCATATGGTATCGTGCGTGTGGACAAAATGCGTCTGTTCCGCCGTCCGATTGAACTGACGTTGGGCGCTTACGGTTTTCCGGACAATGGAACGGAGATTTTACAAAAGGAATGCGGCAATGCAAAAGCGATTATCCTAAAGGGACATGACTTTACCGGACGGGAAAAGCAGCTTGCGATGACGATTTATGACGGCTGGGAGGAGCTTGCGATAAAGGAAAGCACCGGTACGAATCCGGATTCGGAGAAATCCATCATTGTATATGCCAAGACGACACGCAGAAAGCAGTATGGCTACGAACCGTATATTATGATTTCACAGGTAATCACAAAGGAAGCTCTGGAGGACTTTACCGAGGAAGAACTGTTCCCGATTGCATCGGTGGAATATACCGATCCGGAGCGCTGCGGCGGTTATGGTCCGGTGGTAGTGACCTTAAAGGATGGCACGGTGCGGACGATTGATTTTGATGGTATCGAGGGTAAGCTGGAGCTGTAAGTCTGAGTGCAGTAGTAAAATGATAAGAGACAGGAGGAAAGAATGCAGGAAACGAAGATTACTTACGAGGATATTAAGAAGGATGTGGAAATTAATGCGTTAATTCGCAGAGGCAATGATGTGATGAAGGTTATGGGTTACACCGAGCATTCGGAGCGACACGCAGCCAAGGTGGCAGAGTGCGCCGGAGGCTTGCTTACCAAGTTAGGCTACAGTGAGCATGAGGTAGAGCTGGCAAAAATCGCAGGTTACATTCATGACATCGGCAATGCGATTAACCGTCACGACCATGCGCACAACGGTGGCTTGTTGGCGTATCAGATTTTGAAGGAACGTGAAATGCCGCTGGAGGATATTCTGACCATTGTGACAGCGATTGGACACCATGACGAAAAGACTGGAACTGCGATAGATGCGGTATCAGCGGCTTTGATTCTGGCGGATAAAACGGATGTGCGCCGTAATCGTGTGCAGGCAACGTCGCATGAGCAGTTTGATATTCATGACCGTGTAAATTATGCAGCATTGTCCTCGAATCTGGAAATTATTGAGGAGAAGAAGGTTATCCAGATGAATCTGGAACTGGATGATACGATGTGCAGCGTGATGGATTATTTCGAAATTTTCCTGCAGCGCATGGTTATGTGCCGCAGGGCAGCGGAACTGCTGGGGTATCGGTTCAAGCTGGTGGCAAACGGATATAAGCTGTGCTGATTTTGGTGCTTGCACAACTTTAGATTTGTGTTCTGGAGTCTGACCAGTCTAACGAAAAACATCACAGGCACGCTCTCGCTACCGAAACCTCACAGCGGTACATAAGGTGCTAAAATACAGCACCTAAGTACCGGTGGGTTTCGAGTACCTGTGTATGTTTTTGTTAGCTTGTCAGACTTATATATCATTTTCTGTGAGTTTCGCAAGTAGCAAAACAGCGCAAGTATCGGTGGAGAGAAAAATAGATTTGCGTCGCCTCTTCGCGACAAGTCGCTCAGAAATGGAGGATAGTATGGGTTTACAGTATGAGGTACCGGAGTACAAGAGGTTGCGTGTGATTGTGGATACGGATGCGGCATGTGAGGCAGATGATCCGTTTGCGATTGCACATGCGTTAATGAGTAAAAAGCTTGAGGTTAAGGCGATTTTGGCAGAGCATTTTGGAGTAGAAGGAAGTACCAAGGCGAGCTATGATGAAATCGTGACTGTGTTGGAAGCAATGGAGCTGTCCGTACCGGTTTACATGGGAGAGGAAGGGGCGCTTGCGCAGGTAGAGGGGAAGGAAATCTCTCCGGCAGCTAAATTCTTGATGGAAGAAGCGCTTCGAGTGGACGAAAAGCCGCTGTATGTGCTTTGTTTGGGAGCAATTACGAACGTGGCGTCTGCAATTCAGGCTTGTCCGGAGATTGTTTCGAAGATGACGGTTATCTGGATTGGCGGTCAGAATCCGGACAATTTCGTAGTCGGACACCGAGAATTCAATGCGGGAAATGACATTGATGCAATCAATTTGGTGGTGAGCAGCGGCGTAGAGTTTTGGCAGATTCCGAACAATGTATATGGCTCTATGAGCATCGGATTGGCTGAAATTCAGGACCGGATTGCTCCTTGCGGCAGGATTGGCAGGCATTTGTTTGAAAATATGGTCAACTACAATATGCAGCCATGTGCCGGCTGGACGGATGGAGAAAGCTGGGCGCTTGGCGATTCGCCGGCGGTTGGTGTGGCGCTGAAGCCAAATTGCGGACAGTATGTATACCGGGAGGCACCGATTTTTAATCCGGACACCTCATATCGGTTTGAACCGGGCAGACCGATGATTCGTGTATATACCTCAATTGATTCGCGATATATTCTGGAGGATTTTATCAGTAAGCTGCGGCTGCTGTATAGAGAAAGATAGAAGAATGCATAAAACCAAATCGGATTTTTTACGGGATATATAGTATAGGTACCTACAGTAACAAATCGGAGAGGAGGTGCGCTTATGCAGGATGAGCAAATCGTCGATTTATACTGGAAAAGAGATGAGGATGCGATTTGCGAGACATCACGGAAGTATGGAGCGTATCTGTCAAAAATCGCGTACAATATTCTGGCAGATTCAGAGGATAGTGAGGAATGTGTCAATGACACCTATCTAGCGGCGTGGAATTCGATGCCGACACACCGTCCAAGTATTCTTTCGACCTATCTTGGAAAGATTACACGGCAGTTATCCATTGATGTGTTTCGAAAGAAGAATAGTGTCAAAAGATATGCTTCCACCTATGCCATTTCCCTTTCAGAACTGGAAGGTAGCCTTTTCGGCAACAGTACGCCGGAGCGAGAGCTGGATGCGAAGCTGTTGAATGAGACGATTAACCGCTTTCTGCGAGCACTTCCGGATGACGAACGTCACACCTTTCTTGGAAGATATTACTTTTTTGATTCCTTGAAGGATGTAGCAGCGTACTGCGGCATGAGTGAGGCAAAAGCCAAAAGCATGCTGTATCGTACCCGTCAAAAGTTGAAGGCGTATCTTGTAAAGGAGGGATTTGAGTTATGAGCATAAATCGGGTGATAGATTCGATTGGAAACATTGACGATGATATGGTGCAAGAGGTAGAGCGTTTGCGGCAAAAGCGAAAGCAGCCGAAGCCGGCATGGTGGAAGTGGAGTGCGATAGCAGCATGCTTGTGTTTGGTGATAGGCTGCGTAATTGCCCTTAGCACTCGGCAAAACCGACAGGAAAGCATACAGGAACAGCTTCTGACGGCAATCAGAAAAGGTGAGGAAAATGCTGCGGTAGACACCATTCTGATAGAGCGAATGCTTCCGGTGGAAGACCGAGTAGCGGTCTATGAGCAGATTTATGTAGGAAGCGCTGCAGTCACGGACACACCGGAATCTGCTGATAGTACGGAAAAGCTGGCGCCGTTTGTCGGAGAGGTTTATTGGCAGCAGGAGGATAATTGTTGGTATCGTGTTAAGGGAATGGAGGAAATCAAATATCTCATCAGTGAGGATATTACCGGAATTCTTCGCCTGTGGGAATATCGGAGCTTTTATGTAATTCCCGGGGGAGCTGAAAAGGAGCAGGAGACAGAGCTTGTGAAGAACGAGCTTTATACTCTATTTCCGGATGCGAATTTCACGCCTTACACATATGGTGATGTATATCGGATGATTTATCATGTGGAAAGCGCGGAGGATATTGTTAGTATTACTGCGGCACCATCCACGAGCAACAATACGAACCTTGGGAAAAAGATTCAAAAGGAAGTCGGAACGCATACCTATCCGGAGCGTGATGTGGTTGAGCAGTTTTATGCTTGTACCATTGATGCGGTTTGTAAGGGTGCCGGAAATTGGGCAGAGGTCTACAGTGACCGCGATAAATACAGCTATAGCTTTTCGACGGATGCTGCTGACAAGCTTACGAGCGGAGAAGAAACATGGGCAAATCGTTGCCTTACGGTGACACTACGAAACGGAATTACCATCGACAGTTGGAAGTACTCGGCTTTGAACGGAATTTTCTTTGAATATGGCGGAATTGTTACAGAGCCGCTGGAGGCGGAAGAAGTATCTGCTTTAAATGCAATCTTCGGAATTAAATAGTGAAATGCCGGGTTTAAGCGCAGCTTCTTGCAGGGAGCTGCGCTTAACTCTTTGGAAAACGAAGAGATATGCGGTATAATAGTAAAAAACACTGTAAGGTTTTGGTGCCATTTCCTGTCTTATAAGGTGAAGGGACCTTTAGAACACAGGAAGGAGGTATTGCAGTGGAAGACAATCAGATTGTAGAGCTCTACTGGCAGAGAAATGAGGCGGCAATAAAAGAGACGGACAATAAGTATGGAGCTTATTGTTTTCACATCGCAGATAATATTTTGGACAATAAAGAGGATGCGGAGGAGTGCGTCAATGACACATGGCTGCATGCGTGGAATGGCATTCCTCCGCAAAAACCGAAACGGCTTCGTATGTTTTTGGCTAAAATTACGCGCAATCTGTCGTTTAACTGTTTCAATGCCCGGAATGCAAAGAAACGTGGTGGTGGTGAAATTGCGCTTGTATTGGAAGAATTGTCGGAGTGTCTTGCCGGACAGGCAGATGTGGAAGGAGCATATGAGGCGAAGGAGCTGGGACAAAGCATTCGGTCATTTGTCTGGGTGTTGCCGGAGCGGGAGGGCAATGTTTTCGTGCGGCGTTATTTCTTTACGGAGTCGGTGGCTGCGATTGCGAAACGGTATGCTCTGTCAGAAAACAATGTCATGGTGATTTTGAGTCGGACGCGCAAGCGTGTAAAAGCGCATTTGGCAAAGGAGGGCTATTTCAATGAATAACAAGGACTTGTACAATGCAATCAATGAAGTGGATGAGGATATTTTGGAGCGAAGTGAGCGGCAGGTGACGAAATCAAGAAAGTCCATGTGGGTAAAATGGGGTGCGATAGCAGCGTGTCTTGGTGCAGTCTTATTGCTTGGAATACTGATAAAAGGGCGGCTGCGGACGGATGCTCCGGAGAACGGTGTAACCATCGGAGGAGTGGTACGGAACTATAAGGATATGACCATAGCAGAAAGCACATCGGCAGTGCTATGGCCGTGGGAGTATCAGACGATTTTTGAGCAGTACACTACGGTTGTGTTTGACGAAAAGGAATATCGGACGAAGACCATCGGTATGGAAATTGAGGAAGCAATGCTTGGAGAGGCAATCGGTACCGGGGAAGCCATCGGCTATGATGAGTATCCGACGGAGCCAGTGGAGCGGCGAATGTCGGTTGAAGTGCGGCAGATTGCCGGAATCTCGGAGGAGAAGCTGATTGCGGTAAATCTGGATGGAGCATATTATACCTTTGCATATGGTGAATATTTGCCACCGGAAAGCTTCGGGGAAGTGCTGGAGGATTATAATCTGGCAGAAGTACTGGAGTTTGAGCGGTTTAGCGTATACGAAGCTGGAAAGGAAAAGGGATATTATTCTTTGAATGATGATGCGGTTCTTTGGCAGCTGTTATCCTCCTGCCGTGAGGCAAGATTTGTAGAAGAGGATGTATGGAACCGCAAGGATAGCAGGTATATCAGCTTTACGGCGACCTCGGAGGCACTCGGAGTATACAAGAGGGTATTTTATGTAGCAGAAAACGGTTTGATTCGGACGAATATTTTTGATTGGGCGTATACCTTTGATATCGGAGCAGAGGTGGCAGGAGAAATCATTGCTTATGCGACGGAGAATGCGACAGAAGCAGAGCGTGAGCCGTATGCTGCTTCAATTGCCGGAACGCTGGTTGAAATCGGAGATGGATATATTCTGGTGGATGATACGGTTTTGTGCGAAAATCCGGAGGAGGGAATGATTTTCAAAGTGCTTACGGATGATTTGCGGGTCAGCCGGAGCATTGATTATCTGAAAATCAAGACCGGAAGTGTGGTAGTGGTTTACTTTACAGGAGATATTGATGTGGCAGCAGGGAATGTCATTTCGGGAGCGTACTCTTTGGATAAGGGAACGATTTACGATGGGGAGGTTATGATACCGGAATGATGTGCCTGTGAGAGTGCTTTGAAAGCCTATTTTGCTGAACTGGGAATCAATGTTAAGGATTGGGATGGCTTATTTCACGAGATGAATCAAGAAGGAGATAATTTAGCATATGTCCAGTTTGCAGAAAATCAGGCAGTGATTGGCTTTATTCAGTTTAAATTAATCCATCTTAACGACGGATACTGCGGAGAAGTTTTATGTAGAAAGAGGCTACAAAAAGGATGCGAATTACCGGGCAAAGAATAAGGATGACGTGTATATTAAGGAATTAGGTTAAATATGAATTGAAAGTGATGTAATTGTTCTGCGGTAGCGAAGTGGTGGAATGCTATTCAAGCATTGCTTGAAGAAAACATTGCCGATTCAAACGTCTTTTGATAGACTAGATAAAAAAGAAATGGTGTCTAATTGGGAGTCCGGGGATTGAGATATAATAGTGACAAGCTTAAGAAAGCCTTATAAATAGGGCGTTTCAGAGGTTAGTCCAAATATATCTTTTTAATCAGTTACGGTAAAATTGGTGGGGAAAGGCACCAGCAAAACTGAATATGAAACCAAG
>JAFTQM010000075.1 GCA_017462755.1 Lachnospiraceae bacterium | reverse complement strand
GTCTCTATGTGTACGACACCATTCAGAGACTGTACGATGGACAGTTTGGTGAGGCAGGCGTAGATGATATTTCGCGCTATATTAAGCTCGGTAATCTCGGAGAGGCATTTGAAAGTGACGAGCAGGTAGTATTGCTGATTGACGAGATTGATAAGGCAGATTTGGAATTCCCGAACGACCTTTTGTGGGAATTGGATCAGATGGAATTTTATATCAATGAGACCAAGCGTACCGTAAAGGCAAAGCATCGTCCGATTGTCATTATTACCTCCAATGCGGAAAAGGAATTGCCGGATGCATTTTTGCGCCGCTGCATTTTCCATTACATTGATTTCCCGGATGCAGAGCTGATGGAACAGATTGTGCGAGTACATTATCCGGATGTAGAGGAAAATCTGTTAAAGAGTGCGATGGATGTATTTTATCGGATTCGTTCGTTGCGGGATATACGCAAAAAGCCGAGCACCTCAGAGCTGATTGACTGGGTAAATGCCCTGCAGTTAGGTGGCATTCCGGCAGATAAAATCATGAGTACGCTGCCATTTGTCGGTGTAGTCGTAAAGAAGGACGAGGACTTGGAAACTGTACGCCGCAACGCACACCTGATGTAGAGAGTGCTTTAAGGCTAAAAAACAAGAAAAATATAAAAGATTAGGCATTTATGAAAAGTATGGAAAGTTACGGTAAAGCCCGGCAAATGAATAAAACCCAAGCAGGTACCTGGAGACCGCCGGTACTTAGACGCTGTATTTCAGCGTCTTATGTACCGCTGTGTGACGACGGTAGCGAGAGCGTGCCTGCGGCGGTTTTAGTTCATTTTGCAAGGGCGATTCGAAACTTATTTATTTTCATAAATGCCTAATCAAGTATATTTTGTGAGAGGAAATGCTATGTTCACAAAGTTTTTTCACAGCTTAAGAGAGAAGAATCTGCATGTGACGTTGGGAGAGTTTTTGACGTTGCAGGAAGCGCTGCAGCAGGACTTGTGCGGAAGCAGTCTGACGCAGTTTTATCATGTGGCGCGCATGATTCTGGTGAAGAGTGAGACGGATTTTGATAAATTTGATATGGCGTTTGAGGAATGCTTCAAGTCAGTGCAGTACGAGAAGGAAGTTTCGGCGCAGATGTTGCGTTGGCTGGACAAGTCAGAGCTGCAGGAGCTGGCAGACGAGGAAGCGCGTTCCAAGCTGAATGAAACTGAGGATTTGCAGTCGCATGTGGATAAGGAAGAAATCGAGCGGAAGTTCTGTGAGACACTCAAGGAGCAAGACGATGAGCACAATGGCGGTAATCTCTGGATCGGAAGTATGGGTAAGACCTCCTACGGTAACAGTGGTTCCAATGTTGGCGGTCTGCGTGTCGGTGGTAAGACCGGACACCAGTCAGCCTTTGCAGTGATTGGAGAGCGTAAGTATCGGGATTTCCGTGATGACCGCGTGCTTGACAAGCGGCAGTTTCAGCTGGCGCTGCGAAAGCTTCGTCAGCTTTCTTCCAAGTTAGATATTCCGGAAACGGAGCTGAATATCGACGGAACCGTGGATAAGACCTGTAACAATGGCGGATGCCTGCAGATTGTGATGAAGAAGCCGCGCAAAAACGCAGTAAAGCTGTTGCTTTTGATGGACTCCGGCGGCACAATGATACCGTTTAGCTCCCTGTTAAATGATTTGTTTCAGGCAGTGCATAAATCGAATCATTACAAGGATGTCAAAACCTATTATTTTCATAACTGTATTTATAGTAAGCTGTATCGGACACCGGAATGTGAGAACGGTGACTGGGTGGATACGGACTGGGTATTCCGGCAGTTGGACAAGGATTACAAGGTCATTATTGTCGGAGATGCGGCAATGGCACCGGAGGAGCTGTATTCTACCACGGGCAATTATCGCGGACCGAACGGCGGCTTGGCAGGCTGGGATTGGTTACAGCTGTTAAAGAGGCATTATAAGAAGGTAGTCTGGCTGAATCCAAAGATGGCACCGGGACATGCCCCTTGGAGAGAAGCGGAGACCGCAATTAAGGAGCTGTTCCCAATGTACAAGCTGACGGTAGCAGGGCTGAATCAGGCAATGGGTAAGCTGATGGTAAATAAATAGTTTGGTTATAATGTATATCATAAATTTATGATAGAGAGTAATATTCGGGGAAATAGGTGTAAATCCTATACGAGCCCGTCGCCGTGATGCGAATCAATTTCATATATCCTTACCGGACGCCACAATCCGGGAAATGCCATTGGAAGCAATTCTGAGAAGGCGGATGTATGTATCGCTGAGTCGAAATATCCGGATATTATAATACTTTGCAAGAAGCTGCGAGCGCCGGCAAAAAGTGAAAAAACTTAAAATTCAGGAGGAAAAGACAAATGAAATTCAGAAGTAACAAAAAATTTACTTCGTGTCTCCTTTGTATGATGCTTATTGTGGCTATGGCATTTACAACAGTCGGATGTGGCACGAAAAAGGATGACGGTAATGCGTCAACAACAGGAGTGTCTGACTCGCAGGAAACGCAGGTAGTAGGCGAGGGTAAGACCAAGTTTCTGTTCAATGTGGTGGACAAGGATGGAAATGAAACCAAATATGAAATCCACACAGAGAAGGAAATGGTCGGAGATGCATTATTGGAGCTCGAATTGATTGAAGGAGATCAGGGGGCATATGGTCTGTATGTGAAAAAGGTCAACGGAATCACGGCAGATTACGATACCGACAAAACCTATTGGGCATTTTATGTCAATGGTGAGTACGCGTCCTCAGGTGTCGATACGACGAAAATCGAAGAGGGTAAAACCTATACCTTTAAAGTAGAGAAGTAATGAAGCTGACAGTAAAAGAAATCGTAGTGTTCAGTATGTTGGGAGCACTGATGTATGCTTCTAAAATGCTGATGGAGGTTGCGCCAAATATTCATTTGTTAGGTGTATTTACCATTGCATTTACGGTAGTATATCGAAAAAAAGCGTTGTACCCAATATATACTTACGTTCTTCTGAACGGAATATTTAGCGGATTTGCAACTTGGTGGATTCCGTATTTGTATGTATGGACGGTATTGTGGGGAGTAACGATGTTGCTTCCGAAGAGACTGCCGAAAAAAGCAAAACCGGTGGTATATATGGTGGTCAATGCGTGTCATGGGTTTCTGTTTGGAACACTCTATGCGCCGGCGCAGGCCATTCTGTTCGGATTGAGCTTCGATGGGATGCTTGCCTGGATTGTTGCAGGATTGCCGTGGGATGCGATTCATGGAGTAAGTAATTTCTTTTGCGGTATACTGATTGTGCCGATTGTAGGTGTATTGCTCCGGCTGGAGCGTGGAGTCGGTAACGGATAATAGAGATGGTTTCTGTTGAGTTTTGTAATCCTTTGTCTGCAACAAGCGAAAAAAGCAGGAACAAAATGCGGGAACTCAAAAGATGTGCCTCTTGACAACCGATTTTTCTGTGCTATAATTGAAGCACAGAAAATAAAAATAACACGTAGAAGAGACGAGTAGCAGGCGGCGTGTGACAGAGAGGGATGGGCAGCTGGAAACATCCTCATATCAATTCCTGTGAAGACTACCTCAGAGTGACCCCAATCCGGTCCGGCAGGATACCGTTATCATCCATGGAAAGCTGGCAGAGCAGTATGCTTTGCAAGAAGGGTGGAACCGCGAGTAAATTCGTCCCTTTCGGAATGTTTGATTCCGAAAGGGACTATTTTTATTTTTACAAAATAAAAATAGTCCGGGAAATGCGCACTCGCGCGAAAGGAAATTGTCACTTTGTGACCGCGCTCGGCGCAGGGAGTTCTGCTCGCAGAACTCTATCGGATAGTTTTGCAGCACGGGGAAAATAGTCCGGGAAATGCGTGCTTGTGCGAAATTCTACGTGATACGCCGCAAGGCAGCAAAAAGGAGGAAATAGAGCATGAAGATTATGTTAAAGGATGGCTCGGTAAAGGAGTATGCACAGGCGATGTCCGTTATGGAAATCGCAAAGGATATTAGTGAAGGTCTGGCAAGAGTAGCTTGCGCAGGCGAAGTAGACGGTCAGGTAGTAGATTTAAGAACCGTAGTAGATAAGGATTGCAACTTAAGCATTCTGACCTTTGATGATGCAGCTGGTAAGGCAGCTTATCGTCATACAACCTCTCATGTATTGGCAGAGGCAGTAAAGAGACTGTACCCGGAGGCAAAGCTTGCAATCGGACCGTCGATTGATACCGGTTTTTACTATGATTTCGATTGCCCGCCATTTGACAGAGCAGCACTCGATGAGCTGGAAAAGGAAATGAAGAAGATTATCAAGGAGGGTGCGGAGTTAGAGCGTTTTACCCTGCCGAGAGCAGAAGCGATCAAGTTCATGGAGGATCGCGGCGAGCCATATAAGGTAGAGCTGATTCAGGATTTGCCGGAGGATGCGGAGATTTCGTTCTATCGTCAGGGTGAGTTTGTAGACCTGTGTGCAGGTCCTCACTTAATGAGCACCAAGAATATCAAGGCAATCAAGCTGATTTCTTCGTCCGGTGCTTACTGGAGAGGAAGCGAGAAGAACAAGATGCTGACCAGAATTTACGGTACTGCATTCACGAAGAACGCAGACCTGGATGCATATCTGGCACATTTAGAGGATATCAAGAAGAGAGACCACAACAAGCTTGGTCGTGAGATGGAGCTGTTTACTACTGTTGACGTGATCGGACAGGGTCTGCCATTACTGATGCCAAAGGGTGCAAAGATGGTTCAGACGATGCAGCGCTGGATTGAGGATTTGGAGGATAATGAGTGGGGCTATGTGCGTACCAAGACTCCATTGATGGCAAAGAGCGATTTGTACAAGATTTCCGGTCACTGGGATCATTACAAGGATGGTATGTTTGTAATGGGAGAGGAAGAAAAGGACAAGGAAGTATTTGCACTTCGTCCGATGACCTGTCCATTCCAGTATTATGTATACAAGGCAAGCCAGAAGTCCTATCGTGATCTGCCGCTGCGTTACGGCGAGACCTCGACTCTGTTCCGTAACGAGGATTCCGGTGAGATGCATGGTTTGACCCGTGTACGTCAGTTTACGATTTCCGAGGGTCACTTAATCGTGCGTCCGGATCAGATGGTAGAGGAGTTCAAGAACTGTCTCGCATTGGCAAAGCACAGTCTGACCACGCTTGGTGTAGAGGAGGATGTAACCTATCATCTGTCCAAGTGGGACCCGGACAACCGTGAGAAGTATATCGGTGAGCCGGAGGTTTGGGAGCAGACCGAGCAGCACATCCGTGACATCTTGAATGAGCTTGAGATTCCGTTTACTGAGGATGTCGGAGAGGCAGCCTTCTACGGACCAAAGGTAGATATCAATGCAAGAAACGTATATGGCAAGGAGGATACGATGATTACCATTCAGTGGGATGCATTGCTGTCCGAGCAGTTTGATATGTACTATATTGACCAGAACGGTGATAAGGTACGTCCTTACATCATCCACAGAACCAGCATGGGCTGTTACGAGAGAACTTTGGCATGGCTGATTGAAAAGTATGCCGGTAATTTCCCGACCTGGTTATGTCCGGAGCAGGTACGCATTCTGCCGATTTCTGAGAAGTACAATGACTATGCACAGAAGGTATTGGCAGAGCTTCGCAAGAACGGTATCTTAGCTACGCTGGATGGCAGAGCAGAGAAGATTGGCTTCAAGATTCGTGAGACCAGATTGAACCGTGTACCGTATATGCTGGTAGTAGGTCAGAAGGAAGAGGAAGAAGGCGTTGTGTCCGTTCGCAGCCGCTTCTTAGGTGATGAGGGTCAGAAGTCGTTGTCTGATTTCATTGCCGCAATTTGCGAGGAAATTCGTACGAAGGAAATCCGCAAGATTGAGGTAACTGAGGAATCGAAGTAATCGAAGTAATCGGAAATCACTACCGGAAATATAAAGAAAGCAATATAAGAATGTAATATAAGCCAAAAAAGAATTTCGGGTCTGCACCCGAAATTCTTTTTGCATATAAACGGAAAAATATTTAATTGGAATCAAAGAATAAAATTACTGTATCAATACGGCTACCTGTGTGATGAATTTTTCCGGCTCCTTGTGCTGCGGTGGACCTTCCAGATAGATGTGTCGGCAGGTGCCCTTCAATTCGATACTTTGTTCCTTGGCATAGGCGATAATTTGGTCCCTTACGGCAGGGAGAGATTCGTAGCTCCCGTGATGAAAGACGCATAAAGCCTGTTCCGCGGGTAAATCAAGGATATTCTCGCCCTGATTTGCCTGTGGAATAGCAATGCGATAGGTAATCAAATCCGGGTCATCGAGCGGATATTCGATGAAAAACATCCGCCTACTGGTATCGGAACCATATTGCCGCATGGCAAGAAGAAAAAAATCACGCAATAAGTCGGAGCGTTCCTTGACGGTGCTTGTGCGCTGCGTTCTTTGATAGACCGTTTGAGCCGGGATGTGAGCCGTCAGAATCTCGTTGCGATTTATATTTTTAACACGTTCCTTTAGCTTTTCGATATTGAGATTAAGCTCATCCCGAAGGGTTTCAAGACGTGAAATCAAAGGAGTCAAATCGGTTAAGCTATTATAGTAAGCATAGATTTCGTCGAGAGAGAGCCCGAGATTTTGCATGACCCGAATGGTGCGAATCCGAGATACAGAATCTGCGGTATAATATCGGTTCCCGGTGGCACCGTCTTTTTTATCCGGCACCAAAAGCCCTTTGTCTTCGTAATTGAGAATAATTCGTCTGGAAATGTTTAGAGCCTTTGCAGCTTCACCGATGGACATCATGTTATTTTCTTTTTTAATCATATGGCTTCTCCGTTTCATAAGTAGTATATACTACAGAATCAAGTGTTAGTCATTGTAGAAAAAACTTGCATCGTACATTGGTGTACGGTGTAAAATGATTATAGTAATTTTACCTTGATATGTCAATGAGAAGTATGCTTCTGACAGATGTCAAGGAGTGTGGGATGATAGAAAAGGAAAGATGAAGTAGTATGATAAAAGTAGCGTTTTGTGATGATGATTTATCGGTGTTAAATGAAATTAGTGGTTTACTGGACCAGTACCGGGTAGAGCATAATAGAGATATTGCATACAGCGCCTTTCATAGTCCTTTGGAGTTGCTGGCAGAAATCGAAAAGGGGATGCGTGTAGATATTTTATTTTTGGATGTTATCATGCCGGGAGAGAATGGAATCAACGTAGCCAAAGAAATCAGAGAATATGACAGCAATGTCAAAATTATTTTTCTGACCTCCTCCTCTGAATTTGCAGTACAATCCTATACGGTCGGAGCGTATTTTTATCAGTTGAAGCCTATTTGGGCAGAAAGTTTTTTTCGGTTGATGGATTCGGTTATTTCTGAATGCAAAAAGGAGCAGGAGTTCAGTCTGATTTTGCGTTGCAAGACGGGCATTACCAGAATAGAATTAAGCCGACTGATATATTGTGAAGTCCTTGGACGTACCTTGCTGTTTTATCTGGAGAACGGAAAGGTGGTAGAGCGAGTCGGAAGCATGGATGAATTATGTGACCAGCTGGCACAATACGAAAGCTTCTTACGTCCGCACCGTTCTTTTTTGGTGAATATGGAGTATGTTCAGAATATTTCGCATCGGGCGATTACGTTGAGTAATCTTACCGAGATTCCAATTCCGCACGGCAAATGTTCTGAAATTAAAAACAAATATCTTGACTATGTGTTTCGCAGAAAGCAGGTTTGTTTGCCATGATTGATGTTTATATGTTAAATGGTATTGCGGTGGGATTGTTTGGCATGCTGTTGTCGGCTGCATTCTGCAATATTTTGTGGTCGCGAAAAAAGCGATGGCTGATGGCAGGTGGTATGGCAGGAATCCTGCTGTTGCAAGGGGCTGTTTATTTCTTGGTTGACAGAAGTACGGTGCAGGTGCTTTATCCGCTCATTACGCATGTTCCGTTGATAATACTGTTATGTGCGCTTGGCAGAAAATGGTTTTGGAATATTATTTCTGTTTTTACTGCGTATTTGTGCTGTCAACTGCGCAGATGGCTGGCACTGTTGATCGTAGCGATTGTATCCGGTAACGCTGTCACACAGGAGATTATAGAGATAGCGATAACGGTGCCGTTACTGCTGGTATTAATACGCTTTATTGCTCCGTCCGTCCGCTATATCGGCAAGCTGTCTGTTTCGATACAATGTCAGTTTGCTTTTATTCCGGTATTGGGCTATTTGTTTGATTATGTGACACAAATATACACGAATCTGTTTGTAAAGGGAACACCGCTTGTGACAGAGTTTATGGCCTTTGTATGCAGCGTGGCATATTTGGTATTTGTGCTTCATACCAGCAAGGAGAATCAGATAAAAAGTCAGATGGAGCAGGCACAGGAAAATCTAAACCTGCAGGTGCTGCAGGCGGTGCGGGAAATAGAATTGTTACGGGATTCGTGGCAGCAGGCAAGGACCTACCGGCACGATTTGCGCCATCATATGCAGTACCTTTCTGCCTGCATCGAAAATGGGCAGTCGGAACGGGCGCAGACATATATTCGTGACATCTGTGCGGAGATTGAAGCGAGTAAGGTAATCTGTTACTGTGATAATGAAACCACGAATTTGATTTTTTCTGCGTTTGCCGGACGTGCCAAAGAACAGAACATTCCAATCAATATCCGAGCAGAGATTCCCAAAATTATTGCCGTATCGGAAAGTGATTTGTGTGTGTTACTTTCGAATGCATTAGAGAATGCGTTGCATGCCTGTCAGGGCTTAAAGGCAAAGGGGATAACAGGCTTAATTGATGTTTTGGTCTATGAAAAGGGAGGAAAGCTTTTTATCCAAATCGAGAATTCCTGTGATGAGGATGTAATGCTGGAGCAGGGCATTCCGGTTACGGATAAGCAGGGACATGGACTCGGTGTGCGTAGTATTTGTGCTTTGGTAGAGCGGTATAACGGAATATATACGTTTTCTGTAAAAAATAAGAAATTCACATTGCGGGTGTCTGTTTGATTGAGTCGATTCGATGCAATTTTCGGTCGATTCAGGCAGGACACCCCCTTTTTGCGTGAAAAAAGCGTATATTGTGTATAAGCCAAATGGCTATATACAAATAGGAGGAATGATGATTATGAAAAAAATGGCGAAAATTTTAATGGCGATGGTACTTTGTATGTCTTTGGTTGCTTGTGGCGGACCGGATAAGCAGCCGACCATTGATGCATTCAACAACACAAGCAAGGCTTTCAACGAGATAGCAGCTACAATTAATGCAAATTCGGCAGATTACCCGGCAGAGTTAGTTGAAGTAATGGTAGATATGGCAAATCTGTTGAATGAGTACAGTGCGCTTTTAAGCAGTGACAAGGATATTGCAGAAGAGGATTTGACAAAGATTCAGGATTGGCTTTCGGATGTTGACGGATGGGTTGATGAGGTAAAGTCGGAGTACGGTTTATAAAAGAAACAAAGGAAAACAGTGTGAGCTTCTGTTTGGAAACTGAGGCGGATGCGAAATACCGCATCCGCCTTAGTTGCAATAAAAAGTATGTAAAACAAAGCGCCTGTTAGGAGATAGGACGAGAAATTGGTGATGCGGGAGGTTTGATATGGGATATATTATTGGCGCTATTATCGCGTTTATAATTATGTGGATTATTTCCGTCCAACGTAAGCTGTCGATTTTGGATGAAAATGTCAACAATGCCATGAGTCAAATTGGTGTGCAACTCGCTTCACGCTTTGAAGCTTTAATGGCATTGTTGGATTTGATAAAGCATTATGTCGGGTATGAGTCATTGGATTTGGTGGAAAGTACTCGCGCGAAAAGAAGAATGATTACTGCGAAATCCGGCTCAAGTGATGTGATGGAGCAGGAAAGAGTAATCTATGATGCGTTAGAACGCATTGCCATGATGGCAGAACAATATCCGGAATTACAAAAAGACCGAGATTATGCGAAATACCGGAATGCTGTGGATTGTTATGAGAAAATGTTGCATACCAGTTGGTTGATTTATAATGATTCGGTGACAAAATTCAATCGAATGATTCGGGTGCTTCCGATTTGTCTGATTGCCGGGCTGCTCGGATTTCGGCAGCGGGATTATTTGGAGCTTGGAGTGAATTATCTTTGATTACAGAAGGAGGAAGAGTGTATGAAAAAGAAATTATTAGCATTGCTTTTAGGATGTAGTATGGTAGTTTCAATGACGGCATGCGGAGGTGGAGAAGAGACAGCTCAGGACACACCTACTACAGGTGCGGAGCAGAAGAATCCGACCAATACGGATACACCGGCACCAACCAAGGAGGCGGAGCAAAGTACGCCGACACCTGAAGCAGAACAGAATACACCGACACAGGAGCCGGAACCGACGGCACCTGTAGCGGAAGCAGAGCCGGGAAGCTGGTCGATTTACTGGTATTTGTGCGGTAGTGATTTGGAGTCCGGTGGTGGCTTTGCTACCGGTGATATGAATGAGCTGTTGCAGGTGGCATTGCCGGAGGATGTCAAGGTAGTTATTGAAACCGGTGGTTCTACTGTGTGGCAGAATAATGTAGTGGATGCCAGCAAGCTGCAGCGCTGGGTTTATGATAGTGAAGGCTTGAAGCTCGTGGATGAGCAGCCGTCTGCAAGCATGGGTGACGCTCAGACACTGGCGGATTTCTTGAATTTTGCAAAGACAAATTATCCGGCAGAAAAGACGGCGGTAGTATTTTGGAATCATGGTGGCGGCTCGGTTTCCGGAGCAGCGTTTGATGAATTGTACGGAATGGATTCTTTGACTTTGGATGAGATGTATGCGGCATTTAGCAGTGTGTGGGAGCCTTCCGTAGAGAGTCAGCCATTGGAACTGGTCGGCTTTGATACCTGTCTGATGGCAACGGTGGATGTAGCAAATACCTTCTGCGATATCGCTCATTATCTTGTTGCTTCCGAGGAAACGGAACCGGCAAACGGCTGGTACTACTCTGAGTGGGTAGGTGCATTGGCAGCAGATAGCTCCATGAACGGTGAAACACTCGGTAAGATTATCTGTGATGCCTATTATGCGGGCTGCGTAGAGGTAGGAACACAGGATAATACCACGCTTTCGCTGACAGATTTGACGAAGGTAGCCCCGTTACTGGAGGCATATGAGCTTTTTGGTGCAGAGGCATTGTCTGCCGCTTGTACCGACCCTGCATTCTTTTCACAGCTTGCCCGCGTGGCCGTACAGAGTGAGAACTATGGCGGTAATACAAAGGAACAGGGATACACCAATATGGTGGATTTAGGACATATGGCACGTCAGAGCAGCGGTATCTTAGGTTCTGCACAAAGTGTACTGGATGCGCTGGATGATTGCGTACTGTATAAGGTGGGCGGACAGTATCGTACGGAGGCTACCGGACTTTCCTGTTATTATTCCTACAACGGTGATGTAAATGATTTTAACGGTTATGCAGGAGTTGGTGCAAGTACTGCATTCAAATACTATTATGCGTATGGACTTACCGGAGAACTGGATGAATCCGGTATGGAATATATTGCGAATATGAATTTTGATGAATTGCCGGAGGTACAGAATCTGACTACGGTAGGCTGGGATGGTGTACCGCTGGATGTGGATGAAGAGGGTTCTGCTTTTATGGTATTGGGACCGGAAGCGTCTAATATTCTGGCAAGCATCGGATTTTCACTTTACTATGTGGATGAGACAACGGACACTATGATGATGCTTGGTACAGATAACGATATGAACGCGGATTGGGAAAATGGTATTTTTTCAGATAATTTCCGCGGTGTATGGGGAAGCATCGACGGCAACATGGTTTATATGGAGCTGAGCTTTGAGGGTGAGGATTATAACCTTTATTCGGTACCTGTACTGCTGAACGGCGAAGAGTACAATTTGCAGGTGGTTTATGACTTTACGCTGGAGCAGTGGGGCATTATCGGCGCACGTCAGGGCATTGACGAGAGCGGTATGGCAGATAAGGAAATGCGTCTGTTGCAGGTGGGTGACGAGATTACGACCATCTGGTATATGGCATCCTATTCCGGTGAGGATGAATTCGAAGCTTATCAGGCACAGACCTTTACGGTAACAGAGGATACGACATTTGCAGAAATGGCACTGCCGAACGGAAGCTATTCCATGGTATTTGAGATGCGTGATGCAATGGGCAATTATGCTTATTCGGATGCAGTTACCTTCGATTGCAAGGATGGAGAAATCTATACGACGGTTTATGAGGATTAAGGAATTGCGTAAGATAGTAGAAAGATAAGTGAAAAAAGCCTGTTTCTGAAAGGATGCGAAAAGCTTTCAGAAACAGGTTTTTTTCATTTTTTGAACCTAAATTGAAAACGAAGCTTTCTTTACATATGGGAGAAAATATAGTAAAATATGATTGGAAAAGTATCTTTTGTTTTGTGAGCGGAGAGGATGTGAGTTGATGAGGAAGCAGGCGAGAATTCTTTGGTTTGTAATCATTATTTGCATGATAGGCATGGTGGGGATTTCAACTGGTTTTGAGGACATGGTGGCAGTTGTGGCAGAGGCGGCAGAGGCTCCGGCCGCACCGAAGGCTTCGCTCAAGTCGGGAACGTATACCTTGTCGAAGGCGAAGGGAATCACACTTTCCTGTACTACCAAGGGGGCTACGGTTTATTATAGTCTGAATGGTGCAGGGTATAAGAAATATACGAAAAAGCTGTCTCTGACGAAAAATTCGACATTGAAAATTTATGCAGTTTCGGGTGGCAAAAAGAGTGCGGTTGTGACCTATACCTACAAATTTAAGCCGAAGGTTACCGTCAGCCATGCAGCCGGAAGCTATGATGAACCTTTGACGGTAACACTGGATACTACATTGAAAAATGTGAAGTATTATTACACGCTGGATGGCAGCAAGCCAACCAAGAAATCAGCCGCATATACCGCGGACGGTATTTGGATTGATGAAACAGCTACGCTGCGTATATTGGCAGTAAAGTCCGGTTGGAACAATCAATATCTTTCCATGAATTATACGATTGAGATACCTGAGCGGGATTATGTATCCGAGAGTATTCTGTGGGATTATACGAAAAAGCCGTATTACAAGAGCTTAAATAAAAAGGAGAAAGAGGTTTATCAGGAATTATACGATGCCGCACTTGCACACGAGGAAAGTGTTTATTTGGCGGATTATCAGATTTTGTATGACGATGCATTTGTGATTTGGCAGATGATGAGTTGGGAGAATCCGCAGCTGTTTTGGGTAAATGAAATGGCAGGCTTGGGAACGGTATGGGATAATGGAATTACCTGTGAGTTCATTTTGGGCTACAATCAGACGCAGGAGGAGGCTGCAAAACGACAGAAAAAGTTAGAAAAGGTAGCAGCGGAGTGGCTTGCGGAAGCAACCGAGGAACCAAATCTGTTTTATTTTATCAAGCATGTGCATGATAAGATGATACGGACGACCGGAAAAAAAGTGTTAAATAATGATGCATCCCTGCTTGCGCATGTGGATTCCGTCTTTTTAGATAAAGTAGGACATTGTGCGAGTTATTCGAGAACCTTTATGTACCTGTGTCAGTCGATTGGTCTGGAGTGTATTGGGGTGGTCGGAGATGCTGACGGCGACCATATGTGGAATAAGGTAAAACTGGATGGTGAGTGGTACAATCTCGACGTAACCTGGGATGATGAGGAAAGTAGCGGAACGCAGAGATATGCTTATGATTATTTCTGTCTTACCGATGAAGAGATGATTCAGGATCATGTGCCGTTGCCGACGCTCCGATTGGACGGTATGGTAGCAGATGCAGAGGAATACTCGATTACGGAAGGCTTAGGAGTACCATGCTATACGGATGCAAAGAAGGCATATAAGGCATTGATTGCGCAGATTGCCTCGAATTATCGTAAGGGCGAGCTGGTCACAAGAATTTTTTATGAGCGTTCGGTGGCAGAGCCGTTAGGCTGGCTGGTGTATGATAATTTTTATGCGGATTTGGCGGTATATGAGATTTATCCGAAGGATATCGACTATTTCTATGGATGGGAACAGATGGAAATCGGGTTGATTATGCCGTAATAGAAATGGAGGAGTATATGATAAAAACAGTAGTATCGGTAGGGCTTCCGGTTACAGAGACATTACATATTAAGCGAAATCGGTTAAAGCCGGAGCATTGTACCGGGGAAGAGAAAAGAATCTGTATCGTGACCGGAATTCACGGAGATGAGCTGGAGGGACAGTATATCTGCTATGAGCTGATACGTCGCTTAAAGGAGCAGCCGGAGTGCCTGACTGGTATTGTAGATGTATATCCGTGTGTCAATCCGCTCGGGATGGAGACGATTACCAGGCGAGTGCCGACCTTTGATTTGGATATGAACCGCAGCTTTCCGGGTAATATGGAAGGAGATATGACGGAATATGCCGCGGCACGTCTTTTGGAGGATATGCAGGGAGCGGATTTCTGTGTCGATTTGCATGCGAGTAATATTTTCCTGCGGGAGATTCCGCAGGTACGTTTGACGAAGGAGCAGGAGCAGCTGCTTCCGTATGCGAAGCTTTTGAATGCTGATTTTGTCTGGATGCATTCGTCTCCGACGGTACGTCCGGCGACACTGTATCATAGTCTGAATGCAGTCGGAGTGCCGACGCTGGCGGTGGAAATGGGCGTAGGTATGCGTATTACCAAGGAATTCGGAGATCAGCTGCTGGAGGGCATCTTCTGCCTGATGAAAGAGCTTGGCATCTGGCAGGGAGCAACGATAACACCAAAGGAGCCGATTGTATCGACGGAAAGCAGTGCGGTTACGTTGATTCATGCGGAGGCATCCGGCATTTTTCTGCCGAATGTAGCACACTGGATGGGAATTCACAAAGGAGATGTTGTGGGCGATATTGTAAACAGTCTGACCGGAGAGGTAGAGGAGCATATTCTGGCGCCGTGTGACGGCATGGTGTTTACGTTGCGGGAGTATCCGGTCGTATACCGGGGCTCGCTGATTGCGCGTATTCTGGGAGGTGAGTGCTAATGTTTCAGGATATTGTTTATACCGTAAAGTCACCGTATCGTGACGATATGCATATTATGGCATATCGGTTCGGCCGGGGAGAAACGGCGGCATGTATTGTCGGACCGACCAGAGGAAACGAAATTCAGCAGCAGTATATCTGCTCACAGATTATTAAGGAGCTGGCACGTCTCGAGAAAACAGGGGCAATTAACAACTATGAGATTATGGTGATTCCGACCATCAATCAATTTTCGACGAATATAGAAAAGCGTTTCTGGGGCATGGACAAGACGGATATCAACCGGATGTTTCCGGGCAATCCGACCGGAGAAACCACGGAGCGAATCGCCGCAGCAGTATTTGAAAAAGTAAGAAACTGCAGCTACGGAATACAGTTCGGAAGCTTTCATACGCCGGGAGAGTTTATTCCGCATGTCCGTGTAATGGATACCGGAAAGCAGAATACAAGTCTTGCCAATCTGTTTGGTCTGCCGTATGTGTTGTTAAAAAAGCCGCAGCCGTTTGATGCCGGTACACTGAATTACTGCTGGCAGACGGAGGAAACCAGTGCATTTTCTATTTATACTCCGGCAACGGCTTCGATTGATGAGATGTCGGCAAGACAGGCGGTTTCGGCAGTGCTGCGTTTTTTGACCCGCATGGGAATCATTAAATACAATTGCCATTCCGGATATATCGCGAGTACGATTGAGGAAGAGGGGCTGATGCCGATAAAGACCGATGTATCGGGAATTTACCGACCATTAAAAAAGCCGGGAGATGAAGTGAAGTTTGGAGATATTCTGGCAGAGGTCGTAGACCCGATTGAGGGTGAGGTAATTTCTCAGATTATCGCGCCGAGTGACGGTGTTATTTTCTTTGCACACAGCAAGCCGCTGGTAGTGCAGAATTGCATTGTGTACAAAATGATTCGGCGGTTACATGTGTAAAAGATACAAGAAAGTACCGTTTTAGGATAAAATTTATTGTTTTGACACATTTTTGCAATGATTCTATATTAAATTGGCTGTAGCAGGGATTAAAATTTTAATCGGATTGCGGCAGATGGTTGGATACGGAGGAATACAGAATGCGGGGAAAAGAGAGGGCTAAGAGATTTACCGCGGAGGAGACGGCGTCCTTTTGTGAACAGATTGCGATGCTGTTAAACAGCGGTATCCCGCTTTATGAGGGAGCATATATTCTGGCAGAAGAGGTAGAGGATAAGCGAACCAGTGAGATATTGTCACGGATTGAGGAGCTGGTAAGGGACAATCACTATCTCTATGAGGCATTGCAGGAGACCGGTGCGTTCCCGGATTATATGGTACATATGGTAAAGGTAGGCGAGATGACCGGTAAGTTAGAGGAGGTACTTCGTTCGCTGGCAGTGTTTTATGAGCGGGAAGCGAATGTTACCGCAGCAATCAAGAGTGCGATAACCTTTCCGGTGATATTGTTTGCGATGATGTCCGTTATCATGCTGGTTGTGGTAGGCAAGATTATACCGATGTTCGAGGAAATGTTTCTGGAGCTGAATGTGCAGGTGGCAGAGGCGACCGGAGAGATGTTAAATACCGGTGTGATGACCGGCAAGATTTTTGCGTGGGTTACCTGTGTGTTGTTTGTGCTGTTGATTGTGCTGCTGGTGCTCTACGGCATGGGAGTATCCTGGGTAAAGAAGCTGGTATTTGTATTTCGAACCAGCAGGAGAGTTTCGGAGCTGATGGCAACAGGACAGTTTGTTTCGTCGCTGGCACTGATGACGGTAAGCGGTATGGATCAGATGGAAACCTTTGAGATGGCGATTGACGGTTGTAAAAATGCAAAGGTGCAGGCGAAGATTATACGTTGCAAGGAGCTTTTGGAGCAGGGCGAGGGTCTCGATGAGGCATTGGGACACAGCGGACTGCTAAGCGGCCGGGAATACCGTATGGTAGGAGTGGCAATGCGCAGCGGTGCTTCGGATGAGGTGTTTGCCAAGCTTGGAAAGCAGTATGACGAGAAATGCGGTGCGGTGCTTTCTTCCCTGTCCGGTAAGATTGAGACCGGTATGGTAGTTGTATTGGCAGTTATGGTAGGTACCGTTCTGATTTCGATTATGTTACCGTTGGTCAGCATGATTTCGGCAATAGGTTAAAGGAGATTCATGAAAAGTCTAAAAAAGAAAAAGCAGACGCTGCTTCGTTCGGTGTTGATACCGATTCTGATTTTTGGAGTACTGATTGGTGTACTCTTAGTCGGAACGGAGCATTTTGTGAAGGTAAATAAAGAGCAGGGCGTTGCGCTGACGGAGCAGGCAATTCGCAAGGCAGTACTGACCTGCTATGCAGTAGAGGGGATGTATCCGTCTACGTTGGAATACTTAGAGGAGCATTATCAGTTAGAGATTGATGAAGCAAAGTACTATATCAGCTATGATTGCTTTGCTTCCAATATCATGCCGGAGATTTATGTGTTTGAGCGTTAGCTGTAGAGAGGAAAGATATCAGGATGGAGCAGGGAGAAAAACAGGAGAGAAGTACATGGCTGGTCAGTCTGGTCAGCATCCTATTTATCATTGGTATTTTTGCGGTAGCATCACTGTTTCTGATTAATATCGGTGTGCAGGTTTACCGGAACGTGGTAACGGCAAATGATGAAAATTTTGATTTGAGAACATCGCTCTCGTACATTGCCACCCGGGTGCGTCAGAATGACAGGGAGAATGCGGTCTATTTAAAAGAGCATGAGGGTGTGCAGGTGCTGGTGTTAGAGGAAGAATTGGATGGAGCGTGGTATCAGACCTTGATTTATCATTATGATGGCTACGTGAGAGAGCATTTTATGGAGAAGGATGGCTATTTTGAGCTTTCCTTTGGAATAGAGACCTTTGAAATAGCAGAGTTTTGTATGGAAGAAACAGCGGATGGAATGCTCTGTGTGACCGCATCCAATCGTGCCGGGGCATCAGAAAGCCTTTCGTTGGGATTGCGTTCTGACCGGAGCGTAACGGAATGACAAAAGCTCTGAGATGGAGGCAGCATGGCAGGAAAGGGAAGTTATCGGAAGGTAATATTGGAGCTGGTATTGGTTAGCGGAATTTTCGCAATCGTCAGTGTATTTTTGGTGCGCCTGTATATGTCGGCGAACCGGCTGCAGGAAAAAGCAGTAGCGGTCAGCTCTGCGACGGTGTGTTGCCAGACGCTGGCAGAAAAGCTGAAGGTGTTGGGCGTGGAACAGACACTGGCGCAATATGAGACACGGCAGGAGGAGCAATATTATATCATAGATTATGATGCTGCATGGGAACAGACGGAGGAAGTGTGTTATCAGGTGGCGGTAGCATTTACCGAAGCAGAAGAGGGGCTGAGGTTTGCAGAGGTGCTGGCAGCAGAAGCAGATATCATGAAATTATTGAAAAACGATTTGCAGGCAGAAGAGGAAGAACTGCTTTTGTGTCATTTGAAGGTGGCGGTGTCAGAGGCGGCAGATTAGACCTGACCGGGGATGTGACACGTCAGGAAATATGAGGAAAGAGCATGAAGGATTCGAAGTATCATTTGAATATAGGTGCGGCATCGATGCTTTTGCTGATGCTGGTGTTAGCAATGACGGTATTTGCGGTATTGTCGGTTCGAGCATCCTACCGGGAGCTTGAGATGGCTAAGAAGAATACGGAATCGGTAGAGGCATATTATGCAGCAGATACGGCTGCAGAATGTATGTATGCGAAGGTGCTGCATATCTGGCGGGAGCTGTCCGGGCAGGAGCGAAGTGCTTTGACTGTGGCAGAGCAGTTAGAGAAAGTGGTAGCCGAGCCAACATTTTTGGCGAAGTTGGGTGTGGACAGTGATGACCTGCGGGTGTATGCAGAGAAAGAAACATTGCGATGTGAGGTCGTAGTGGACTACAGTAAAACGATAGAAATGACGATAAATATTACAGAGAAAATATGTGACGTAACCGGATGGAGCCTCCGTTGCAAGGAGGATGGCTTGTACACAGGCGAGGAGCTTGAAATCTGGGACGGCGTGATAGAATAGAGTAATGGAGGATTTGTTGCGGATGGATACAGCAGCATATTTGAAAGGTGCGATAGAGAAAAAGGCATCGGATATATTTTTTGTGGTAGGACAGCCGGTTTCTTACAAGATTGGCGGTCAGTTAGAGCGACAGGGAGCAGAGAATTTGCAAAAGGGAGATACGGAGGAAATTGTCCGGACCCTGTATCAGATGGCGGATAACAGAGATTTGAAAAACGGTATCGACGGAGACGATGATTTTGCATTGTCGATTCCGGGCGTAGGACGATTTCGAGCAAATATTTTCCGACAGAGAGGTACCTGGAGCGCCGTTTTACGTTCGGTATCCTTTGATTTGCCGGATATTGCATCCATGAATATTCCGGATGCAGTGGTGGGCTTGAGCGACCAGCATAAGGGTCTGATACTGGTTACCGGTACTGCAGGCAGCGGAAAGAGCACCACCCTGTCGTATATCATTGACCAGATTAACCAAAAAAGAAATTGTCACATTCTGACGCTGGAGGACCCGATTGAGTTCTTGCACAAGCACAAAAAGAGTATTGTAAGTCAGAGAGAAATCAGTATTGATACGGTCGATTATCATACGGCACTGCGTGCTGCGTTACGAGAAGCGCCGGATGTAATTTTAATCGGTGAGATGCGAGATTTGGCGACGATAGAGATTGCAATGACGGCGGCAGAGACGGGACATTTGGTATTGTCCACACTGCACACCGTAGGAGCAGCGAATACCATCGACCGTGTTATCGACGTGTTCCCGGCAAATCAACAGCAGCAGATTCGGGTACAGCTTTCAATGGTACTGAATGCGATTGTGTCACAGCAGCTGCTTCCGGCGGTTGGTGGCGGTCTGGTACCGGCATTTGAGATTTTGGAAGCGAACAGTGCGATTCGCACAATGATTCGGGATGGTAAGGTACACCAGATTGATTCGGTTATTTATGCTTCGGCAAAGGACGGTATGAAATCCATGGATGCCAGCATCTTAGAGCTGTATAAGGCGGGCAGGATTGATGCGGGAACTGCGATGGCACACTGCATGAATCAGGATGCCATGAAGCGAAATGTAAGATTGTAGCAGATAAAAGAAAAAGATACAAAAGGGAAAAGACAGATTCGCAGAAAGGAAGTGGCGAGGATGAGAAAGAAGAGAAAAGGAATCATAGCACTTTTGCTGGCAGGGCTTTTGCTGTTTGGTACGGTGCCGGGCAATTTAGCCGGGGCAGATACCGTGATACCGGTGTATGCGGCAGAGAAAACCGAGACCAGTATTACCGACAATAAGAACGGTACCTTTACGGTAGTTTATGACAACACCGAGGCAGCTAAGATTGTGGTAATGGTAACCAAGGATGGTGTATCCTATAAGTATTATCTGAGTGAAGGTGTTGTGACCGAGGTAATTCCGATGACGTTAGGAAATGGCAGCTACAAGATTCGTATCTGTAAGAACATTACCGGTACCAAGTATAGTGTGCGCTATTCGGAAACGTTAGAGGTAGACTTAAAGAATGAAAATGAGGTATTTACGAATCCGCATATTATCGTAGATTATGAGATGAAGGAGAAGGCGGTAAAGAAGGCGACTTCTCTGTGCAAGAAGTATAAGACGGATACCACCAAGATTACGAAAATTTACAATTATTTGGTGAAGAATTATTCCTATGATTATGCGAAGGTAGATGTGGTACGGGATACTGTCGGATATATTCCGAACGTGGCGCAGACCTATACGGATAAGATGGGCATCTGCTACGATATTTCCTCGTTGTTCGCGGCGATGCTGCGTAGTCAGGGCATCATTGCGAAGGTAGTGACCGGATATACGCCAAGCATTGATACACTGCATGCGTGGAATGAGGTGTATGATGCGAAAAAGAAGCAGTGGTATGTGATTGATGTTACTTCGGATATTGCGTACTATCAGGCGGGAGTTTCGTATAAGATGAAGAAGGATAAGGATGATTATAAGTCGATAAAATATTATCACTAAAAAATGTGCGGTTTGAAACGATTAATTTCAAACCGCAATTTTTTTAATTACGCAGCAATTCAATAAAGTATCCGGCGGATTCGGTAAGCGGCAGGCTGCTGTCATAAGCGGCTACCAGCTTGCGCTCCGGCATGGCTTCCTTTGTTTTTAGCAAAATCAGATTTTGAGCGGCAGGCTTAGGGACGCAGAAGTCCGGAACGAACGCGATACCGAGTCCGATTTTGGCAAGGTCAATCAGTAAGTCGTTGCTGCTTAACTCGATGGCGGGTGCCAGCTCCAGTGAATGCTGCAAAAACAGATTGTGCAGAAAAGCACTGGTCGTGGATTGCTTGCTCAGCATCAAAATCGGCTGGCTGATCAGCTCGGACAAAGAGAGCGTCCGGTCTTCCAGTGGGAAATAGTCCGGATTGGCAACGAAGACATCCTGAAAGGTTTTTACCTCGCAGAGTGTCATATTGTTGTTGAGCGCGGGATTCGGGGAGTTTGCGATAATCAAATCCACCTGATTGCGCTCCAACAGCTCGGCACACCGCAGAGAGGTGCCGTTGATAATCTTGATATGTACCTCCGGCCAGGTCTGATGAAAGCGATTCAGATAAGGGACCAGATAATAGCGGCAGATGGTATCGCTTGCAGCAATGCGAAGCTGTACACCGCCACTCTTGGAAACGTTTAACAGTTGATTCTCGCCGCGACTAATCAGACTGATGGCAGGTTCGATGTGCTTGTAAAGAATCTCGCCCTCGCGGGTCAGGCGCACCTTTTTGGTACTGCGGACAAATAACGTCTGATTCAGCTGCTTTTCCAATAGCTTTACAGATTGGCTGACGGCAGATTGAGAAATAAACAACTCAGCGGCGGCCTCCGAAAAGCTCAGAGTTTTGGCAACATAATAAAAAACCTTATATAATTCGTAGTTGATATCCATGCGTTTCTCCTTAGAACGAAGAAATGTAATCGTTTATTTTTGAAAACCGGCAATACCTGCGAAAGATGGCAGGAATTAAAGCACCACATACAGGTACGCGCTGGAAATAACCGCCTGAATAATCACGAAGCGGAATACGGTCTGTGTATCGGACCAGCCTGCATTCTTTCTGGCATGGTCGTGCAGCGGAGTCCGGGTATTCTTTAATATCTTGATTTTCAAAAAGCGGAGCAAAGCAACCTTGATTAAGCCCAGACCGCCATCGAAAAGAAAGACGATGCAGAACACCAGGAAAAGCAGCGGGGAACCGCTCTTGAGCGATAACAGTGCAGCAAACAGACCGAGTGCGCGGGAACCGGCATCACCCATCAAAAGCTTACTCGGAGAAGCGTTGAACCACAGATAACCGAGCAGGCAGATAATCATCATCAAAGACAGCTGACCGTAGGTTGCATTATCCAAGAGCTGGGTAAATACCAGAAAAAAGGACAGGCAGCTGACGATGGAGATGCTTCCGCAAAGTCCGTCCACACCGTCGGTGCAGTTGGTTACATTGATGGATGCCCAGATTAATATCATGGCAAGGATGATATATACTGCCTTCGGCAAAGTAACCGTAGTGCCGGTCAGCAGAATTGTCAGGTCTGAGCCGTTGAAATTGACATAGGAAAAAGCACATACAAAGGCAATGACTAAATCAATCAAGCCCTTTTTGTATTCGCCCCAAGGGGTCTTGGCGCTGTCGTCCAAGTAGCCGCTTAGCATGGCAGCAACAATCATAATCAGATAAATCACCAGCTCGCGGTCAATTGGTACGCAAAGCAGTGCCATGAGACAAAAAACTAAAATAAAAACGATACCTGCACCGCGCGGTTTTCCTTGGGAAAGGATTCCGTTTACGGCAAAAGCACGGCCGCCGTCCCGCGGCAGAATGTTTTGCAGGGTTTGTAATAAGATGCAGGTCATAAGAAAGGCGAGTATCAAGCCGAAGAACGCAATCCACTTTGCGGCTGCATCGCCAAAGAGTAAGTATAGCATAAAAAGCCTCCCCAATTTGTCTATGTTATGTTGTCTATTCTACTACAGAAATTTAAAAAAGTATAGCAGGAATCTTAATTTCGAAAGCAAAAATGTAAACCCTTACAAAATATGACCGCAAACTAGAAAAATCGACATTGACAAAGGCAGAAAATAAATGTAGAATTATATGTAAGCACTTACATTAAAGAGTGGGTGGATGGTGAAAGAACCGATTCCGGGGCAGCGCTGTGCCACAGAATGCGGACGATAATAATCCAGAACAGCGCAGAAATGAAGGGAGCGTGAAAAATCATGCTGATGCAAAGAACCAAAGGTTCTTAGATTTTTCACACGGCTATTTGTGCCGAGAACGTCACAAATAAGCTTTTATCGCAGCCGAGAATCTGAAATTCTCGGTGCGTTCCTCGAACCAAAACGTTCTCGGAATGGAGGATAAAAATGGAACTTCTGAACAAGAAAATGGCAGGCGCAAAGGAGCGCGAGGTAAAGGTATTACAGTTTGGAGAAGGAAATTTCCTTCGTGGTTTTGTGGATTATATGATTGATATTGCCAACGAAAAGGGTATGTTCGACGGCAGTATCGTACTGGTAAAGCCGATTGAGTTCGGCAACCTGAAGATGTTTCATGATCAGGAATGTCAGTACACGGTATCGCTGCGTGGTCTCGTAAACGGAGAAAAGACCGTACAGAACCGCGTGATTACCAGTGTATCGGATGCGGTGGATGCTTATGAGGAGTACGACAAGTACATTGCATATGCGCGTCTAGACAGCCTGCGCTTTATTGTATCCAATACGACCGAGGCAGGTATTGTATATGATGAAACGGATAAGTTTGAGTTAAAGCCACAGAAGACCTATCCGGGTAAGCTGACCGGCTTCTTATATGAGAGATACAAGCATTTTAACGGAGATTTGAGCAAGGGTCTTATCATTCTTCCGGTAGAGCTGATTGATGACAACGGTATCCATTTGAAGGAGTGCGTACATAAGCTGGCAGCACTCTGGGGATTGGAAGCAGAGTTCGTAAAGTGGATGGATGAGGCATGTGTATTCTGTAGTACCTTGGTAGACCGTATCGTAACCGGTTATCCGAGAGAAGAGGCAGCAGCAATGTGCGAGAGCTTCGGCTATCAGGACAATCTCATCGTTACCGGAGAGCCATTTGCACTTTGGGTAATCGAGAGCGAGAAGGAAATTAAGAATGAGCTTCCGCTCGATGCAGCAGGTCTGCCGGTTATCTTTACCGACAATCAGAAGCCTTACAAGCAGAGAAAGGTTCGTATCTTAAATGGTGCGCATACCTCCTTCGTACTGGCTTCCTATCTGATGGGACACGATATCGTACTGGATTCGATGGGCGATGATTTGGTGCGTAACTATATGAATGATACGATTTTTGAAGAGGTAATTCCAACCCTTTCCCTGCCAAAGGCAGAGTTAGAGGAGTTTGCAGGAGCAGTAATTGACCGCTTCAACAATCCGTTTATTAAGCATTCCCTGCTGGCAATTTCGTTGAACTCCGTATCGAAGTGGAGAGCACGTTGTATGCCAAGCTTCCTTGGATATATTGAGAAATTCGGCAAGCTGCCAAAGCGTCTGACCTTCTCTTTGGCTGCATTGATTGCATTCTATCAGGGCGAAGAGCTGCGTGAGGGTGCGTTAATCGGTCATCGTGACGGAGCAGAGTACAAGATTATGGATGATGCAGCAGTGTTAGAATTCTTTGCAGCAAATTCTGCAAAGCCGGCAGCAGAGCTGGTAAATGCATTCCTTAGCCGTGAAGATTTCTTTGGTGAGGATTTGACTAAGCGCGAGGGTGTAGCAGAGGCAGTAGCTGCACATGTAGAGAAGATTCGCGAGAGCGGTATGCGTGCAGCGATGCAGGCAATGTAATGTGAAAGCACCGTCCAGGCGCGACAGAAGGAAGCAAGGAAGTGCTTTCACATAGCCGTTTGTAAAAAGCACAAACAGCAGAGGGGCGCAGTCAGTCAGGCGCGATAGAGAGAAGTAAAGAAGTGCTTTCAAGAGAGCTTAGAACGATGTAACAATTTCTCGTGAATAGGAGTAACATCATGCGTGATACGATAAAGATTAATGAATTGGATAATGTAGCAGTGGCATTGGTGGATTTGCAGGCCGGACAGAGTATACGGATTTCGGCAGAGGAAACCGTAGAGCTGCGCGAGGATATTCCACGCGGACACAAGTTTGCACTTTGTGATATCGCAGAGAAAAGTGCAGTCGTAAAATACGGCAGTCCGATTGGATATACGAAGGCACCGGTGGCAAAGGGTGCGTGGATTCATACGCACAATTTGAAGACCGGTCTGGGCGATTTGCTTACCTATACCTACGAGCCGGTGGAGGAAGCACAGCTTGCTCCGAGACAGGCTACCTTTCAGGGCTTTGTGCGTGCGGACGGTAAGGTGGGTGTCCGTAACGAAATTTGGATTATTCCGACCGTTGGCTGTGTGAACAATGTGGCAGGTCTGATTGAGAAGAAGGCGCAGAAGTATATCAGCGGAAGCATCGAGGATATCATTGCATTCCGTCATCCGTATGGCTGCTCCCAGATGGGAGAGGATCAGGAAAATACCAGAAGAGTGCTGGCAGATCTGATTCGTCATCCAAACGCCGGTGGTGTGCTGGTGCTGGGACTGGGCTGTGAAAACAGCAATATTGATGAGATTAAGAAATATCTTGGAGATTATGACGAGAGCCGGGTACGTTTTCTGGTATCGCAGGATGCGGAGGACGAGGTAGAGACCGCGCTGGAGCTGATTCGCGAGCTGGCAGAGCAGGCAGCTAAGGCAGAGCGTGAGACCGTATCGGCAGATAAGCTGATTATCGGTATGAAGTGCGGCGGTTCGGATGGTCTGTCGGGTATTACGGCAAATCCGCTGGTTGGTGCATTTTCGGATACATTGATTGCGGCAGGCGGTACTACGATATTGACCGAGGTACCGGAGATGTTCGGTGCCGAGACAATTCTGATGAACCGTTGTGCAAACGAAGAATTGTTTGATAAGACGGTTTGTCTGATTAATGATTTCAAGAATTATTTTACCAGTCACAATCAGACGATTTATGAAAATCCTTCTCCGGGAAACAAAAAGGGCGGTATCTCTACCTTGGAGGACAAGTCGCTTGGATGTACGCAGAAATCCGGTAATGCTCCGGTACGCGGTGTCCTTTCCTATGGTGAGGAGGTCAAGGTCGCAGGTCTGAACCTGCTGTCTGCACCGGGCAATGATTTGGTGGCTTCTACGGCACTGGCAGCTTCGGGCGCACAGATTGTTCTGTTTACAACCGGTCGCGGTACACCGTTTGCCAGTCCGGTACCGACCGTCAAGATTTCCAGCAATTCTGCATTGGCAGGCAAGAAATCCAACTGGATTGATTTCGATGCGGGTGTACTGACGGACGAAGCAGAGTTAGCAGAGCTGAAGGAAGAATTTTTCCGCTATGTACTTGAGGTAGCTTCGGGCAAAAAGGTAAAGAGCGAAGAAAACGGCTATCATGACATGGCTATCTTTAAGCAGGGTGTAACCTTGTAATTTTTCAAAAGAACAGGTATAATTTAAATGCAACAACGTTGCCTTAGGTAGCGTTGTTGCATTGTGGTATAGGGAAAATAGTTTTAGATGACTTTTTATTACGAATAACCAAAGCGAGGAGGCAAGAGGGAAAAGCATGAATATCGAGGTTATGCTTGTAACAGCGAGCAGCGTTACATTTGAAATAAAAGAGGAAGGCGCGATGTACCATACCGGAAGCAGTTACCGGGTATTGTTAAATGGTGTGTCAACGCAGGAGACCAATAAGGTAATCAACACCCTGTATGATTTGGAGCCGGATACGGAGTATACATTGACGGTGGAGAGCGCAGAGGGACAGAGCGAGAGCCTTACCTTCCGTACCAACAACGAGAGACTGGTACTGAATGTCAGAGAGTTTGGCGCGGTGGGTGATGGTGTACATAATGATACCCATGCGATTCAGACGGCAATCATGGCATGCCCGAAGTTTGGAAGAGTAGTGGTGCCGGCAGGTACTTATCTGATTACCAGTATCTTTTTGAAGAGCCATTTGCGCATGGAGCTTCAAGAGGGTGCTACTCTGCTTGGAAGCCCGAACAGAGAGGATTTTTCGGTTCTGCCGGGAGCAGTTCCGATGACAGGTGTGGAAAAGACCACGGATATATCCAAAAAGAAGCCGTTTAATACCGCAGAATCGGAAGAATTTTTGCTCGGTACATGGGAAGGTGACCCGTTGCCGATGTATGCGGCGCTGGTAACCGGCTTTGGCGTAGAGGATGTTGTGATTTATGGTAAGGGTGTGGTAAACGGAAACGGAGCGGCATCCGATTGGTGGGTAGACCCGAAGGTAATGCGTGGTGCATGGCGTCCGAGAATGCTGTTCTTGCATCAGTGCAGTCAGGTGACGATAGAGGGTGTGACCTTTACGAACAGTCCGGCATGGGTATTGCATCCGTATTTCTCGAATCATATTCAGTTTATCAATTTGGAGGTAATCAATCCGGCAGATTCACCGAATACCGATGGTATGGACCCGGAGTCCTGTACGGATATGCTGATTGCCGGTATTCATTTCTCGGTAGGTGATGATTGTATCGCGGTAAAATCCGGAAAGCTGTATACGGGTTCGACCTACAAGACACCATCCGAGCGTATCATCATCCGGAACTGTCTGATGGAGGACGGTCACGGTGCAGTAACCATCGGTAGTGAGATGGCAGGCGGTGTCAAGGAGCTGGTGGTAAAGGATTGTATGTTCCGCAATACTGACCGTGGTCTGCGTATCAAAACCCGTCGCGGACGCGGACAGGATGCGATTGTAGAGAATGTTATTTTTGAGCGGATTCATATGGATGAGGTTATGACCCCTCTGGTAATGAACAGCTTCTATTTCTGTGATTTCGACGGTCACAGTGAGTATGTGCAGACGAAGGAAGCGCTCCCGGTCGATGAGCGTACCCCGGATATCCGTGCATTGATTTTTAAGGACATGGAATGCCATAACTGCCATGTTGCAGCAAGCTTTTTCTATGGTCTGCCGGAGCGTAAAATCGGTCTGCTCTCCATGGAAAACATCAAGATTGATTTTGCCGAAAATGCACGCAGCGGAAATGCAGCGATGCTGGATGGCGTAGGGAAAAGCTGTAAGATGGGCTTGTTTGCAAAGAACATCAAAAAGCTGGTATTGAAGAATGTAGAAATCATCGGTCAGGATGGCGAAAAAGAGCTGATTGAAAACGTAGATGAGCTGGTACGCTAGAGTGCGGTACAGGCTGGGTTGCGTTGTGTCGCAGTATGAGTGAGCACAGGCGGTGCAGAATGGAGGAAATTATGGACGCAGGAAGAATCAAAATCGGTATCCGGATGCATGACATGAAGCCGGGAACCATTGAAGAGAGAGCAGCAATGGCGCAGGAAAACGGTTTTGCCTGTGCGCACATTGCGTTAGCGAAGCTGATTAAGGAATATAAGGTAGCGGACGGTGCGCTGACACCGGGCTTTGCAATGCATCTGAAGGAGGTATTTGCAAAGAATCATGTGGATATTGCGGTACTTGGCTGTTATCTGAATCTGGCAACCCCGGATGAAGACGAATTAAAGCACAATCTGTTGCAGTATGAGTCCCAGCTGCGTTTTGCATCCTGGCTGGGCTGCGGTGTTGTAGGTACGGAGACCGGAGCGCCAAATAAGGAATATCGCAGTGTGCCGGAATGCAAGAGTGATGCGGCATTTGATATTCTGTCGAAGAATCTGGAAACCGTAGTGGGTTATGCGGAAAAGCTTGGTGTGGTACTGGCAATCGAGCCGGTGGTACGTCACATCATTCACAGCCCGAAGCGTGCGCGTCAGATGTTAGACCGTATCGGTTCGCCTAACTTAAGAATCATTTTTGACCCGGTAAATCTGTTGGATAAATCCAATTATCAGCAGAGAGATGAAATCTTTGCGGAAAGCTTGGAGTGCTTCGGCAAGGAAATCGCAATGGTGCATTTGAAGGATTTTGTTGTGGGCGAGCAGGATTTGAAGGCATGCGCACCGGGCACCGGCGAGATGAACTATGAAGCAATTTTGGCTTACATGAAAAAAGAAAAGCCGTACATTCATGCGACAATGGAGGACACCGTGCCGGACAATGCAATTCAGGCAATGCAGTATCTGTATGGCGTGTACGACCGGGTGTAGACAAAAATATTGAAGCAGAACGCAATCTGGGATATACTGAATAAAGGCATCATAAAAGATGCGTGGTATATGACAGGGGGCGACGAAATGCTGGGAACATTATTATTGGTTGTAGTTTTGATTTATATAGCAATTGAAGCGTGGAAGGGATATCGCAGAGGTGTGATATATTCGGCGGTACGTTTGTTGTGGATGGTGCCGGGGATTACGGTTGCTGTCTGCCTTGCAGAACGGGTTACACGCTGGCTGTTGTTGTATTTGGCAAAGCTGCGCGGTTATGAATTTGAAAATATAAAAGAGCTTAGTTATTATGTCTTGTATCAAGCGGGCTGTGAAGAGGAAGCAGTTGTGTTTGCGTTGCCATTTGGGGCGCTGTTGCTTTCTTTTTGCACTCCGCTTGTTTTTGTTATTTTACTGCTGCTGACTTGTGTGGTGACCTATTTCCTGTATCGGATGGTTCGTTGGGGATTGAAGCGCAAGGGACTAAAGCAGCCGGGGAAAGGTGCCAAATGGGCAGGAGTGCTGTTAGGAGGTGTATTTGGTATTTGCTTCAGTGCGCTGCTTGTGCTTCCGTTTGCGGGGATATCCCGATTGCTTGAACGGAATGACACGCTTGTGACGATTGATGAATTGATTGAGACGGAGGATTTCGAGATTCTGACGCTGTATGATGCCAGTCCGCTGTCCGGCTTGTATCGCTATACAGGAATGGAGGCATTTACCGGCTGGCTGTATGCCGAGCTTTCCGAGGTATCCGCAGAGTCTGTTGAAGTCGGTGCAGAGGCGGCAGCAAGCAGCTATAGTTTTCCGGATAGTATGGAGCAGCTGCTGAAAAAAATGCCGGAGGTGGTTGTGCTTGCAGAAGGTGTAAGGGAGCCGGAAACCATCTCGGAGGAGCATGTTGATGCAATAGAGGAGCTGACGGAGTTTTGTTATCATACGGAGCTGTTGAAGCCGGAAGAAATCGTATATCTTGGGAACCGTTTGCTGAAGCGTGCCTCAAGACAGATGGATGAGCAGGAGTTATGGTATGTGTTTTTAGAGGACAGAAGCTATGATACCTTGGAAGCGTTGGAGGCAGACACCAAGGCAGTGCTCGATATGGCGGAGATTTTGATACGGGAAGAGGTATTACAAAAGTATCTTGATGGAGATTATACTAGATTGCGCTTGAGCGAATCGGCTGCCGGGGAACTGGTCGATGCATTTGCAGCCTTTTCCGATGGAGGTATCGTAGCAGCACGTTTTATCAACCGCTTGACCGAACAGCTTTCGGAGGGCGAATTGGAACAGCTGGTATATGAAGAAGATTTGCGGAATTTATCCGAAAAGAAAGAAGAGCTGGTGCAGCTGCTGAGTGTGGCGTTTCGCATTGTAGCCGCAATGGAGGTTGGTGTCGAGGAACTGAGCATGGAGGAAACCAAAGAATTGCTGCTAGAGGTACAAGCCTTGGAGGGACAGACCATTGTGCGTCGGGAAAAATACATGGCATTGTTAAATTTGGTAAAGGGTCAGTAGGAGAGTGAAACGTGAGCAGAGGAACGAAGAAAAGGGCAGGTGTACGAAGCAGGCTTGCCGCGGTTGTGTGTATGACAGGGCTGATGCTTTGGGGCTGCGGGAAGCAGGAGCCGGTAAGCTATACGATTTTGACAGAATATGCGAGCCTGCCGGAGATAGCCGGAGATACGGATGAAAAGACCGTACTGATTGATTTGAGAGATAATAGCGATTATGAGTATATGCATATCGACGGAGCCCTCAATGTACCGTATGAAGAGGATGGCACATGGCTTTTGAAGTATCTGGAAGAAAATGAAATGAAGGATAAGGAGCTGTATCTGATGTGCGGCGGAGGAAAGAAAAGTGCAGATGCGTTTAATCTGCTGGTGCGTGCCGGATACCGCAAGGTACATTATGTCAGCTTTGGATTTGAGGAATACATAGAGGCTTGCGGAACAGAGGCGGCACAGGGAGCTGCGATTTGTGATTGCTATAAGGATGAGAAATAATAAAGAAACGGAGGGAAAAACATGAGAGCAGGAAGACGGAAAAGAAGGCTTGCGGTTATGCTGATTGCAGCATTGCTCGTAACGCTCGTGCCATGGGAGGGCAGAGTGGAAGCGAAGGCGGCGGATTCGGAAGTTTATCAGTATATGAATGAGTGGTGGGAGGATTTTACCGCAACAGAGGATATTGAGATTACCACGGATGTCAATGTGTTCGGTCGGGTTACCTTGCAGGAGGGGGCGAAAATTGTGATTACCTCCGGCAGTCTGGTGGTAAACTCCGGTGCATGCATCGAGGGTGATGTTGTGCTGGAAAATGATGCAGTGTTTGAATGTTATGGAGAGGTAAAGGGAACTCTGTTTATACAATCGAGCGGGGCAGCGCAGGCAAGAGAGGATTGGGAAGGTAATTATACACGACCAAACAACGTAAATATCGGTGCAGGCGCATATATTGAGGAAATTGAATATGCCGGACACGGCTTTAACAGCTTTGACGGAAGAACGAGTCGGATGGTTACGATGCCGGAAAGTACCGGAGATATTTATATTGGATCAAATGCCGTTATTGCGACATTGCTATGCCAGGGAGATGGTAATGTGTTTAATTACGGTCAGATAGAACGTGTAGAGCAGAGCGCCGGAATGGGCTTTAGTAACGAAAACAATGGTTATGTAGAATCCGCTCTTGTAACCGGAGGTTATCGCTATAATAATAATCAGGGAAGCTATACCGGCAGTGTGTATGTGACAGAGCTCGGAGCGGTATCTAATAGCGCCATCTGGGATGATAATGCGGATAAAGAAGGTTATATTGATACGGTAGTCATTCAAAGCAGTACCACCTATCATGAAACGGATGAAAAATATGGGGAATATGAGGCGCAGGCGAAGAATCTGGAAAATTCCGGAACGATTGACAACCTGATTGTGTATGGGGGTTCGGTGACCAATATGGGAACCGTGCATAATGCATATGTAAAGGATTGCAGCGACTTTTTGGCGGTTACCGGCTGTGACTGGTTTGAGCCGTCAGAGGAGAAGTACAGCATTGAAAAGCTTATGACAGAGGATTCTGTGGTTGTGTTTGAAAGCTGGGGAAGAGGTGTACACAAAAATTACGGTAAGGTATCGACCAATGGAGGTATGCTGAGTGTTGCAGATGCGGTGGTAGAGGATGCCTTTATACAGGGAAGCTACGAGCAGATTTATCTGAATAACTGCGAGTTTTATACCATGTACATAGATGCGGATAGTGTATCAGGGATTGATTTTTTACAGGTGGCAAATCCAAGACTTCTGAATATCGGAAAGCTGACGGTAAGCAGCGACTTTTTTGAGAATAATCAAGAGGTAATCAACGGAGTGCTTACCTTTGCCAGTGGCGGAAAGAAGAATGACGGAGATCTGTGGGAGCTCTTTATGAAGGTGGAGGATTATGAACCTGCCAATGTAACTGCAGAGGTGGCATACCGAAGTGCAGATGATACATTAGCATACGAACAGGAGCAGGCGATAACGATCTCGGAGGGAGATATTTATGTAGAAAATTCCAATACCGGAGAGGCATGGTTTGTAGTGGAGATTCCGGCAGAAACCGTAATTACGCTCAAGGCAGCTTCTCAGTATACGATGACCTTTGTACGTCTGGTTTGTCCGGATGGTACCTCGCGTCTGTGTGCGAGCAGTGGAGAGGCGGACAGTCTGATTTACCTTGCTTTGGAGGCAGGTATCTACTACATTAGTGTGATTGGTGCAGAATATGGTGCAACGTTATCCTTTGAGCCTTACCAAGCTCCTTATCTGGCAGCAAAGGCGCAATACTCCAATCAGGCAGAGGAGAACGAGGTGGTTCCGGTAACGGAAGGAAGTCTGAAGGATTTCGTTATTACGATTTATGACCAGACGGCGGGACAGGAATTCGAAGGTTATGTGGTAGAGGATGACCGGATTTATTTTACCGAGCGTCCGGAGGGACATACGATGCAGCTTACCGCGTCCTGTAAGGGGATGGAATGGAAGTATCCGGCGTTGTCCGAAACGTTTGTGTTTGACTCCAAGGGCAAGATGCAGCTTGAGCTTCACGCAAAGGAGTTTGGAATCTACCGGGGTAATGTAATGCAGTCCGAGGATGTACGAATTTATGTCTATGATGCAGCCGGAAAGTACTATGGTTCGATTGCTATTAGCGAAGACTGGTTCTGGTCGGATTATATGCCGAATGGTGAATATACGGCGGTATTTATCCGGGATGCAGGCGGAAGCTATCGCTTTTCGGAATTGTCCTGCTATGAAGAATATGGGATGGAGAATCATGTGGATTACATTGCGGATCATTTTGTAATCGAAGCAGGAAGTCGTAGCTCCTATTATAATGTTCAGGTTCCGTCGGCACCACAGCAGTCGAGTGAATATTTTGAAACGTCCGGTACCGCATTTCGTACCAATAGTGCAGTGTGTGCAGTGGGGGGCATTGTTCAGATGACACTGAGCTATCAGGTAAAGGCAGAGTATACGGAGAAGGCAGAGCAGCTGCAGGCAGTATTTGAGCTTGCAGAGGGTACACAGCTGTGCGGAGAGGCGATTACCGTGAATGGTGTGCAGCGGACGGACTACGTTTATGAGGATGGCCGTTTGAAGATAGCGTTGGAGAAAATGCAGGGTACCGTCAGTATGATGGTGGAAGGCACAGAGACTGCAGGGAATCTAAGTGCAATGGCATTTGTTCATATGTTTGTTGCCGGAAAGAGAGTAGAGCAGTATATCGGCAGTATTGGTGTCGAGATGGTGCAGCTGACCCTTCAGGTGCCGAATATGACCGCAGAGAGCAATGCTTATGTTTACGGTATTGCAGTGCCTGGAGCAGAGGTTGTGATATGTGAGGATGGTACTATTGTAGGTTCTGCGGTAGCAAAAGCGAATGGAAGCTATACAGCACAGGTCAGTCTGTTGGATTGTGACAGTAAGAGAGAGCATACGTTGCAGGCAGTTATGAACAGGGGAACCTCTGAGGAGCTGGTTACGGAACAGCAGACGATTATCTACAATCGTTTTGCGCCGACGCTGGAGCAATTTACACTGAATTATTTCGTACATGGGCAGAAATCCTCCATGACCTTGACCGGAGAGGAATTCATGACCAAATCCTATCGCTATGAGTACTGGCCGGGCAGTATCTTTACCTTTGAGGTGCGCATGAGCGGTGATGAGAATTTGTCGAGAGTCTATATTGTCAGCCGTTCGGATGGTAACGAAAAGTCGTTGGAAGCATTTTATGATGAGTCTTCGGATTTGTGGATTGCCACCGGACAGTTTTCGGAGGACGAAAACTATGTACCGTACAATTTTTATATCAAATATGTGAATAAATCGCAGAAGTCGGACGAAAAGGAATCCATAGATTTATTATTGGATGATACCTCGGAGCTGGATATTGATTTGGATAAGGAGGAGATTGTCAGCGAGGAATATGATGAAAACAGAGTCAGCTTTGAGAGTAGGGTGCATTCTGATGAATTAAATATGGATTTCATGCTGTACAGCAGTATGGAAGTTTTTGATGCGGTACATACACCGGAGGAATTGCTGGCGATGGGCTTTGACGAAATGACAGACGAGAACGGCAGAGCCTTTTATTGTAAGACTGTATGCAGTGAAGCATTGATGGGAACATTTACCTATGCGATTTCCTTTTATTCGAACGATGAACTGGAGTATGAGGTGGAGGAGAGTGAGCTGGAGTACGAGGCAGAAGAAAGTGAGCTGCAGCTGATGTTACTAGAGGAAGCAAAAGAGCTGAAGGAACAATTAGATGGCGTCTCGGAAGTAGTTGGATTACATGTTTTCCTGCCGGATAAACAATATAATAAATATGCAGAAGCCTTTGAATATACATCAGATGCCTTAGAAGGTACAATGGATCTTATTGATGAACTTACCGGTATTAGTGAGAGTATCATCGAAATGAATGATACGTGGTTGGATATAAAGGATTATTCTGCACAGTATGATGCATATATGAGTAAAATTGAGCATATTCAGCAGCTGACGGATGCGTTGAAGGAGCTTCAGCGCCAGTATCCAAACAGTGAGTGTGCTAAGATTTCTGCGGATGGACTGACGGCAGGTTTGAATGATTTGGGGAATCGGGCAAAGGCACTGATGCAGAAGCAGATTGCCAATAAGGTGTTGCGGACCGGTGCGAAGATTGGAGCGGAGCAGTTGGCAAAAAAATTAAAGATTGCCGATAAAGCGCTTAAGATGGTCAAAAAAACCAATGTAGGACAGACAACTATGCGGGTATATACCAAAATAGGTGCAGTGTATAAGAAAATGGTAAAAGATGTTGGTTTTACACCTTGGCAGCAAAGAGTATGGGACTATGCGGAAGAGAAGGTAGTGGATTATGCGAAAGAAAAGGTAGAAGAGGGAGTCAATAATGTAATGGAGAAGGGGAAGGAAATGCTCTACCAATACGATCCGGAGCGTGCGTTGGAGCAGGAGGATATGTCTATTGGCGGGCAGTTAGACCAGATTGAAAAGGATGTTATGGATACAATTAAGAAATGTCGGGCGACACCGACTCCGACGCTTATCCTGACTATGACACCGACTCCGACACCAACGGGGGAAAATACTCCGACAGCGAAGCCGACCGGCACTCCGTCAACCAGGCCGGTACCGACGGGGACACCGGAGAAGCGGGACGAGGGAGAGACGGAAGGAAAGGTTCAAGGTCCGGACAGTGGTGTTGAAATAGACCCATCCGGTTATGTCTATGCAGGTATTACGGACAATCGTCTGCAGGGTGTAAAAGCGACGGTATATTATCAGGACGAGCAGGGGGAACCTGTACTCTGGAATGCAGAAGAATATGAGCAGAGCAATCCGCTGTATACCTCTGCGCAGGGAACCTATAGCTGGATGGTTCCGCCGGGAGCTTGGAAGGTAGTATACGAGCTGGAGGGCTATGAAACCTACGAAACCGAGTGGCTGCCGGTTCCGCCGCCGCAAACAGAGGTAAACATCAATCTGATGGCAGTAGCAGCTCCGGTGGTAAAAGAGCTGTACGTAAACGAGGACTATGCATATTTCCGGTTTGATATGTATGTGCAGACTGACAGTGTCACCGGAAAGACCGTTTTATTAAAGGATCAGAACGGAAAGCAATATTCCGGAACAATAGAGCCGGTCAATGCAGTGGCCGATCCGGAAGGAACGATGTTAGCAGACAGCTTCCGACTGGTATATACGGATGCCGCTCCGCAGAGCGGAAGTTCGTGTACTCTGACAGTGCAGACGCAGGTGAAGGGCTACAACGGAAAGAATGTTACAGAGCATTCGACGCAGGCGGTATGCCAAACAGGCGTAGAAGAATTAACAGCAGAGTGGCCGATGTACCTGTTGCTTGGAGAAGAATGTACCGTTTCGGTAAAAGTAAAGGCAGATGTACTGGAAGGACTTGCGCTGTGGGCTACGTCGGATGAGGAGCTGGTAGAGGTTCGTCAAATCAGTGAAGTCACTTCGGACGGAATGGCGAAGGTTTCCTTTGTTGCCAAGAAGCCGGGTGCATGTATAGTCCGTATTGGAGTGGAAGGCTCGGAAAAGATGCTGGAAACGACGGTATATTGTGCGAGAGAAACGGATGCGGCATTGATTCAATTTGCGTCCAAGCAGGATGTAAGCGTCGAGGTACCAAAGCAGGCATCAAGATGGTGGATGTGGATTGCACTGGCAGTCTGCGGAGCATGTGGTGGTGCAGTAGGAGCAATGCACTATACCAGGAAGAAAAATGTAGAAAAAAATCGAAATCAGTAATTGAAACAGCACATGGAATGTGATAAGATTACCGTTGGGACGAATTTTGTAATATTCGCCCGACGGTAATCTTTTATGTTACAGGAAGTGGTCGTTTTACGACGATTTCCTATAGCATAAAAGAGTGGGAAAATCGGTATAAAGGAATAATGAGGTGAAGAAATGCAGAAGAAAGTAGTGCAAAAGGAAGAAAATACGAAGAGTAAGAGCGCAGAAAAGCAAAGAAATAAGCCGGAGTTTAAAACGCTGGCAGGACTGCTGTGGCTGCCACTCATGTTTTTTTATGAAGAGCTGTTGTTTCATTTGTTTGCGTTTCGGGGAATGGCAGGAGAAATCGTATACCCGTTGTTATTTGCGCTTGCCATTGGTACGATTGGAAGCGTAATTCTGACACTGTGTCCGGAAAAGGTCAACCGGGTACTGGCAATTGTGTTTTCCGTACTTTCCGGTATTTGGTATTCCGCACAGCTAGTGTATCAGCATATATTTAAAACCTTTTTGTCAATTTATTCGATTGGCGAAAATGGTGCGGATGCGATGGAATTTTATGAGCAGGCACTGCGTGCCATCGGAGCGAAGATATTGCCGATTCTTCTGTTCCTGTTGCCATTGATTGCGTTGATTGTGTTGCTGGTTAAGAAGTGGATTTCGTTTCCTAAGCAGAACTGGAAGGTGTCATTGGGAACGCTGGGTGCGGGCGTGGTGCTGTATGTACTCTTCCTTTTGGTGCTGTTGATTCCGGGAAAGGAAGCACATACACCATATGATTTGTATCACAATGAATTTTTGATGGATTTGTCGATGGAAAAGCTGGGAGTTCTGCCATCCACCGGCAAGGATTTGAAGCAGATTCTGTTTGGAGTCGAAGGAGATGGGGATGATGTGACCTTTATCGAGATACCGGACAGTACGCCGACGCCGAGTCCGACCCCGGTGCCGACATTCACACCGACGCCAATGCCGACAGTAGGACCGGAGCCAACCAGAGAGCCGGATGCAACGCCGACGCCGAGTCCGACCCCGACACCGAGCCCAACGCCGACGCCAACCCCGATCGACACATCACCAAACGTGTTAGACATTGATTTTGCAGGCTTGGCGGAAAACGAATCTAAGAAAAAGATAAAAAATCTGCACAACTATTTTGCAAATGCGACACCGACCAATAAAAACGAATATACCGGTATGTTTGAGGGCTACAACCTGATTATGCTGACTGCCGAGGGATATTCGCAGTGGGCGGTGAATGAGGAGATTACACCGACGCTTTACAAGATGGTGCATGAGGGCTTTTATTTCGAAAATTATTATACGCCGCTTTGGTGGACAAGTACCAGTGATGGTGAATTTGTAGAGTGTACCGGTCTGATTCCGACCGGAACCAACAGCTTTACCAAGACTGCGGATAATTATATGCCGTTCGGCTTTGGCTGGATTTTTGGAGAGCTGGGGTATTCGACACGCGCATATCACAACCACACCTATTCCTATTATCACAGAGATCAGACGCATCCGAATATGGGCTATGATTATAAGGGACTCGGCAATGGTCTGACGGTAAAGAAGACTTGGCCGGAGTCTGACCTTGAGATGATGGAAAAGACGGTTTCGGAATATATCGGAGACGAGAAGTTCCACACCTACTATATGACGGTAAGCGGTCATATGGATTACAATTTTACCGGCAACTCCATGTCGGCAAAGAACAAGAGTTATGTATCCCATCTGGATTTGAGTGACGAAGCTAAGGCATATTTGGCGTGCCAAAAGGAGCTTGATTTCGCGCTGGAATATCTGCTGGCAGAGCTGGAGGCAGCAGGAGTTGCAGACAAGACCGTCATTGTATTGTCCGGTGACCACTATCCGTACGGATTGGAGAAGGAGCAGATTGATGAGCTGGCAGGTCATGAGGTAGAGGGAAACTTCGAACTGTACAAGAGTCATCTGGTGCTGTATTGTCCGGGCATGGAGCCGATAACGGTTGAAAAGCCTTGCTCGGCAATGGATATTGTACCGACCGTACTGAATCTGTTCGGCGTGGAATATGACTCCAGACTGTTTATGGGACAGGATATTCTTTCGACGGCGACACCGCTTGTTATGTTCTCAAACCAGAGCTATATTACCGATAAGGTAATGTACAATTCGAAGACCGGCGAGGTAACAAAGTTGACCGACGAGGAATTGCCGGAGGATTATGTCAAGACCGTTTCGTCGATTGTAAAGAACAAATTTAATGTTTCGGCGACGATTATTACGGATGATTATTATTCGTACTTAAAGAAAGAACTTGAGCGGCTGAAAAGCGAGTAAATTCGGATAATTTTTTGGAAAAAGTTCTTTCCTTTAGCAGATTAATGTGGTATAATCGAGACAATGATTTTTATAATGGAGGATAAGAAGATGTATTCTTTTGATGAGATTAAGAATTTTGATCCGGAATTGGCTGAGAGCATCAGCTTAGAGCTGGGCAGACAGCAGGATCATATCGAGCTGATTGCTTCGGAGAACTTCGTAAGCAAGGCAGTTATGGCAGCAATGGGCAGCCCAATGACCAACAAGTATGCAGAGGGTTATCCGGCAAAGCGTTACTACGGCGGATGCCAGTTTGTAGACTTAGCTGAGAATCTGGCAATCGAGCGTGCAAAGCAGCTGTTCGGTTGTACTTATGCCAATGTGCAGCCACACTCCGGTGCGCAGGCAAATATGGCAGTGTTCTTTGCACTGTTAAAGCCGGGCGATACGGTAATGGGTATGAATCTGGCACATGGCGGTCACCTGACTCATGGTAGCCCGGTAAACTTCTCCGGTAATTATTTTAATATCGTACCTTATGGTGTAAATGATGACGGTTTCATTGATTATGCAGAGGTAGAGCGTATTGCGAAGGAGTGCAAGCCGAAGTTAATCGTAGCAGGTGCCAGCGCATATGCAAGAAAGATTGATTTCAAGAGATTCCGTGAAATCGCAGATGAAGTAGGTGCTTTCCTGATGGTGGATATGGCTCATATCGCAGGTTTGGTAGCAGCAGGCTGCCACGAGAGCCCAATCCCATACGCACACGTTACCACAACTACGACTCACAAGACCTTACGCGGACCAAGAGGTGGTATGATTCTTTCCAGCGAAGAGTTCGCAAATGAGTATAAGTTAAACAAGGCAGTATTCCCGGGAATCCAGGGTGGTCCTCTGATGCATGTAATCGCAGCAAAGGCTGTCTGCTTTAAGGAAGCACTCGACCCTGCATTCAAGGTATATGCACAGAATATCATTGACAATGCACAGGCACTTTGCAAGGGCTTAATGGCAAGAGGCTTTAAGATTGTTTCCGATGGTACGGACAATCACTTAATGTTAGTAGACCTGCAGAACATGGGCATTACCGGTAAGGCTGCAGAGCATGCACTGGATGAAGTAAACATCACTGCAAACAAGAACACCGTTCCAAACGACCCTGCATCCCCATTCGTAACCAGCGGTATCCGTCTTGGTACTGCAGCGATTACGACCAGAGGCTTACAGCCAAAGGATATGGATGCAATCGCAGAGGCAATCTCCCTTGCAATCAAGGATTTGGATGGCAACAAGGAGCAGGCAATGGCTATCGTAAAGAAGTTGACCGACGCTTATCCGTTGTACTAAGAAATAAAAAAAGACAAATAGAACCTCCCCTTTCGTTAGGTAAGCCTGATGAAAGGGGAGGTTTTTTGAGGAGTGACTTACGACTTTTTTGGATTATGATATGATAATTGTCTATTGTGAGCTTGGTACTTACCGTGGCATGGCACGAGTCAGGCAAGAAAAAATGAGCATGAAAAAAGCAACCGCCGCCCAAGTTGTGGTTGCTTATTCATTTAACTAACTACTATATGGGGCAGACCGTCTATCGGCAATGCCCTTTTCTTAATTTAGTTATAAGTTTTTTGTATTGTTGTGTCAAGTAGCTTTTGGGTTTGATTCATAGTTAAATGTTTAATACTGAGAAGAATAAAAGGAAAAGCAGTTGGAGAAAATAAAAAATGCAACACTTTAGATAAAGTGTTGTATTCTTCTTTTATATCGACATAATATACTTATTACTTTAGATAAAAAGAAAAAAATTTATAGATTGATGGACAAAAAAATTTGGTCTTTATCGTCTTGTTCTAAGCCAAGGTATCGTTTTGTGATACTGAAAGAAGAATGATTATAGATCATCATGAGTATTGTTGGATTTGCACCTGCAGCCCATGCGTGATAACCAAATGTTTTGCGTAGAGAGTGACAGCTGATGTGCTCTGGTAGTTTAGTTTGAGTACATGCATGCTTAATTAAGCGAAATGCTTGTGAACGTGAAAGTGGCATATTGGCATTCCGACCGGGGAAAAGAAACTCATCAGGAAGTACGGAAGGAAGGGAAAGTAGGTATTCAGACAATGTCTGATGAAGGGAATGATTAATGGCAATAGAAGATGCCTTTCCCGTCTTTTGTTCAATTAATGAGATATGGTTTCGAAAACAATTTCGGGAAAAGTCATAAACATCTTTCCATTGTAAAGTAAGTAAATCACTGATGCGAAGTGCGGTATTTAATCCTGTGTGAATTAGTACATAGTTTCGTAGATTTGGTCGAATGGTACGATAATAGTTTTTTAAAATCTCAAGCTCCTTCAAATCTCTGATTGGCTGTGTCGTGCTCATAAAAACCTCCTTGAAATAATTTTACTAGATAGCAGTAAAAAGATAATAAGTATGATAGGAAAATGCAACACTTTATCTAAAATGTTGCATCAAAAAACAAAAACACATGGAGGTACAAAAGTATGAAACGAGTAAAGAGATGGATGGCAGTGGTGTTAACAGCATTGATGGTAGTATCAATGTTGCCGGTACGAGCGAAGGCGGCAGGAATGTTTGATACCGCAATCAAGATGGAGCCGTTGGAGTTTTTTTCGGAGGATTTTGGAGGAAAACACAACCCTGTAACCAATTATTATGCAATAACACTTTCGAAAGCAGGGACAGTAACATTATATTGTACTGCTGTAAATAGTATATATTTATCATATGAGAGTTGTAGGTTGGATTGGAGAATAATGGATGCGAACGGAGTGCTAATACAGGAAGGAGAATTGAGAGATAATCAAAGAAGTGAAATTGTAGGCTTGAAAAAAGGAACATACTATATTTCGGTTTATGTGCAAGGAAAGGTAGAAAGTTATACAGATCTTTATTACACATTTACCCCGGACGAGACTCCAACGGTTTCTTATTCGATTACTGTAGTAAAAGGTACGAAAATACAGCTTGGCGCAGTGATTGAAAACTCAACCGATAAAGCGAAGTGGACAAGCTCTAAAAAAACAGTTGCAACGGTTTCGAGCAAAGGCTTGGTTACTACGAAAAAAGCGGGAACGGCGTATATAAAAGCAACCTTACCGACTGGAGAGTACGCAGAAATTAAGATAAGAGTAAAGAACTAAAGAATGACTAGGAAAAGGAGATCAATGCTATGTTTTGTGGCGAATGTGGAAAAGAGGTTGCGGAAGATGCAAAGTTTTGTCCGCAATGCGGAAAAACAGTAGGCAGTCTTTTGGGGGCTGGAAGAACATCGATTCCGACACCAACTTGTCAAATGGTGGAACGGAATGTAAGTGGTATGGTTACAGCCGCTATTACATTGATATCAACATTGTTTTTTCCGTTTTTGGATAGTTATTTAGGTTCTACAGCATTGGCTATAACAAATATTGAATATTTTGTGGTATTGTTGATTATTACAGCGGGATGCTTTTATGCGGGAGAGCATATTCCGGCATTAGTTTTGTCAATCATAACATATATAGCTTATTTTTATTTTATTGGTAGCTATTTTGATGATTATTGGAGTTCGCTAGAGTTTGCTGCCGGAGCCTATATATCCGTCATTTCAGGTTTTGCAATGATTGTATGTGCGCTGAGAGGTGCAGGAGTAAAATAAGAAGTGAAATGTAAGAAACGATTAGTAGAATAGTTGTAAATTTTGTAAAAATGTCCAGAAAAGCCGTTGCAAATGAACAAAATATCAGCAGGTACTTGAAGACAGCCAGGGACTTAGGCGCTGTATTTTAGCGCCTTATGTACCCGTTACGAGTCCGAGGTAGTGAAAACGCATCCGCGATAGGATAGTTTTGATTTGTTTTGCAACGGCTTTGCTTTACTTATATAGGGCAGTCCATTGTTACTTTTACCACATAATGACCTTATTTACTCGTCCTCCCGTGTAAATATTGCAATTGTGACCACTATCTTGCCCGTCGTAAGATTCTATCAGTAAATATCCGTAATTATGTTCATTAAACGCGCCCTCGGTGTTTTTTTTGGTAAACACATTTTTTACATCGGATAATAAGTTTCCCTTGTATAACGAAAACTCATCAATATGCTTTTCGATATACTTTTCGATTGTTCCATTCCTGCGTGCGTTTGCACTCAATTCATGGCGAATGGCTCTAATATGAAATGCTGTCTTCCTCCCTATTATTTGCGACAAGGACATTATTAACACAATCAGTTTTTGATTGTGCTGGATCGGTTCCAGACATGCGAACACTTCTGAACCTTTTATTCCCGTGCTATTGTTTCCGCTTGTTTCAAACTCCGCTATAAAATTGCAGTTGAATTCCAGTTTTACTATTTCGTTAAGAATTGGGTCTATTATTTCAGTGTGACTGTTTACGTCAAAGTTTAGTTTTTCTTTTAGTTCAAAACTGAGGAGGTTAAGTCTATCATTTTGATCCGGTGTATTTGAAAATATATCATAAATCGTTTTTGTGACACTTGGTGTTAACATATGTTACCTCACTTTCATGTTTTTTGCAATTCGCATATAGAAAATCTCAAGCTGTCAGTTGGCAGCCTAGGATTGTTGTGCCCAGATAACCCTATGAGAGTTCAACTCTCTTTTCATATACAAATCTAATATTTTTTATGAATCTAAGATGTTTACAAAAAATAATTTATCCTCTCGCTTTTTGGAACTATTATTCTGCTTTGTAATCGCCTAATAAGAAACTTGTTATCTAGTCAGTGTATTTTTGTGTAGCTATATACTTCCTAGAATCCCAACTCTTCCCCAACCAAAATTACCTTAATACGGTTTGGAATGCGTGACTTTCTGGTAATGACGGTCTGGCAACAGATGCAGTCGTCGGTCAGACAATCTGCGCAGCGTCCCAGTTCGGCACAAGGAGTTTTGGTATGCAGACGAACGGCGTTTGGCGGAGCTGCGATATTGCGGATACGTGCAATCGCACTGTCAACATCCGGGACGATTTTGTTCATACCGGCGATGATAACGACATTCTTTGGACCGGTAATCAGACAGGCAACACGATTTCCAAAACCGTCAATATTTACCAACTCGCCGTTTAATGTAATCGCATTGGAACTCATAAAGTAATAATCGGCAGTTACAATCTTAGCATACATTGCCGTTTTTTCTTCTGGAGTAACTGCATCTGCGCGGTCATAAAGTACATAATCGGATTTTTTTAATTCCTCAATCAGACCAATCTCATTTAAGGTCATAGAGCCGCCGAAGCTGACACTGCAGCCCGGAGTCAGAAAACGCTTTGCCATAGCAAGAGCCTCTTCCTTATTGTCGCAGTAATATCCCTCAATTCCTCTCAAATTAAACTTCTCAATCATGCTGTCCGCAAGATTCTCATAATTTTGCTTTTTCGGTGACATAAGCATCCTCCTTGTTTTTGACCTAGCTGGAATGCATCAGCAGGTATTTTCTTATCTTTCATTGTAGACAGTTTCTGAGAGAATTGCAATAGTTTCTGTTGAAAGGGTGAGCGGGTCGGGATATAATGAAAATATCAGAGCAGACGGGATGGCTAGATTCCAGTGGGAGCATGGCTGATGAAAGCAAAGCTTAGGGGAGGAAGAACATATGGTTTATCAAATTGCAGCATTTTCTATTTTGATCTTATTTTATACATTTTATATTGCGAAAATTGTATTGCAGAAAAAACAATCCATTAAGACGAATCAGATGGGCATGGGGAACAAGCCCAAGAAAGTATTGTTGATTGAACGGATTATGAGCGTTGCCACGGTATTGACGATAGTGGTTGAAGTGAGCAGTATTTTATTTGTGAAGCAGGAGCTTCCGCAAGGTGTTCGAATTGCCGGAATGGTACTTGGTGTTATTGCGATACTTTTCTTTGCGTTTGCTACAATTACCATGAAAAGCAGCTGGAGAGTAGGGATTCCGGAAGAAAAAACAACACTGATTACCGATGGAATCTATCAGTGGAGCCGGAATCCGGCGTTTGTCGGATTTGATTTGTTATATTCGTCCATATGTCTTATGTTTTGTAATATTCCGCTGGTAATTGTATCTGTTTGGGCGGCAGTGATGCTGCATCTTCAGATTTTGCAGGAGGAAGAACATATGCGCCGCATGTTTGGCGAGGAGTATGAAAACTACCGAAAGCATACGTTTAGGTACTTCGGGAGAAGGTAGGAGAAAGGCTTGGAAAGGGCAGAGCATATGATTCAAAACATAATTAAGTCCCGGATTATATTAACCGCCTTTTGTGGTACTTCTGCGGAAAAATTGATAAAGGATATCAAGGATTACAGAACCATTTTGTTACCTAATGATAAAGTGAAGGATTCGGACAAGTTAGTAAATGCGATAGCGAAGGACAAGCCGGATTTTGTCATCAGCTTTGGACAACGACCGAATATCAAAAACAAAGTCCATATCGAGACAACTGCAAAAGACGGTGAACTGCAGCTTGAAACCAATTTTGATTGTGATAAATTAAAGCAGTTGTTTAATGAGAATGGGATGAACTCAAAAATCTCACACAATGCCGGAACATCGTTTTGCAACTGCTTGTATTGGAACGGTTTGCAATATATTTTTCAAAACAATCTTGATACAAAAATGATCTTTGTGCATATTCCGTTTGCAAAGAACATTACGGATTTTGCAAGCTTCCGTAAACAGATTTTTGATGCGATAGAGAGAATGAGGTAATACCGATGGAAGAAAAAATCATGTTATGTCGTGACATAACGGAAGAAGATAAGAGGGAGATTTGTTCTTGGAGATATGAAGGAGAGTATGCAATCTATAATTTGCCGTCATACGAAGAAATGTGTAAGGCGGGAAGTGGATTTATGAATCCTCAAAAGGAAAAGAACTACCGTGTCTTTTTGGTGGAAGATACGTTAGTAGGCTTTGTCAATAGGAGGGAAGAGTCCACGGAGGTACTGATTGGCATCGGGGTTCGACCGAATTGCTGCGGGAAGGGCTTCGGACGCCGGATATTAGATGAAGTCTACCGAACATCGAAAGCGCAGTCTCCGAATAAGCCGCTTTGTCTTGAGGTACGGACATGGAATCAGCGGGCAATAAAATGCTATCAAAAGGCAGGTTTTGAGATAGACGGAGCTCCGTGCGAATTAACAACACCAAGCGGAACAGGGATGTTTGTTCGAATGAAAAAGAGTTAAGTGGCTTTCAGGGAGGCATAGAAATGAACAAGACAGAGCTTATTTGTCGATTGAAAAAAATGGATTTTGATAAAAACGAGTACTGGTTGATTACCGGTGGAGCAATGGTTTTGTACGGTATCAAAGAAGAAACCGGAGATATTGATTTGGGGTGCAGCAAGAGACTGGCAGATGAACTCGAAAAACAGGGCTATAAAACAACTCGAATGAGTGATGGTACGAGAAGGATAGAGGTTGAGAGCGATATAGAGATTTTTGAAGACTGGTTATTCGATAAGGTGGAGTTGGTTGAAAATATTCCGGTTATCTCGCTTGCAGGTCTGCTTGCTATGAAGAAAGATTTGAGCAGAGAGAAAGATTATGCGGATATTAAAAGAATTGAAGCTTTTATCCGTGAGAAGGACTTAAAGAGTATAAAATAAAAATCGTGAGGAAAAGAGGTAAGCTTATGCTACGATATTCGGATTTGTCGCTTCCGTGGAAACGGATTTTTGAGCTTGAGTGGGAATCCATCTGTGAAGGAAGCAAGGCAATTGCAGCAGTGATTGTAAATGAAAATGGTGAGATCATCTCGGAGGGAAGAAATCAGATATCAGAGTGCAATGTGCCGAATCCGGCAACGGCGCACGCGGAGGCAGAGGCTATCCGCAATCTTGATGTGAGAAAGCATCCGAATCCGAAAACGTATACGCTGTATGCGGGCTTGGAGCCGTGCATTATGTGTATGGGAACCTTGGTTATGGGGCATATCCGAAATGTGGTCATTGCGGCGAGAGATGATTACGGTGGGGCTATGAATTTAATTCAGCATAGTAGCTTTGCTAAAAGTAAAGGAATCAAGATTACTTGGCTGGATAATGAGTTGGGAGATATGCAACGTGCCTTCCAGACGATTCGTGAATTGCTGTATAATCAAGAGGAAGAAAAGCGGGAGCGAATGCTGCAGGATTTTTCGGTTTATAACGAAAAGGGTGTAAATGCAGCGGTAAAGCTGATGGAGAGAGGATTTTTTGAGGGATGTGCCTTGAATGAAATCACTGCTGCGGAGGTCTTTGATGCGCTGATGGAGATCGAAGAGAGAGTGGGATAGTAAGAAAAGATGATTTGACGTATATCTGACATATTTGTATGATAATATAAAATTGCTTTCTGGAGAGAGAAAGCGGGGGAAAATTTGAAAGATAGCGTAGAAAAAAATCTGATTTCCTGCAATGATGTTTTTGCGGATATCTGTAACGGATTGCTTTTTGAGGGAAAGCAGGTAGTTAGAGAGGACGCATTGCAGGATACCAAACAAAGAAGCCAGTATAAAGCAGATACAGGTAAGCTTCATGAGGAAGAACGAGATGTATCGAAAATATGGAATGCTTTAGGAATGAATCTGGTTTTGATGGGAATGGAGAATCAGTCCAGACCCGATAAAGATATGCCGTTTCGGGTAATCGCTTATGATGGTGCGGCATACCGTTCTCAATTGTTGTCTGGAAAAAAAGAACGTTATCCGGTTGTTACGATGATTTTGTATTTTGGTATGAAACCGTGGAATTACACGAATAGTTTAGTGGAGAGTTTTCGACCAAAGTTGCAGGATTGTGGCAGACTATTTTGTTCATGCAAGAAAAAATGCAGATTATCGTCCGAGTAATGCTGTGATTCGACATGTGGATGAATTTTTAAAGTTAATGCAGGTCATGACGGGAGATGATCGTTATGAAAAAGCTGGGAAAGTGTTTTCGGAAGAGGATAGAAAGGCAGGGATAACGATGTGCTATTTGTTTGATCGTGCAGAAGCGAGAGGGATGGAAAGAGGATTAAGCCGAGGGTTAGAAGCGTTGGTAGCTTCGTTGAAAAATTACATTTCAGAGCCGGAAGTACTATATCAGGCAATTGTAAAGAATGAAGCATACCAAAATGTAACCAAGGAAGAGGTATTAAAGTATTTGTAAGAAAAGCGCGCAGTCCCAATGATATGTTAAGAATGAGAAGAGGACACACTTATTACGATTTGTAGTAGGTGTGTCCTTTGCAATATATGAAAGAATGTGTTACACTACTTCATATTACGGATATGAGTGTGACAGAAGGATTTAGAAAGGAGCTTCGCATGGACAACATCGGAAAGTTAAGAAACATGACATCGATTTATCTTTGGCACAATGACAAGGTGCTGTTGTTATATCGACAGGGCTCGAAGGTCGTCAATAATATGTGGATCGGTTCGGCAGGGGGACATTTTGAAGCGTGCGAACTGAATGATGCCAAGGCGTGTGTGTTGCGGGAATTGAAGGAAGAGCTGGCAATTACGGAGGATATGCTTTGTGACTTGGAGCTGAGATATATTACGTTGCGAAGAAGTAACGGAGAGATTCGCCAGAATTATTATTTCTTTGCGCGTGTGGACGTGGATACACTGCCGGAGCTTACCTCGGATGAGGGAAGTCTTCGTTGGTTCTCGGTAGAGGAGCTGGCGGAACTACCGATGCCGTTTTCAGCAAAATGTATGATGGAGCATTACGTTAAGGTGGGACGATATACGAAGGAGCTTTATGGTGGAGTTGCGGACGGAACGAAGGTTGTATTTACGGAATTACCGGAGTTTTAAATAACTGAAAGAACATGTAAAAAAAAACGAAATACATGGGTTAAATGAGGTGTAGGATGTGAATGGTGATTTATACATACGTGATGTTAGAATATCGAAGGAAATTCCTAAAAATAATTATCTAAGCAAGTTACCGGTAGTACATAATTTGTGTGCGATGGGAAAACTGCAGTTTAATAAAAAAGTAACATTTCTGGTTGGGGAAAATGGAATTGGCAAGTCTACTCTTATTGAGGGACTTGCTGTTGCTATGGGTTTTAATCCGGAGGGAGGAACTGTGAACTTCAATTTTTCCACAAATGATTCTCATTCAAACTTGCACGAATACCTTACCATTTGTAAAGGCTATAAGCGACATAGAGATGGCTTTTTCTTACGAGCGGAGAGTTTTTATAATGTGGCTTCCAATATAGATGAGCTGGATGCAGAACCGGGATTCGAACCGAAGATAATTTCAAATTATGGAGGAGTGTCATTACACAAGCAATCGCATGGAGAAAGTTTTATGTCTTTAGTGGAGAATCGTTTTTTTGGAAATGGATTATATATATTGGATGAACCGGAAGCTGCACTATCACCGATGCGGCTTATGCGCTTAATGATTTGTATGCAGAAATTAGTGGATAATAATTCGCAGTTTATTATATCTACACATTCACCAATATTGATGACATTTCCAAATTCAGAAGTATTGGAAATAACAAAGGCCGGGATTAAAGCTGTTGATTATAAGGATACGGAGCATTATATTGTGACAAAAAGGTTTATGGATGCACCGGAGAAAATATTAGAAAGTTTGCTGGGAGAATGAAGGCTTCGAAACGGAGGTAAGTATGCAGATTGAAATAATGCCGCAAAAGGGGATAGTATTTCAATCGAAAATAATGAGGATTTGGAACAGGAGCGAAGAATGGCAAATCATTGGGCAACGATAGGAATCGGTGTTCCGGGGTATTACCGATAGATTTTTTATTTATTCTGTGTTATACTGTGTTTCAGTGATTTTTGATGGAAGAAAGTAATAGTTGTAAAGCAGTAAAGGTTGGTAACACATGGGAAAATATTTATATATCGCGGAAAAGCCGAGTGTGGCGCAGGAGTTTGCGAAAGCATTAAAGGTGGATTTTTCGCGCAGAGATGGTTATTTGGAGGCGCCGGACAGTATCGTAACCTGGTGTGTCGGACATTTGGTAACCATGAACTATCCGGAGGAATATGACCCGGCATTAAAGCGGTGGACATTGGAGACAATACCGTTTTTGCCGAAGGAATTTAAGTATGAGGTCATTCCGTCGGTAGCAAAGCAATATAATACAGTAAAGTATCTGCTGAATCGTGAGGATGTCGAACGCATCTATGTCTGTACCGACTCCGGACGTGAGGGAGAATACATATACCGTTTGGTAGACCAGATGGCACAGGTGCCGGAGACGAAGGATAAGCGGCGTGTCTGGATTGATTCCCAGACGGAGGAGGAAATTCTGCGAGGAATCCGCGAGGCAAAGCCGATTGCTGCATATGATAATCTGTCGGATGCCGCATATCTGCGTGCGCAGGAGGATTATCTGATGGGAATCAATTTCTCGCGGGTCTTGACGCTGAAGTACGGCTATGCGGTCAGCAATTTCCTGAAAAACGAGAAGCGCAGTGCGATTTCGGTTGGTCGTGTGATGACCTGTGTGCTGGGCATGGTGGTGCGCAGAGAACGGGAAATCAGAGCCTTTGTAAAAACACCGTTTTATCGGATTCTGGCATCCATGGAGGCGCAGGGGCATACGATAGAGGGAGAATTTCGTGCGGTTGAGGGCTCGAAATATTTTGCTTCACCGCTGTTGTACAAGGAAAACGGCTTCCGTGAACGGATACATGCGGAGAAGCTGATTGCGGATGCATTAGGCTATGAGCCGGAGTATCAGACGGTTACGGAAAATGGCAAGAACAGCTATCCTGCTGTGCTTCGCACCGATGCAGAGCCGTTGCTTGCAACGGTTACGTCCATCGAGAAGAAAAAAGAGAATAAGAATCCGCCGCTTCTGTTTAACTTGGCGGAGCTGCAAAATGAATGCAGTAAGCTGTTCAAAATCAGCCCGGATGAGACCTTAAAGGTCGTACAGGAGCTGTATGAGAAAAAACTGGTTACTTATCCGAGAACGGATGCGCGTGTGCTTTCGACCGCGGTAGCAAAGGAAATTCACAAAAACATTGGCGGTATGAAGCAGCTGCCGCAGTTTGCACCGTTTGCAGAGTGGATTTTGGAGCAGGGAGCGCATAAGGGACTGGCGAAGACACGCTATGTGAACGATAAACAGATTACAGACCACTATGCGATTATTCCGACCGGACAGGGCTTCGGAGCGTTACAGTCGCTGCCGATGATTGCAAAGAGGGTGTATGTAACGATTGCGAAGCGATTTTTGAGTATTTTTTATCCGCCTGCGGTATATCAAAAGATTGCATTGGTGGCAAAAATCGGCGAAGAGAGTTATTTTGCAAGCTTTCGTGTGCTGATGGAGGAAGGATATCTGGCGGTAGCCAATGCAGGCAAAAAGCAGGGAGAGCAGGAGAAAGAAAAGTCGTCCGAAGCTGCGGCAGAGACCGAAAAGAGTTCTGCCGGAGAGAATCCGAATGAGGACGAGGAGAACAGCTTTGGTGCGGATTTCTTTGAAATCATCCGAAATCTGAAAAAGGGTGCCGAGCTACCGGTGTCCGGTTTTGCGATTAAGGAGGGAGAAACAGCAGCTCCGAAGCGCTACAATTCCGGTTCGATGATTTTGGCAATGGAAAATGCCGGACAGCTTATTGAGGATGAAGAGCTGCGTGCGCAGATTAAGGGCAGTGGTATCGGTACCAGTGCGACCCGTGCAGAGATTTTAAATAAATTGGTGAAGATTGAGTATCTGAATCTGAATAAAAAAACACAGATTATTACACCGACGCAAATGGGCGAAATGATTTATGATGTGGTGAATGCTTCGATTAAATCCCTGCTCAATGCAGAGCTGACGGCAAGCTGGGAAAAGGGTCTGACCTATGTAGCAGAGGGCTCGATTAGCAAGGAGGAGTACCAGATGAAGTTAGAAAGCTTCGTCGGACGCTTGACGAACGGCGTGAAGGGCTTGAATAATCAGGGACATTTGCAGCGCTGCTTTATGGACATTGCACAGAATTATAAGAGCGGAAAGCCGGCAAAGCAGGCGAAAGAGGAAGCGTAGGAGTAATAGAAAAAAGTAAGAAATGAGGCTATTATGGGAAATATTAAGATTAAGGATTTGTATGCTTTGAGTCAGACCATTGCGGCAGAATTGTTTGCCGGAGCAGAATATCCTTGGGAGGTGTTAAAGGATATCGGCAGCTTTATTGTAAAGCTGGGGGCAACATTGTCTACAGAGGAATACGAAAAGCGCGGCGAAAATGTTTGGATTGCAAAGAGTGCGACGGTGGCACCGACGGCTTGTATCAATGGTCCGGCGATTATCGGAAAGGACGCAGATGTGCGTCACTGTGCGTTTATTCGCGGCAATGCAATCGTTGGTGAGGGTGCCGTGGTGGGCAACTCAACGGAGCTGAAGAATGTGGTATTGTTCAACAAGGTGCAGGTGCCACATTACAATTATGTTGGTGATTCTATTCTGGGATATCGTTCCCATATGGGCGCAGGCTCGATTACATCGAATGTAAAATCCGACAAAACCTTAGTGGTGGTACATGACGGCGCAGAGCACCTGGAGACCGGATTGAAGAAATTCGGTGCGATGCTTGGAGATAATGTAGAGGTCGGTTGCGGCTCAATATTAAATCCGGGTACGGTCATCGGGCGAAACAGCAATATCTATCCGCTTTCGATGGTGCGTGGCGTTGTGGCAGAGAACAGTATCTACAAGAAAGCCGGAGAAATCTGTGGCAAGATGTCGGCAGAATGCGATTAATGTTAGTGCGGAGCGGTTTGGGAGTGTGAAGTTACCGGAAGATAATATGATGAGAGTGAGATAAGGAGCGTAAAACAATGGAAGAATTTTATCGTGCAATCGAAGAGCGGATTCGGGCAGCCGGATATCCGGGCGAGGTAAGCGGTTACGATATTTACAATGATATTTGTGACCAAATGGAGGATAAGGAGTCGGGCGAGTATCTGCTGATGTCGCGTCAGAACGACGAGGTCTGGATGGAATATCGGATTCAGATTCATGAGGAGGATTTTAATTTGTCCAGTGTTGATATTCATGCCGGAGAGCAGGTCTATCATGTGGATTTTGATGATTGATGATAAGATGAAAAAGAGGGTGTGCCGGGTTGGTTCATCCTTTTTTTCGAAGGGAGTGTACGGAAATGGAATTGCTTCGAATTCATGTAAATATTACAGGGGCGACAGAGGTGGTATCGGAAGCGCTTACGGTGCGCCAGTTGTTTTTTGACGGTTTTTGTGATGGAGATTTTTTTCAGGGAACGATTTTGCCGGGCGCGGTGGATACGCAACAGGCAATGAAGGATGGCAGTACCAAATTGTCGGCACGGTATTTTCTGGATGGGACAGATATCAGGCAGCAGCCGTGCCGGATTTATATCGAAAATGAAGCGGTAATACAGCCAGGAGCAGAGACGATAACCAAGCCGCACATTTGGACGGATAGCGCGGCATTGAAGTTTTTGGAGAGCGAAGAGTTGTATGGGACGATGGAAAGTGAGAATGAGCTTCTAGTGATTGTGATCCATGGAGAAGGGAATGGAGATTAGAATGGAATACAAAGAATTTCGTACAGAGCGGATGCAGGATGTATATGGATTATATGAGAGAGCCGGTTGGAAGGCGTACCTTGGGGACAGGGACAAGCTATTTCGGACATTAAAGCAATCGCTCTATATTTTGGGAGCGTTTAAAGGTGCGAGACTGGTCGGATTTATTCGATGTGTTGGTGATGGCGAGCATATTGTATATGTACAGGATTTGATTGTGGACACAGAGTTCAAGCGCCAGAAAATCGGAAAAACACTGTTGAAAATGGCAATGGAAAAATATGCGGATGTGCGGATGTTTACGCTGCTGACGGATGCACAGGATGAGGAAAGCAATGCATTTTATCGGGCAGTGGGAATGAAAACGTGTGAGGAGCATGGACTGAGAGGGTATTTTCGCTAGTATGGAGAGAGATGAAGAAGAATGGTACAGATATTAAAATACGGAAATACCAACACCTATTACATAGCAAGTGGTACAAAAGGTCTGCTCGTTGACACGGCGTGGGCAGGAACCTTGCCGGCGTTTTTTAAAGAGATAAAGAGAAAAAATATTAAGGTGGAAGATATTGGATATTTACTGATAACGCATTACCATCCGGACCATATGGGGATTGCCGGAGAGTTGGTTGAGTTAGGGGTGTGTCTCTTGGTGATGGATTTGCAACAGGATTATGTACATTCTTCGGATGCAATTTTTGCGAAGGATGACAGAATGCCGTTCAAGCCGATTTCATTGGAGCGGGCAACGGTGATTTCCTGTGCAGAGAGCAGAGCATTTTTGAAAAAGTTAGGAATCGACGGAGAGATTCTGGCGACACCGGGACATAGTGAGGACAGTGTTTCTGTGGTGTTGGATGAGGGAATCGCGATAGTAGGAGATTTGTATCCGTTGGATTCGGTTTTGGCATATCAGAGTGAAGTGCTGGAGCAAAGTTGGAATGCATTGTTGAGCAAAGGCTTGCAAACTGTCTATTATGGGCATGCCAAAGAATTCGATGTGAGAGGAAGAAGAGCATGAATCAGGAGGTACTAAAAAAGCGGTTAACTGATGGTTAATAAAAGTAAACCTGCGAAATCTGGAAAAGTAGTCGGATATCCGATAAGATGAGTGTAGTACATGACAAGTTTGTGTCTGCGCTGCGTCACAAACTTGAAGGATGAAATGGCAGCGCAGAAGTGAGGGAACGTATGAAAAATAAAACGGGAAGTGTGATTTTTGCATTCCGAAAGATGAAGGGCTGGACGCAGGAGCAGCTGGCAGAGTTTGTCGGTGTCAGCAGTGTGGCAGTTTCCAAATGGGAGCGCGGAATCAGTGTGCCGGAGGTAGAGCTTTTGTGTCGGCTGGCAGATTTGTTTGAAACCTCAGTGGATGAACTGCTTGGCAGAAGCGATAAGCGAATGGATGAGAATGAGCGCTATACCAAGGAGCAGATGGAGGATTTTGAGGTAGGAAAGACCTTGCTGGAATACTGCGCATTGAGCAGGCAAGAAGGGCTGCTGGCATTGGAAGAGGCCGCAGGGAGGGAAGGAACCGAAGCCTTTCTTAGCTTTGCAATCGGGCTGCTGCTGGATGGTATGCGGATGGGCTTTTCGCACGGACAGCTGTTCGGATGGCTTGCCAATTATGCGGCAAAGGAAAAACACCCGGAGCGTTGCCGAATGATTTGTGAAGCATTGCAGCTAATTTTTGCAGGAGAAAACGAGGTGTTTTTGCGGGAGCTGATTGCTTCTCATTTGGGAAAGGAATTTCGAAGCAGGTTGGTAAAGGGAGTTGAACGAAAAGAGAGCAGAGAGGAAATTTTGAAGAAATACATTGCTGTGGATGCGACGGTGGATTTGTTGGAAGAACTGGTAGATTTGGATGATAGGAGCGTTCAGCTTCTGTTGCGCAATCTGGATAATGTCACGCTGATTCGCGCGCTGGCAGGAGCGTCCGGCAAGGTGTGCCGCAGGTTTTTGCAGAATCTGTCCGACCGGCTGTTGTATTTTATCGATGAGGATATTTGTGCGTATCATGGCAGTGCGGAGGAAATGAGGGAAGCACAGAAGCATATTTTAGAGATGGCTGCCGGAATGGAGTTTATAAAGGCATAAAGAATAATTCTCGGTTGAGTATTTTTAGAAACGTACAAAAATATAAAAAGATTATGAAATCATAGAAATTCATTGACAAAAGAATTGCATTTGGTACAATAATATTAAGGGAGAGTCCTGCCGATAAGTGGACGTTCAAAAAGCGTTAGGGTTGCTACGGTGACACTACATTCAAGGACTATGGAAACATAG
>JAFTQM010000074.1 GCA_017462755.1 Lachnospiraceae bacterium | reverse complement strand
TACTTCCGTTGGCGTTGGCTCTGCTGCTCCCGTCGGCTCCGCAGTCGGTTCGGCTACTTCCGTTGGCGTTGGCTCTACTGCCCCCGTCGGCTCCGGTACTTCCGTCGATTTCGGCGAATTGGTCGGCGATACATCGGACTGCGACGCTTCCTTTGACGCACACCCCGTTACGCACAGCGCCAACGTTAAAATAATACTTCCTAATAATTTCTTTTTCATTGATATGCTCCTCCTAGTTTTCTCTTCTACGACTTCTTATCAAGCATCTTTACCTGACTCGATGTCCCATTCCACATTGCATTTGTGTATTTATTTCTACAATTGCATATACTATAATTAAACCACCAGTTTAACTAACTACCGGAAAAAGTTCTTGCTTTTTTCCATGGTTGGGTGTATTATAATGTTAACTCATCTAACATGTTTAGAAGGAGAATCCGGTTTTCGCATAGCGATTACCGGCTTTTTTATTTTTTCTCCAAATTCTTTATGTAATTCTGATAATCGCTTTCATAGTCTTTCTTTGCACTAATGAAGAACACCGGATATCCTGTAATCAAGAGAACTCTCTTATCACTTTTATCCTCAAGTATTACAATATAATCAAGTTCTGCTTCTTGATACCTAAGGTATATACGATTTTTCTTATTAGAATTACTTTTTTCCCAATATTTTATTCGACTATCACCTTGGTTATATAAATCAATTATTTCTCTAATCCAACTAACACGAACAGCCCGATATATACATTTTTCTCTTTCAGTTCCATTATTCATAATAACAGAATCAAAAGCATCAATGCAATTATTTGCACATAATGCAGAAGCTATGTCATTTGTGCATGGTTGGATGTCTAATTTAGCTTTTTCTTCTATACTGGCAGCATGCCAAAACAACTCTGCTTTACACTCAATCCAATTAAGTGGGACTGCAATTTCTCGTTCTCCGAGTTTTGCTCTATTATCTTTATTTGCCATTGTCTCCTTAAAAACAATATGACATTTATCCATAATTGCAGAGATATCTTCAAGACCAGCAATATCAATCGTCTTTAGTTTTTCCATACCCCTACTCCTTTGGCTTCCAAATAAACAGATTAAATTTTCTTTCACCATACTTAGTGTTGTTATCTAAATCTACATACTTCTGCAGCGCTCTTACGAATCCAATTTTACCAGCATTTGAATCTAAATTATCAGCCAATCCTCTATGATAAAAGGCAAGGGCACCATTAATCAAATCCGCCAATTGCAAAATCTCTGATTCTTTTGAATTAATTTGACCAATCTGATCTATTACCTCTTTCTTAAAATCATAAATATTATTACAAAGAACCTCTCTTAATTTTGCAACACGCTTGCCCCCTCTTGTATCCTTTATATCAACCATGATATGATACTTGTCATTTGGGGATATCACCGGGTCAAGCATACGGTAATACATCTTGTAATACCATAAATCATAATCTCCACCATTATATTTATCATGATCTAGCGATTGCTTACCACTCGCTACCAACCCTCTGTATAACAAATCCTGATTATTCCAAAAATAGTCTAAGAGTTCAAGATAAAAATCAATCTTTGACGCTGAGACCTTAGTCCACTTTATTTCAAAAAAAGAACTAATATTATGTTTTGCTTTAATTGCACGTATTTCGTCATAAATTTGTTTTTTATTCTCTGCTGGACAATACATTGCGCCTAAAATCATAACAGGAGATAAGTCCTTTTCCAAATGGCAACTCTCGTCACAATAAACATTATATCTTTTCATTATTGCCCCCTTTCCATTTCCTGCAGAATGATCTAGGCCTTCCATAGCCAAAATTATCCATCCCGTCTTTTCATGCGGTTCATTTATCACAATGCTGCTTTTTTCTTCTAAACACTGCTATAAACATAACACTAAACACGAAATTTCGCAACATATTGCAACCAATACATTACAATTTTTCTTTTTTAATAATATCGACATATTCTTTTGATTTTGTTTGTAATCATCGGCTGAGAAAACAGTTCATCAGCCACATAATATTCTTTGTTTGAATTTTCATCAAGATATGTAATTAGCAAAAACTCTATTATAGTATCCGTTAAGAATTTCATCGTCATCTGTAATAGAAAGCTTTTCATTACAAGCATTAATAAGTTGCTCCGCTTCTGCATCCAACAATTCCTTTACTCACATGCCTGTTAATATGCTTTGACAATTCACATCTTATGCCTGTAATTCAAGGACAACGTATTCATAAAAAACATAGATTTTTCTTTTATAAGTTACAAAGGTTAATCCATTTTTTTCTTCTTCAACATAATGTATAAACTGTTCAATTAGTTTTTCAAAAGTCATAAGAGCTCCTTCTCCATAAAATCATATTTTCTATGAATATTTTGTGGTAAAATCTCTACTTTTCCAATAACTTTGTGTAATTATAAAACATCAACCAATTACATGCATAATTATTGAAAGATACCTTTTCCGAAATGATATGATTATCTGATCCTTTTATCTATCCTACATAACAATTCTTAACGCAATATCATTTTTATCTCAAAACTATCCAAGCTGAACAATAACAAGATGTGCAGAAACAGGTCTTGTCCCACCCGCAAGCGGTGTAATCGTCAATGCCGTTGCATTCCCTGCCGGATTGCGAACAGTCAGGATAGAATTAATAACCGTTGTTGTCACAATAGCTGTTCCTATAATTTGAGAAGCACCAGTAGCACGCGCTGCAACCGTATATAACAAATCTTCATCATTCAACGTTAAGATTAATTGTCCTGCTTCATCTACACTTACTTGAAACGAAATCTGATATGAGCCTATTTCCGCTAAATTAAATGAACTTGGACCGGTTCTCTCAATTCCCGAACCGCTACTTGGTCCATTTTGTGAAAAACTGACATCCGTCCCCGGTGCTACAGTAGCCAAATTATTCGGTGGCATCAGCGCATAAAAATCCGCAAAATTCATTACCTCGCCTACCGGGCCCTGTGGACCTCGCGGACCCATTGAACCTTGTGGACATTCACAATTAGTGTTACAAGAACAACCATTTTGATCTTCATTACATGATTGGCTTTGATTACACTCTCCATCAAACTCTTTCTTGCCACAACGGCCATTATTAAAAAAATTAAATTTATTCACAACAATCACCCTTTTTATTGCATTTAATAATATTTTGAATTCAATCTTATCTGCCCATCATAAACCAAATACAATCAACCTATTCCGTCAAATTCCTTTCCATTTATATTTCAATCTTATAATATTCTAAAGAGAAAACGATGTTACTAATCATAGTCATAATTAAGCTTGATAACAATCAAACTACTATCTTTACAATCAAAAAAGCTGCTTAATCTTATCAATAAGAATAAGCAGCTTAAAATTTATGCTCCTAAAAAATATATAACCATTACCTGCTTGCTTTCCTTACCAGCAAACAAACGGTTTCACAATGCCCGCTTTGCCCAAACTGGTCCACCACTCTCGCCTTAACGTACTCATACCCATGCTCGCCCAAGTATTTCACATCTCGTGCCAGCGTCGCAGAGTCACAGGACACATATACCACCCGCTTTGGCTGCATTGCCACGATGGTCGCCAGCAGACTTTCCTCACAGCCCTTGCGTGGCGGGTCTACAACAATGACATCGGCACGCATCGTACCACCGCTCTTTTCATACTGCGCCGGAAGTACATCCTCCGCTGCACCTACAAAAAACTCTGCATTTGAGATGCCGTTCAGCGCGGCATTCTTCTTTGCATCCGCGATTGCCTCCGGAACGATTTCCACACCATACACCTGCTTTGCTTTCGCCGCAAGGAACAACGAAATCGTACCGATGCCACAATACAAATCCCACACAATCTCGCCGCCGGCAAGATCTGCGTATGCCAATGCCTGTTCGTACAGTACTCGCGTCTGGGACGGATTGACCTGATAAAAGGACAGTGGCGAAATCTGATATTTTACCTCGCCGATATAGTCCGTAATATATGTTTCGCCATAGTACGGAATAATCTTGGTACCAAGAATCACATTGGTACGCTCTTTATTCACATTGAAGCAAAGGCTTTGAAGCTTAAAAATCGGCTCCTTTCTCTCTCCGGCGATTTCAGCCACCTGCAGAGCCGTCTTCTGATTGTACTCCTCCACTGCCTTTTGCAGCTTTGCAAGCAATGCCTCCGCATGCGGCAGTTTGTCGCCATTTAGTACCGGACAGACCATAATCTCACCGGTTGTAAAACCGACTCTCGTCAAAATATGGCGCACCAGACCAGTGCCGCTCTCTTCCTCATACGGCGCAATCTGGTACTCCGTCAAAAACTCACGCACCGCTGCCATCAGACACTCATTGACCCGCGCCTGAATATAGCAATGCTCTGTGTCGATAATACTGTGCGTTCTTCCGGCATAAAAGCCAATGACCGGCTTGCCGTCCTTGCCTACACCTACCGGAAACTGTGCCTTGTTGCGATAATAATACGGCTCGGTCATGCCGAGAATCGGCTCCATTACCGGATTTTCGATACCACCAATGCGCTCCAGACAATTCTTTACCTTGTTGTGCTTGTACTCTAACTGCTTTTCATACGACAAATGCTGCAGCTGACAACCGCCGCACTGCTTCGCTACCGGGCAACGCGGGGTTACGCGGTCTGGTGATGGTGTTAAAATCTTCTCTACTCTGGCAAAACCGTAATTCTTTTTTAGCTTCAGCACACGCGCCGTAATCACATCACCTGCCGTCGCATCCTTGACAAAAAAGGTGAAGCCATCGTACCTGCCGATGCCTTCCCCTTCGCTGCCGATATCCTCTATCTTTAATTCAAATAAATCATTCTTCTTCAAGCCGCAGCCCGCCTGCTCCTTCATGCAAATCCTCCTGATTATCTTACCGAAATCTATATATTTTCGGAGGGCTTTGCCCTCCTACTTTCCATACTCTGATGTTCTCTTGATATTTGACTCGAACAGTCTCTGGTAGCCGAGCCACTCGGTCTTTTCCTCCGCACCTGCAAAAAGCTCCTTCATCGTCTGCATCTTTGCATCCGCATTGTCCGCCATATTCAGCGCCATTGCCTCCGCAATCGCAGGCTTCTTTGGTGAGCCATATTCTAACTCTCCATGATGCGCGAGAATACAGTGAATCAGTTCACCCTCCAGCTTCTTCGGAAAACCGGAAATTGTGCGGATACGCTCGCTGATGCGCGTTGCACCGATATAGATATGACCGAGCAGATTACCGTCATCGGTATAATCATTCTCCGGAAACGGCGAAATCTCATCCAGCTTACCAATGTCATGGAACATTGCCGCCGTCAGCAACAAATCCTTCTTTAAAATCGGATATGCATCTGCCATAAAATCACAGAACTTCGCCACACCCAGCGTATGCTCCAGCAGACCGCCGATAAAACCATGATGCACTGCCTTCGCCGCCGAATGCTTCTTAAAACGCTTTATAAAATCCTTATCCTCAACAAAATAACTGGCAAGCAATGCCTGCAAATGTGACTCCTTTACCTTCGCCACATATCCAAGCAGCTCCTTGTACATTTCCTCAATATCGCGCGTCGTGGTCGGCATATAATCCGAAGGATCGTACTCACCCTCCTGACACTTTCTGACCCGCTTCACATTCAGCTGCAATGCTCCCTGAAAGCTGGTTACCTGACCGTCAATGCAAATGTAATCCATTGCCTCAAAATGCTCGATTCCCGGTCCCAGCTCCCATACCTTTGCATCAAACGTACCGGTCTTATCCTGCAAAAGCATAGAATAATAACTCTTGCCTGCCTTTGTTTTCAACTGCTGCAGCTGCTTGCACAGATATACCTCTTTTACCATTTCGCCTTCGCGCAACTCTGCCAAATATCTCATTTTCCACCCTCCGGGGCTTCCCCCGCTTCTTTCCTTTTTTCTTATTCCAATACCGTCTTTGCTTTTACTTCTTATCGTCAAGCACTACGGTCAATTCCAGCTGCTTCGGTGTCATTCGCACCGTTCGCATCACTGTTACCTGTACGGATTCTCCGCTCTTGTGCAGATTCAGCATCGTATAAAAACCACTATACGAATAAATATTGGTTTCGCCGACCTTCAATAAAATATCGCCCATTTTGATACCTGCCTCAAATGCCGGTGAATCCTGCTTTACCTCGGTTACATAAATTCCGTTGCTCAGACCATCCTCTTTTAAAACCGATAACGGAATGTCCTCGCCGGTAATTCCGAAATAAATCAACTTCTGATTCTCTATCAGCTTCTGTATTACACTCTTTAGCTTGGTCATACCTATCGCGGTACACATGGATGCATCTTCTTCCGGTTTTAATGTTCTCGTAATCAGACCGATAATCTCGCCCTGCAGATTGACAATTACACCATCTCCGCTTTCGAGATTTGAAGTATCGGTCTGGAACAGCTCAATGCTGTTGTCCGTAATGTAGTAGACACTTCCCTTGCTGGTCACAATTCCCTGCTCCATCGAGCCCATATAACCGTTTGGATTGCCCAATGCCAAAATCGGTGTACCTATCTCAACACTTGCCGAATCTCCGAGCACTGCCGCTTTTGTATTCTCCACAAAGCGCGGCGGTAACGCATCCGCAGCCACCCGAATCAATGCCAAATTGTAATCCTTTTCGTAATTCCATACCTCAGCTTCAAAAAACTCTCCGTTCACCGTCAAGCCAATCTGACTCGCAGTCTCTATCCGGTCAAGATTTACCAGCACTAACAGGTGCTTCTCCGTTTTTTCTACTACCACACCGGTCGTTTGGCTTTCGATTTCATAAGGGTCATCCAGCCAAGAGGTTCCTGTCACAAAGGCAGTTACATTTACCAGCGAGCTCTCTGCTTCACTCGCAACGGCACGAAGTGCCGCATACATACTTTGATAATCCGCAATTCCGATTTGCTGTGGCTCCTTTACCGGTTCCTGCGTTATCGTCGGCTCCGGTGTAAGCTCCGGCGGAGTCGGCACCTCCGTGATCTGCGCTTCTTGTGTTACCGTCGGGGTCGGCGTCGGCTTTGCCGTTGGGGTCATCTCTTTCGTCGGCTCCGGTGCCGCCGTCGGTGTCACCGTATTGCCTTTTTCCAAGCCAAGCAGCCGCTTCAACGGAGCATCTGCATAAATAAACACCAAACGCGCCACAATACCAAATATGATTGCCAAAAAGACCGTAAAAATCGTATATAAGCATGCTTTTCGAATTCGGTTCTTTTTCTTTGCAATTACTTTCTCGCGAATAAATTGATACTCTTCTTTACTCTGCTGTTTCTTATCTTCCATACAGCCTCCAGACATTCCTTACCAATTTCATTGCCACAGCCACGCTGCACCTTCCTCGTTCATGTACTATTTTTCATCATACTACAGACATATGAACGAACTATGACAAATCTGTTAATATTAAGGGGAACGCTGTCCAAAGCGTTTCCTCAGAACTCCGCTCTCGGCAATGTAAACATAAATTCCGTGCCTACGCCCTCCGTACTGACTACATTAATATTCTCTTTATGCGCCTGTATAATCTCCTTCGCAATCGACAATCCCAAGCCGGTTCCCTTCTTGTCCTTTCCTCTGGACAAATCCGTCTTATAAAACCGCTCCCAAATGTGACTGATACTCTCCTTCGGAATGCCGATGCCGTAATCCTTGACGGAGACAAACACCTTACTTCCCTTTTCCTCCGTCCGGATATCAATAAACGAGTCTGCATTGCTGAATTTAATCGCATTGTCCAGCAAATTGTAAAGCACCTGCTGTATTTTGTCCTTATCTGCGTCCACCAAAAGACTTTCATCTCCAAAAATCAGATTCAGCGTAATTCGCTTCTTGGTACAGGTTCCCTCAAAGGTTAACGCTGTTTTGCGGATTACCTCGTTAATATCAAAGGAGACTTCGTTTAGGATAACTCCCTTAGTCTCAAAGCTGTTCAGCTCCAACAAATTCGTGGTCAGCTTCGTCAGACGCTCTGCCTCAAACAATATGATGTCCAGATATTTATTTTGCATCTCATATGGTATCGTACCATCCGCCATTGCCTCCGCATAGCCCTTAATCGAGGTCAGCGGCGAACGGAAATCATGTGAAATATTCGCAAGGAATTTCTTCTGATATGCTTCCAGATTTTTAAATTCATCTGCCATATACTTAATCGTATCTGCCAAATCCTTGTACTCATCCCGCATTCGAATATTCATCGGCACATCAAAATGTCCCTTGGCATACTCTCTGGTAACCCGCGTCATTTTTCGGATTGGTCGCAAGGTATTCCAATAAATAATTCCAAACACCGCCAATAAAATCACCAAAAATACCAAATAACACAAATTCACGAAATCCAGATACTGATAGGTGGATTCCATAATGTTGGACATCGCAATAAAGATACAGACATAGCCCCGCAACCGATAATTATAATACAGCGGCTGCGCTACCGCCAGCATCTCTTCTTCAAAAATCTCAGAAAAATATACGTTTTTTTCATAGCCCTGCTCGACCAGCCGATTTAAAAACTCGGGTGCAATCTCATCTACATCGCTGCCTCTGGCTGTACTTCCGGTATCTACAAACACAATACCGTTCGTGTTGACTACCCAGATGCGGGTACCCAAAAAATTGTCGATACTGCGCAGCTGCACCATTACGTCAGACAGCTTCGAGGAATCCTGATAATACGGTGCGACATATTCCTCCGCAATCAGCATCGCTTCCTCCGTCAGCAGTTCTACCTTTTCCTTGGTCAGATGCTGATTCAGGCTACGTCCGCCTACAAAATTCAACAGGACAAACATCGACACTGCTGCAACCACATAACACAGGATTAATTTTATCAATGCTTTATGCTTCATCCCACCCACGCAACCTTCTCTATCGTACCGGCTTTGTCTGGGTTTCAAACTTGTAGCCGATTCCCCAGACCGTCGCCAGCCGCCATGACTCATGATCCTTGATTTTTTCTCTCAATCGCTTGATATGCACGTCGACCGTTCTCGTATCTCCGATATATTCGTAGCCCCAGATATGGTCTAAGAGCTGTTCTCTAGTAAAGACCTGATTCGGATGCGCCGCCAAAAAGTAAAACAGCTCCAGCTCCTTCGGCGGCATCTCCACCTTATTTCCATGATAAATTACCGAATAATTACTCTGGTTAATCGTCAAATCCGGATAGATTACAAAATCTCCCGTCTGCTGCTCCACCGGAGCCGCCGTTTCTTTCTGTTCCGGCGTAAAGCGGCGCAGTACCGCCTTCACCCTCGCTACCAGCTCCTTGGAATCAAACGGCTTAATCATATAATCATCCGCGCCAAGCTCCAGCCCCAATACCTTATCAAAGATTTCACCCTTTGCGGAAAGCATGATAATCGGCACCTTGGAAACCTTGCGTACCTCGCGGCACACCTCGTAACCGTCGATACCCGGCAGCATCAAATCCAACAAAATCAGGTTTGGCTGATACTCCTTAAATTGCCGGATGGCTTCCTCGCCGTCTCCCACAATCTGCGTATCAAAGCATTCCTTCATCAGATACAAAGAAATGAGCTCCGCAATATTATTATCATCGTCCACAATCAGAATTTTTTGTTTTTCTGCCATACATCCCCCAATTATTTGAATTCTACAATCGTCACTCCGTGGTCACCTTCTCCAAACTCGCCCACACGGTAGGACTTCACATATTTTGTCTTTCTCAAATGTGAATGCACTGCTTCCTTTAATGCTCCGGTGCCGCGTCCGTGAATAATCGTTACCTTCGGCAGATGCGCCAGATACGCATCATCCAGATACTTATCCACCAAAGGCATCGCCTCATCCACACGCTTTCCGATAATATTCAGCTCCGTACTGATATTCATCGACTTGCTCATGCGAATCTTGCCGCTGTCGGTCTTTGAAAAGCCCGGTGCTTTAATCGTTTCCTCTTCGATTAATTCCAAATCCGAAATATTGACCTGTGAACGCAGAATACCCATCTGCACATACAAATCGCCCTTCGCATTCGGCAGTGTGCTGACCGTTCCTTTTAAGTTCAGGCTCAGTACCTGTACCGAATCACCGATATGGAACTCGCTCGCCGCGTGCTTCTTCTTATTCTTCTTTGCCTTTACTGCCAGCTTGGAATCCGTATCCCCAAGCTTGCCACGCAATGCATCGCGCTCCTTCTCCATCTCCTTGCCCAGACCGCTCTCATTGCTCCATTTATTGTACTTGCGAATCGTTTCATCCGCATAATCCTTTGCTTCCTGCAAAATCGTGCGTGCCTTTTCGTTTGCTTCCCGCAGAATCCGATCCTTCGCCGAATCAATCTTCTGATTTTTCTCTGCCAGACGACGCTTCAGCTCCTCTGCCTCAGCACGCAGCCGTTCGGTTTCCTCACGTTCCCGCTCGATTACCACACGGCTTTCCTCTAACTGGCTGATGACATCCTCAAAGCTCTCATCCTTCGTGCCGATGAACTCTCTTGCACGCTCGATGATAAACTCCGGCAGACCCAGCTTCGATGAAATCGCAAACGCATTACTCTTGCCCGGTATGCCGATTAACAGGCGATAGGTTGGGCGCAGGGTCTCTACGCTGAACTCACAGCATGCATTGGATACCCCCGGTGTAGACAGCGCAAAAATCTTCAGCTCGCTATAATGCGTCGTTGCCATGGTCCGGGTACCGATGTTGTGCAGATAGGTCAAAATCGACATTGCCAACGCAGCACCCTCTGTCGGGTCAGTACCTGCCCCAAGCTCATCGAACAGCACAAGCGAGTTTTCATCCGCTTTCTCCAAAATACTAACCGTATTCGTCATATGCGAGGAGAAGGTACTTAAGCTCTGCTCAATGCTCTGCTCATCCCCGATATCCGCATATACTTCTTCAAAAATACCCAGCTCCGAGCTTTCCATTGCCGGAATATGCAAGCCTGCCTGTCCCATCAGGGTAAACAAGCCGACGGTCTTTAACGAAACGGTCTTACCACCGGTATTCGGACCGGTAATTACCAGCAGATGGAAGTCATCTCCCAAATAAATATCAATCGGTACAACCTTGTGCGGGTCAATCAACGGGTGACGGCCCTTCTTGATATTGATATAACGACGGTCATTAAAGCGCGGCTGCACCGCTTTCATCTGCTTCGCCATCGTACCGCGGGCAAAAATAAAATCAAACTCCGCCAACGTCTTTAAATTGAACATCAAATCCTCGGTATGTCCGGCGGCCTCTGCACTGAGTGCTGCCAATACCTTTTCAATCTCTTCCTTTTCACGAATCGCCAGTTCTGCCAACTCATTGTTCAGCTTGACTACTGCCATCGGCTCGATAAATGCCGTCGAACCGGTCGCCGACTGGTCATGCATCATACCACCGAAGGAATTCTTGTACTCCTGCTTGACAGGAATACAATACCGGCCGTTTCGCATCGTAATAATCGCATCCTGCAGCATACCGCGCGTTTCGTTCGAGGTTACAATCTTGCCAAGCTGCTCATGAATTTTGTCGTTCGTCAGCTTAATCTGGCGACGTACACTCTTGAGTCCCGGACTGGCATCATCTGCAATCTCATCCTCTGCCAGAATGCAGCGCATAATCTCATTGTTCAGCGGAGATAACGGCTCTAACAGCGAAAAACGCTCGCTCAAGCTGTCCTGAATCTCCTCTCCGCCATTGCAGCCATAGCTCTTGACACGCAATGTCGCAGTCAGCACTGAGCTAAGCTTCATCAGCTCTCCGGCTCCCAGCGTCGAACCGATTTCTAGGCGCTTAATCGAGGCTCCGATATCCGGCAGACCCGAAAAGGATAGGCTGCCCTTCTGAAAGATACGCGCCAGCGCATCTGCCGTCTCCTGCTGCATCTGCTCTATCTGCTCTCTATCCGTCAGCGGCACCAGCGCAGTACATTTTTCTTTGCCCATCGCAGAACCTGCGTACTCACTCAGCCGCTGCACAATCTTTGTAAACTCTAATGTCTTTAAAACCTTTTCATTCATTCTCTATTCTCCCCATTGGTGACGATGCAGCTCTCCCGCCAGCTTCATGGATGCAAAATCTCCCTGACGCAATGCTTCATACACCATAATTGCCACCGAATTGCTCAAATTCAGCGAACGTGTCTCTCCCATCATCGGAATCCGCACACAGGTCTCCCGATAATTCATCAAAATCTCCTCCGGAATTCCGGCACTTTCTTTTCCAAACATAATATACGCATCCGGACCATATTCCACTTCCGTATATACATGCTCTGCTTTGGTCGTCGCCATATAAAGCTTCGCATCCGGATTCTGATTTAAGAAATCCTCAAAATTCTCATATACATGCAGGTCAATGTCCTTCCAATAATCCATACCTGCCCTGCGTACCGCTTTCTCCGAAATATCAAAGCCAAGCGGCTTAATCAGATGCAGACGGCTGCCGGTCGCCACACAGGTACGACCGATATTGCCTGTATTTGCAGGTATCTCCGGCTCTAACAATACAATATTTAACATAATTCCTCCCATAACAAAATAAAGAGTCGCTTGGCGACCCTTTATCCTTTTATTGAAACATTAATCTCAATTGGCTTGTTATCATCATAGATAACCGGGATACAAATATTCGTCGCCGGAGCAGAAGAAAACGAAACCGTTCCCTGACACACGGTCGGCGGCGTAATATCGATTGAAATTCCCTTGGTCGAAAATACCGTGGCTGCATTTCCTAAAATCATATTACACAGCTCACAAATCGCACTCTGCGCAATCTCACTCATCTCGGTAAGCGGCATCATACACATTTTCGACGCAATATCCAATGCAACCTCACGCTTGAAGTCCAAGATTACCTTGCCCTTCATCGCGCCGGTTACACCCAGCATGATTAAAACAGAACTGTCGTCAAACTTCAACTCACTTAAATGCGGTTTTCCTATCTTCGAATCCAGCATCAGCATATCCTTTAAGACCTTGGTCGCTGCTAATAAAAATGGATTTATATAATCGGCGTTCATCCCTGCCATATTTGACCTCCGTAGTAGGGCTGCATAAATGCAGCAATGGTTTTCACTCTTGTTCTATTGTATCATACTTCGACGCTTGTTTTCAAGCACAATCCGTTATTTTCTATATTTTTTCACAAATCGTTCCATACGCTCTAACGCAGTCTTCAGATTCTCAATCGAATACGCATAGGAAATTCGCAAAAAGCCCTCGCCGCAATCGCCAAATGCCGTACCCGGAACAACTGCTACCTTTTCCTCCTGCAGGAGACGGTTTGCAAATTCATCCGAGGTCATACCCAGACTCTTGACACAAGGGAATACATAAAAGGCACCCTTCGGCTCAAAGCATTCCAGCCCCATATCGCGCAGTGCCTTCACCAGATAACGGCGGCGCTGGTCATATGCATCGTGCATCATCTCCACGTCTGCATCACCATTCTTCAATGCCTCTACTGCTGCGTACTGGCTGGTAGTCGGTGCACACATGATTGCAAACTGGTGAATTTTTAACATCTGCTGCATGATAACGGACGGACCTGCTGCATAGCCCAGACGCCAGCCGGTCATAGCATAGGACTTGGAGAAGCCGTTGATGACAATCGTTCTCTCCTTCATGCCCGGAAACTCTGCAATCGATACATGGCGCTCACCACCATAGGTCAGCTCTGCATAAATCTCGTCCGAGATAACAAACAAATCCTTTTCAATAATTACGTCAACCAAATCTGCCAGCTCCTCGCGACTCATAATCGCACCGGTCGGATTGTTCGGGAATGGCATAATCAAAATCTTGGTCTTGTCGGTAATCGAATCTAACAGCTCCTGACGGGTCAGCTTAAAATCATTCTCTGCCTTCAATTCGATGATTACCGGTACACCGTCTGCCAGTGTTACACATGGCAGGTAGGACACATAGCTCGGCTGCGGAATGAGAACCTCATCTCCTTCGTCCAGCATTGCACGCAGTGCCACGTCGATGGCTTCGCTGCCACCAATGGTTACTAACACTTCATCCTTTGCATTATACGACAAATTGAAGCGGCGCTTTAAATAACGACAAATTTCTTCCTTTAATTCCTTTAAACCTGCATTCGAGGTATAGAAGGTCTTTCCCTTCTCTAACGAGTAGATACCCTCCTCACGGATGTGCCAAGGTGTCTCAAAGTCCGGCTCACCCACACCAAGGGAGATAGCATCTTTCATTTCACTTACAATATCAAAAAATTTCCGGATTCCGGATGGCTGTATTTCTGTTACTTTTTTATTCAATGGATTTCTCAAGGCGTAATCAACATCCTTTCATCTTTTACTTCACTTACTAACGGGATACCATGTTCCTTATACTTCTTTAATACAAAATGGGTCGCAGTGCTGAGTACTGCTTCCATCGGTGCCAGCTTGCTTGATACAAACATCGCTACCTCACGCATCGTGCGTCCTTCGATGATAACAGTCAAATCGAAGCCGCCCGACATCAGATATACGGACTCTACCTCATCAAAGCGGTAAATTCTTCTCGCAATCTGGTCAAAGCCCTCGCCACGCTGCGGCGTCACCTTAATCTCAATCAACGCGGTTACTCTTTCACAGGAGGTCTGATCCCAATTAATCAGGGTCGGATAACCACAAATAATCGAGTCCGCCTCCAATTCCGCCAATGCGGTCATTACTTCTTCTTCGCTCGAACCAAGCATATTCGCCAAATCCGCCGCTTCCAGCTTCGAATTCTTGTCAATCGCTTTTAAAATCTCTTCCTTTAACTGGCTTCTCGCCTGTCCTTCTCTCTCCAAGCCTTCTTCCTCCTTTATTTGATTTTCTCATAATATATCAATGCAAAATACCTGTCCGGTAAAGCTCATCCTCACGGAACGGCTCCAAATAACGCTGCTCCTCACCGTTGTTTAATATACGGTCATGTCCTCCGGTCAGGACTCCTACCTTTGCTGCCGGTATTCCCGCAGCCTTATATGCCGTGAGCAGCTCCTCCGGCCGATTCGTAACTGCCAGAATCGCTCCTCCGGAAAGCATCAGATACGGATTCAAGTCCAGTATCTCGCAAACCTCTATCGTTTCCTGCCGCAGCAACAGCTCGCGCAGTTCTACCTGCATACCGCAGTCCAGATAGCTTCCCAGCTCCCAGAGTGCCGTAAAGATACCGCCCTCTCCGGCTGTCTTTACCAACGCGCCCTGCTCTAATGCAATCGCAATCGCCTGTCTGGTGTCCGTCTGTACCAGAAGCTCCTTACCATCCTGCAAAAACTGCTTCGACAGACGCGCCGCCAACTTCTCCTGCGCCGCTTCCATCATGCACACCGTAGCCTCCATTGCGGCATAGCCTGCCATAAGGATTGCACAATCGTTTCGAACCTGAGGTGTGGTTTCCACTGCTTTTGCAGCATCTGTTGCTTTCGGTTCCGAACTACCCGCTCCAAACGGTATTTTCTCCTGCGCCTGTACCTCCGAACATAAGCCCTCTGCCTGCACTCCGGTCATCGTTACCGACAATACCGGCTTCGTTACCGTACTACTGCTTCTCGGATGCACGGTATAGCTCTCTATCCCCAGCTTCTCTGCCGCTGCCTGACACGCACGCACCAGCTGCTTTAGCTCCGCTTCCTCAGACTCGATAGGCAAAGCCAATGCAAACACAGCCGTCACTGCCTTAGCTGCTTCCGCTGCCAGCAGACCTGCCACACGGTTCGCCAAAAACGCAATCTGGCAAAGGTATTCTACCACAAGCTCGCCGACTGCCATTATGAAATTTTCCGTTCCGGCTGCTCCCTCGCAAGAAGCAACCACACCGGCGGGTTCCTTTCCCTTCGCCCGGATTAGCTTCGTTACGGAACGGCGTTCCACCGCCTCTGCCAATTTTCCTGCTTTCATATACGTTACCCTACTTTCCCAAATGGTTTATGTAATCAAAAAACGCCCTAAGCCGACGCATCCGTCAGCTTAGGGCGAACCATCCAGTCCGTGTTACCACCTAAATTCAGAAATCTCTGCACTCTGCTGATACAGGAGAACTCTCTCCGATATCACGTTCCCTGTAACGGTGGAACCTCCGTTAGAGCCTACTTCGAACATCGTCCTTTCGGTCTACAGCTCCGAGACTGCTTCCCTGCCGCTTCCGTGAAGATTTGCACCACCATCTTCTCTCTGAAACTTCTGCCACAGCTACTCTTTCTCTTCTTAGCCTTTGCTTCTTAAATTTCAATCATCATATCACAAAAGATGCAAAATGTCAACTAGGCGGCTACCGCATATCGAACAACGACAGATATTATATATATTCTTTCACATTTGTTTTATCATCTAACCGACATTCTATTTTATATGATTTTCTACTATCCGTCCGGAGTGAGCAGTCTGACATTACCTGTCTCTTTCTATCAGATTTTCAATTTCCTCTGTAAAGTAACATTCTCTTAAATCAATACTTTTATCAAGTTTGGCAACCTGTGTATATTTATCGTCCGTATAATGCTTTGAGATTACAGCGAACACCTTATAAGTAGGCTGTACTGTCACATCTCTTATATCCTTTTTCAGTAGCGTATTCGGCACATTCAGTTTCGTATTTCTATCCTGCACAAAACCGATACAGCCACATACATTACCTGCCGCTTTTTCTGCAAACAACTTCGGTCCTCTGTCTGTAAATTCCCCTATCATTGTTACATTCTTTTTTATTTGCATCATACTTTCCAATATATCCAGCTTCTGCCCCGTAGAACCGTCCTTTGCAAAGGTAAAATCATTTTCCGTCAATCTCTTATCCAAACACTTCTGATAAAAATGGATTGCCGAAGCTGTTCCACCCTTATTCAATTTAACCCCTGTTAGATGCAGGAAATTGTATCTGTGAAAGGCCACCTCGTAACCCTTTATGGATGACAAAATCTTTCCTTCTGTCTGCAACTGCTTTTTTACATTGAAAGGCAGACCATAAAGGAATAAAACCTTCTGATCCTCAAGATTGTCCCTGTATATTTCAGCCGCTTTTGTCATTATCTGAATTGCACGTCTTTTGTCCATAATCAAACCCTTAATTCCGTAATATTTAGAAAAGGGAATGTTTATGCCGCAGCATCAAACATTCCCTTTTCATGGTTGATTTTTCCGTTGTCTGCCAACCTCCAGCACCTATGTCTGGAAAATAACAGGTTTTTCCGTTGCCTGCCAACCTCCGACACCTGCGTTCGGAAAACGTATCAGATTTTAGGTGTCAAC
>JAFTQM010000073.1 GCA_017462755.1 Lachnospiraceae bacterium | reverse complement strand
TTCGACACTCGCAGCGGTACATAAGACGCTAAAATACAGCGTCTAAGTACCGGCGGGTCTCAAGTACCTGCTTTGGTTTTGATTAACTTGCCTGACCGAAAGATTGGTTCTTGTGAGTTTTGTAATCACTTGTTTGCGGAAGTAATAATGCGGAAACTCAAGAAAATATTACTTGATATTTTGGAGACAAAAGCGCATAATGAATTAAATATAGGTAGAGCACCATGTTTTCGTGAGAGTAGTGAAAGGCTTGGAAAACCTAGGAGGCAGGAATGGTATTAGATATATTGGAAGAATTGAAAAGAAGCGAAGAGAAGCGTCCGCTGTTGATTCAGCTGAGAGAGCGGTTGCGCGGTGCGGAGGGTGCCAAGGAACGGATGAGACTTTTGGAGGAGCTCGAGCAGACTGAGGCGGTTTTGCTTGGTTTGTTTGCAAGTGAGGATGCGAAGGTGCGGAAAAATCTGGCGCTGATTCTGGGAGAATTGGCAGTGCCGAAGCACAGACAGCTGCTTTGGGAAAAGTATCTTTTGGAGGAAACGCGGTTCGTTCGGGGTGCTTATCTGGAGGCACTGAAGCATTTTGACATCAAGGAGCTTGCGAAGGAGCTTAAGGCAGAGCTTGCGCGCTTGCAGGAGATAGAATTAAACGACGAGAACCGAAAGCATCTTGCGGAAGAAAAGACATTGTTGCGAGAATTGCTTCAGCGCGTGGAGGCAGAGAAGCCGCATCGGTTTACCGGAAAGGGTATTGTGTCGGATTTGATTTTGACGACGAACCGAAACCATAAGCATGTGGTGATAGAAGAGCTTGGAATGCGAAAGAAGAAAGCCTTTGCGGCGGGCGTTATGGTGCAGACGGAGGATCCGGCGGCATTGTATGAGCTTCGTACCTTTGAGGAGCTGTTTTTTGTACTGCCGGGCTGTTTTCAGGTGGCAGAGGATCCGGTACAGGCAGCGGAGCAGTTGGCGAAGGCCGGAATATATTCTTATTTGAAGCGTCGACATGAAGAAAACGGCAGACCGTTTGTATTTCGAATTGAACTGCGCGGAGACATGCCGTTGGAAAAGAGAAGTGCCTTTACTAAAAAGATGGCAGCAGCCTTAGAGGAGCAGACCAAGGGCGGGCTGGTCAATTTGGTCAGTGGCTACGAGGTAGAGCTGCGTATGGTGCAGAGTAAGGAGAGAGGCTGGTATGTGATGATCAAGCTGCTGACGTTAAAGGATCATCGCTTTGCTTATCGCAGAAGAACGATTTCGGCAGGCATCCGTCCGGTCAATGCGGCACTCTGCATGGCATTGGCAGAGGAATACCTGACCGAGAATGCACGTTGTCTCGATCCGTTCTGTGGTACCGGTACGATGTTAGTAGAGCGGGCAAAGAAGAAAAAGGTAAAGGAGCTGTACGGAACTGATATATTGGAGGAAGCGGTGCTTGGCGCCAGAGAGAATACAAAGTTAGCAGGCGTGGACGCGAACTTTATTCATCGTGATTTTCTGACCTTTACCCATGAGCAGCAGTTTGATGAAATCATCACGGATATGCCGTTCGTGACCTTAGAAGCAAAGGAAAAGCAAAAAGAGTTAGAGCAGCTTTATCGCAGCTTTTTTGACAAGGCACCGGAGCATTTAAAACCAAACGGAATCATGATTTTATATACGCATGACCGTCCTTTGGCAAAGCGTTATGCAGCGGGCAAATTTGTGCTGGAAAAGGAATACGAGCTTTCGATGAGGGAAGGAAGCTATTTATACATATTAAAAAGTGTAAAATAGTAGAAAAGGGGGAAGAATCCGATGGAGGAAAAGGAAAAGAACACAGGCAAAAAGAAGCTTTCGCCAAGAAGAATCATAGGCATATTGATTATTCTGATTGGTATCGGTGTGTGTGTGTATCCGCTTGCGGTACAGGCGTACAATAAGTATCGGCAGGAGAAGATGTTAGAGGAAATCCGCGACGAAATAGAAAAAAATCAGGCGGCTATGCTGACGAATCCGCCGGAGCCGACAAAGGAGCCGGCAATAGAGCCGACAGTAATACCGACGTTGACACCGGAACCAACGAAGAGTCCGGAGCCGACGGACGGAACGAGTCCGGAACCAACCGGAACGGAAGCAACCGGGGAACCGACGGCGACACCAACGGTTACACCGGAACCGACGGCGACACCGGAGCCAACGGCAACCCCAACCCCGAAGAGCAATCGTCTCAACGGACAGGAGGTCATCGGAATCATCGAAATCGATGCGATTGATTTGATTTATCCAATCGTAGAGGGAGCAGATTCCGCAGAGATTGGTGTGGCAATCGGTCATATGTCCGAAACCGCAGCCATTGGAGAAATCGGAAATTGTGCGCTGGCGGGACATCGCGGCGGCTATTCGGGTCCGTATTTTAAGGATTTGCATAAGCTGAAGGTGGGAGATACGATTAAACTGACCAATATTCTGGGAGAAGAATTCGAATATGAGGTTAGCGGTTCTATGGTGGTAGAGCCGACAGAGGTCTGGGTTGTAGAGGATACCGGAGAAGGGAAAGCCGTTTTGACGCTGGTAACCTGTGAGGAGGACGGAGCGCAGCGGCTAATCATTCGTGCTTATTTAAAGGAAAAGTAAATGCAGTTGGAAATAACACAGTATTTAGAACAAAGAGAATACGATGCGCTGCTTTCTATGCAGACCGCATGGGAATACTTGGGATACCGGGGGAATGCGCCGGAGCCGGAAATGCAGGAAGAGCTGGAGGAGTGTTGGACAAAATTAAAGGAAGTAATGTGTCCGGCGTTTTCGGCTGAGCTGGCAGAGCTTACAGAGCAGACCGCAGAGTGTACAAAGCTGTCCTGGGGCGGTACGAAGCTGTCTCTGCCGGGGCGTTCACTTGCAGCGCATCTGGAGCATTGCTCCTATGCAGTATGTGCGGCGCTGACCCTTGGAGAAGCGGTGGATGAGCTGATTGAAGCATTGCAGGAGGAAAGCATGCTAAAGGCATTGCTGACCGATGCGCTGGCAAATGCAGCGGTAGAGGGCGTGCGGATGTATCTGGAGCAGAGTGTAGAACAAGCATTGCCGCAGATGCGGAAAAACTGGCTGTTTGGCATCGGATACGGAGATTTGCCGATTGAGCTGCAGCCGGTCTTTTTGGAACGACTGCACACGGAGGAACGAATCGGACTGCGCTGCAATGCGAAGGGAGTACTGCTTCCGATGAAGTCGGTAACCGGCTTTTTAGGGCTGACTTATGCAATGGCAGAGCAGCCGCTTACGGAAAATCGCGGGGCGAATTGCGGCAGACAGGACTGTGCGCAATGTACCAATATGGATTGTGGGAAACGCCGACTTTTGAAGAAAAAATAACACAGGTGGTTGACAAAAAGAAATAATATACTAAAATAAATATATAGTATGCTTATTTTTCAGAAACGAGGAAATGATGAGAGTCATAGCAGGAAGTGCCAGAAGAACTAATCTTGTCACGCCGGCGGGGATGGATACCAGACCGACGACGGACCGGATTAAGGAAACACTGTTCAATATGATAAATTATGATTTGCCGGATTGCCGATTTCTTGACTTATTTGCAGGCAGCGGCGGCATCGGGATTGAGGCGCTTAGCCGCGGTGCAAGGGAGGCTGTATTTGTAGAACAGGCAGCAGAGCCGTTACGCTGTATTCGCACCAATTTAGAAAAGACCGCTTTTACTGAGCAGAGCCGGGTATTGGCGATGGATGTGATGGGGGCGCTGAAGGTATTGGAGGCAGACGGAACACCGTTTGATATTATCTTTATGGATCCACCATACCGGGATGGGTTTGAGGAGCGGATTTTGCGTATACTTTCCGACTCTAAGCTTTGCACACCGGAAACGCTGATTATCATTGAAGCGGCACTGGATACGGAGTTTGCATATGCGGAAACACTGGGTTTTACGCTGGTACGTCAAAAGCAGTATAAGACCAATCAGCATGTATTTATCAAGCAGACTTGTTAGTTTGAAAGAATAAAGTACCGTGGGTAATACCAGGAGGTATTGGAATATGATTATAGGAATTTATCCGGGAAGCTTCGACCCGGTTACCTTAGGACATTTGGATATTATAAAGCGTTCTGCCAAGATGGTGGATAAGCTGATTATTGGTGTATTAAACAACAGCTCCAAGCATCCGCTGTTTAGTGTGGAGGAGCGGGTAGAGATGATAAAGACTGTGACAAAGGATTTGGAGAATGTGTCGGTAGAAGCCTTTGACGGTCTGACCGTAGATTTTGCAAAAAAGAGAAATGCAACGGTTATGGTGCGTGGTCTGCGTGCGGTTACGGATTTTGAGTATGAGATTCAGATAGCGCAGACGAATCATGCGATTATGCCGGAGATTGATACGATTTTCCTTACCACGAGCGTTCAGTATTCGTATCTGAGCTCCAGTATTGTAAAAGAAGTCGCCAGCTACGGCGGTGACATCGAAAAATTTGTACCGGAAAGCATTTTACCGGCAGTATTAAGTAAATTTAAAGCGATAAGGAGAGTGTAACCATGGCGATGGGAACAAGCGGCAGAATAGAACAGGTAATTGACGATATTTATGAATTTATTGAGAGCTGCAAGATGCAGCCTTTATCTCAGACGAAGATTATCGTTCCAAAGGATGAGATGTATGATCTGCTGGATGAACTCAAGCTGCGTATGCCGGATGAGATTAAGCGTTATCAGAAGATTATTGCAAATCGTGATGCATTGATTGCAGATGCCGAGGAAAAGGCAGAGGTAATCAAGGCTCAGGCAAGAGAGCATGCAAATCAGCTGGTAAGCGAAAATGAAATTTCCAGACAGGCATATGAGCAGGCAAATGCAATGATACAGGAGGCAACGGCACGCGCAGAGGCCATTCTCAGAGAAGCCAATGAGGAGGCAGAGCAGCTGCGGTACGGTGCGCTTTCTTATACCAATGAGATTTTGGGTGAGGCAGAGCGTGTTTTAAGCAGTGCCTATGAAGCAACCAAGCTGCGCAGCGAGGAATTGGTAGGTATTCTGAAGGAAAATTTGGAGGTTGTGCTCTCAAACCGCAGTGAACTGAATGAACAGTTGAATCCGCAGGCACAGCAGAAGGAGCAGAGCTACGAGTCTTCGGCAAACGATGATTTTGACTTTGACGAAAACACCTTTTTACAGGATGTAGAATAAACCTTAGCAAAACTGCATGATAAGAAGCGTCAGGAGATAGGTAATACCCGCCTGCACGCATTTTTGAACAAAATATAATTTTATGGACAGTCCGCTTCCAAGCGTAACACTCCGGGTCTGCATCAGGCCGGAGAGACCTCCGAAGGAGGTAATCGCGAGGGTGAGGGCTGTTTTTTGTGTTACGGGGAGCGAAGTTTCGCAGAGCAATTGGATTCCTCCGGTGATTTCGAAAATCCCTGCTGCAGTAGCGCGTAGCGGCAGAACCAACCAGGTGCAATGCATGAGAAAGCCGGACAGCATGGAAAAGAGAATGATGTAGCCGCCAATCTTGGTAATGGTTTGCAGACCGTCACCAACGCTGTCGTCCAATGCCTCAAAAAAGCCCGGTGTCTTGCTTGGATGCGAAGCTACAGCTGTAGCATGAATGCCGGAGGACGATAAATCGCCGGAGTCATGCGGATGGGATAATGGAACGGAGACTGGTCGGGGACGGAGCAACAGTGCTGCGCAAAGTCCCGACAGGTAAATGATTGCCAGAAAGGCGAAGGTGTGGGCTGGCTGCTGCAGCTTGTTTGCAATGAGATAGCTGACCAAAAACATCAGGCTGGCATGGTTGGAGGCGGCAAGGAGAAAGGTTGCATCAGCGTGTGAGATACTGCCGTTCTGATAGAGGGTTGCAGTGGTCTTGGCACCGAGCGGCATACCGCAGAAAAGTCCGAGCAGCAGAGGGTAGCATGCAGCAGGGGAAATCGGAAGGAAACGACAGAGTACCGGCGAGAGCATCCGATTCAGCGGACGTGTCATGTCCAAACGAATCAGCAGACCGGAGAGAAAGAGAAAAGGCAACAATACCGGAAGCAGCGTTTCAAACCACAGCAGGAGCCCCTTGAGAGCACCTGCGGCTGCAATCTGCGGGAAAAAGAGCATTCCGCACAGGAGAGCGAAAAAGAAAAGATAGAGATACCAGCGTGGGTGACGATGAAAAAAATAATGCATGGCAGAAACGCTTTCCGGTATTGTGTCAGTTATTATAATTTATTCCAAAATCAAGATTTCATGCGTATATTCCGAAGGCTGTTCGGTGTGATAGCGCGAGTAAGAAATCTGGCGGTACAATTCGGAAGCAAACAGCTCCTTTTGCCAAAACGGCAGTGCTTCGGGAGAAATCAATTCCCCTGCTCTGGCAGGCTTTGTTATGAGGGGAAGCTTTCGTCCGGCAAGCTCCTTTAGAAGTGGGCGTGCAGCTTGGGTAAAGCCGAGCACACGCATATATGGTGTCTGGGAAAAGGCGCGAAAAGTCTCTAAATCGTTCGCAGTGATGCCAAGGATGATATGCAGTAAGGCGCGGCATATGCGTGTATAGGTCAATTCCTTGGTCTTTAATTGCATTGCAAAATCGGAATATTGTATGTGGTCAAAACGGTGCGCATACAGGCGTGCAGCCAGTTCGGGACCGACGTCGGCCAGTTCGGCAAGCTCCTCCTTGGTTGAGGAGAGCAGTCGAAGGGCGAGCAGATTGGAATAATCCTGCTCCGTAACCGGAAAGGTGCGGAAAAATTCCCGCTCCATAATCTCAACAGCGGACAATGGCATATAGTCAGCAAAGGAGATAAGCGTTCCCGGCATCGCATCCTGATAGAAGAAGTTACGGATGGCAGTTGCAGAAGGGTAGGAGTGATTGGTCAGTGCAGCCTCGTGATAACCGGAGCCTGCGCGCTGAATGGTATAAGGGCGCAGTGAAGAACCCAAGCGATAAATAGCCTTGAGATATTCGATTGCCAGCAGGTTATTAGGCTCATCGAGCAAAGGTACAAGCTCCGGCAGAAGGCTGGCGATGGCGCTTCGTCTGGCCGTTGGGAAATTGGCACCGGAGGCAAGGCTTGCTTTTAATAAAGCACGATACTGCTCCGGCTCCTCGGCAAAAAGCTGTGCCAGGGAAGCCAGTGCATCCAATTCTCCGGATTCACTGCCGAAGCAGACGGTATCGATGCCAAGGTCTGTCAACAGGCGCACTGCACCCTCTGCAAAATATTCCGCACTGCTGCAGGCACTAAATACAGGAAGCTCAATCACAAGGTCTGCACCGCCGGACAGTGCCATCTCGATGCGGGCATATTTGGAAAGCAGAGCAGGAGTACCGCGCTGCACATAGTTTCCGCTCATAACGACGACAACCGCATCGGCGCCGGTAATTTTGCGAGCCTCTTTGAGTAAGTAAGCGTGACCGTTGTGAAACGGATTAAATTCAGCAATGATGCCTACAGTTTTCATAGGATACCTCCGTTTTTGATATTTGTTTTGTGCAAAATGCTCAATAAAATAAGATACAAAACTTTGATAAAAAATTGACAATCGAAGCGAAAATAAATTTCGATTTATGAAAGCTCTTACATGGTATATTCTTCTGTATTTCCTTTTTATTATGATAGCACAAAAGAAAGAAAATTAATAGTGAAAAAAACAGCAAATTTAGGGCTTGCCACAATCCGAATTTCGTATTATACTATATTAAGAGTAAAAAATCTTGTGCATTTTTCACAAACAGGAAAATATGGTTTTATGAAAACGCTTACATTTTGGCGTGAGAAAGGTTCATTATTTTGCTGTATGTCAAAAGGGCACAAAAGAGGCCTGCAAGACCTGAAAGGAGAATAGGACATGAGTTTTATTGAAGAAATCAAGGCAAGAGCAAGACAGAATTTGAAGACCATCGTACTTCCGGAATCGGAGGACCGCAGAATTTATGAGGCGGCAGCGAAGACGCTGGCAGAAGGCAATGCAAACATTATTATCATTGGTAACGCAGAGGTAATTAAGAATAAATCGACCGGTTTGGACATTTCGAAGGCAACGCAGGTAGACCCGCTGTACTTTGATAAGATGGATGCTTATGTAGACAAGCTGGTAGAGATTCGTGGTGCAAAGGGTATGACTCCGGAGCTGGCGCGTGAGACATTATTAAATGACTATACGACCTTCGGTATCATGATGGTAAAGATGGGAGATGCAGACGGTCTGGTATCCGGCGCATGTCATTCTTCCGCAGATACTCTGCGTCCATGTCTGCAGATTTTAAAGACGGCACCGGGAACCAAGCTGGTATCTGCGTTCTTCCTTGTGATTGTACCGGATTGCGATTTGGGTGAGAAGGGTACGTTCGTATTTGGTGACTGTGGTCTGAATCAGAATCCATCGGCAGAGGAGCTGGCTGCAATTGCAAGATCCTCCGCAAAGAGCTTTGAGCTTTTGGTAGGCAAGGAAGCAAAGATTGCAATGCTTTCCCACTCGACCAAGGGAAGTGCAAAGCATTCGGATATTGATAAGGTAACGAGAGCTGTAGAAATTACGCATGAGCAGTATCCATACTTAAAGATTGACGGCGAGCTGCAGTTAGATGCTGCGATTGTGCCGGAGGTAGCAGCGTTTAAGGCACCGGGTAGTGATGTGGCAGGTAAGGCAAACGTACTGGTATTCCCGGATTTGGATGCGGGTAACATTGGCTACAAGCTGGTAGAGCGTCTGGGTAAGGCAGAGGCATATGGTCCGCTGACTCAGGGTATTGCAGCGGCAGTAAACGATTTGTCCAGAGGATGTAATTCGGATGACATCGTAGGTGTTATTGCGATTACGGCAGTACAGGCAGCAGCTTATTAATAAAAAAAGAGATAAGGCGCGTTGACGCGGGAATGGAGTAGAATTATGAAGGTATTAGTGATTAATTGCGGAAGCTCTTCGTTGAAATATCAGTTGATTGATTCGGTAACCGAGCAGGCAGTGGCTACCGGTATTTGTGAGAGAATCGGTATTGACGGCAGACTGGTGCATAAGGTAAACGGTGAGAAGATTACCTTGGATATTGCATTGCCGGAGCATGAGACTGCAATCGGTGCAGTGTTAGATGCGCTGACGAATAAGGAATACGGTGTGATTGCATCGCTTAACGAGATTGATGCGGTAGGACATCGTGTGGTACATGGCGGTGAGCATTTTACAAAGTCGGTTGTTATCGATGATGAAGTGATTCGCGGAATTGAAGCATGCAGCGATTTGGCACCGCTTCACAACCCTGCAAATCTGATTGGTATCAATGCGTGCAGAAAGCTGATGCCGGGTGTACCGATGGTAGCTGTATTTGATACTGCATTCCATCAGACGATGCCACACAAGGCATATACCTATGCGATTCCGAAGGAGTACTATGAAAATTATAAGATTCGTCGTTACGGCTTCCACGGAACCAGCCACAGCTTTGTAAGCAAGCGTGCAGCAGAGGTGGCAGGTCTGGATTACAACAATTCCAAGATTATCGTATGTCATTTGGGAAATGGTGCGAGTGTTACCGCAGTAATGAATGGAAAGTCGGTTGACACCAGTATGGGTCTGACTCCGCTTGAGGGTCTGGCAATGGGTACCCGTTCCGGTGACATTGATCCTGCGATTGTAGAGTTTATTGCCAAAAAGGAAAACAAGACCATCGACGAGATTATGAACATCCTGAACAAGAAATCCGGTGTATACGGTATGTCCGGTGTATCCAGCGATTTCCGTGATTTGGAGAATGCAGTAAACGAAGGCAATCAGTTTGCGATTGACGCTACCGAAGTATTCGTATATAAGGTAGTAAAGTATATTGGTGCTTATACGGCAGCAATGAATGGTGTGGATGCGATTGTATTTACGGCAGGTCTTGGTGAGAACGACAAGATTATCCGCAATAGTATTTGTCAGTATCTTGGATATCTCGGTATTACGATTGACCAGGACAAGAACAATGTGCGCGGTGTAGAGGCAATTGTATCGACGGATGATTCCAAAGTTAAGGTAATGGCGATTCCGACGAACGAGGAACTGGCAATCGCAAGAGATACGGTGGCATTGGTTGGCTAAGAATTGTTGAAATTTTTGAAAAAAAAGTTGACAAATAGACACTGCATGAGTATAATACTAGCAGTGTCTATTTTTAAGGTGTACTATGCCTTTCTATGGGAGACAGGAGAGAATATGCTGGTTAATTTATCTGAGGCAATGAATCGAAAAGATGAGGAGCAGCACAAGGAGGTTGCACTGGAGTTTTCAGAGTTTGAGATGCTCGGAGTGACGTACCCTGTGATTACGAAAAGTAATGTTTCACTTG
>JAFTQM010000072.1 GCA_017462755.1 Lachnospiraceae bacterium | reverse complement strand
TCGTCTCTCCCTTTTGCAGTCTGGCAATCGCACCATACTGCCAGTGAATCGGACTCACATCCGAAATCGTTCCCTCTAACGCACGATGTCTGCACATCAATGCCTCAAAGCAGAGCGACAAACGCTCCTCCAACAGCTGCCAGAACAGCTCCTCATTGCCCTGTGCGATAATACCAATCTGCGGCAGATTCAAGCTGACAACGCCCTGATTAAAGCGTCCCTCAAACTTGTAATTGCCATTCTCATCCTTCCATGCCGTCAGGAAGCTGCGGCATCCCATACAGCTGAATACATTGCCCTCGTAATTTTCACGCATCTTCTTCGCCGAAATATAATCCGGATACAGACGCTTCGCCGAACAACGTACCGCCAGCTTTGTAATGTAATCATACTTGCCGCCCTTTAAGCAGTTATGCTCGTCCAGTACATAAATCAGCTTTGGAAATGCAGGTGTAATATATACACCCTTTTCATTCTTGATGCCTTCGAGACGCTGACGCAGGATTTCCTCTATAATCTGCGCATTCTCCTCGATATACTCGTCATCCTTGTCCAAATTTAAGAATAAAGTTACAAACGGAGACTGACCATTGGTGGTCATCAGAGTATTAATCTGGTACTGGATGGTCTGTACACCGGACTTTAACTCATCCTCTACCCGGTCAGCTACCAGCTCTGCTACGATTTCCGCCGGCAGCTTACCGCCGAACTCCTCCTCATAGCGCTTCTGATACTTCTCCTTTGTAATTCTTAAGTACTTGCCAAGATGTCTCACATCCACGGACTGTCCGCCATACTGACTGCTCGCAACCGCAGAAATAATCTGCGTCATAACCGTGCAGGCTACCTGAAAGCTCTTTGGGCTCTCAATCAGCTTACCATTCATCACGGTTCCGTTTTCAAACATATCCTTGATATTGATTAAGCAGCAGTTAAAAATCGACTGCAGGAAATAATCTGCATCATGGAAATGCAAAATTCCTTCCTCATGCGCCTTTGAAATCTTCTCCGGCAACAAAATACGCTTTGTCAAGTCCTTCGATACCTCTCCGGCAATCAAGTCTCTCTGCGTCGAAGCAATAATCGCGTTCTTGTTGGAATTTTCCTCCATAACGTCCTTATTGTTGTGCTTAATCAGACTCAAAATCGACTCATCCGTTGTATTCGCCTTACGCACCAGCTCTCTGGTATAGCGATACAAAATATAGGTCTTTGCAAGCGTGTACTTTCCATCCTCCATCAGCTTTTCTTCGATGATATCCTGGATTTCTTCTACCTGCATCATCTCTTTTTTCATGCCTTCGATTTCCTGGATGATTCCTTCGATTTTGCCTTCAGAAATACGCTCCTTCAGCTTTACCTCGTCATTTGCCTTTCGAATTGCCACCAAAATCTTCGTCCGGTCATAATCTACGATTCGTCCGTCACGCTTGATTACTCTCATTTCGCTCATTCCTCCACAACAACATCACAAAAAAACACTGAAAAGAAATAGTCGTAAAACGACTGCTTTCCTTTAAACAAACAAAGTACGCAGCCTACGTCACCCGTAAGCATGCGCACTCTTAGTATATCACAAGATATCTGCTTTGTCTACTTCATCTTGTTATTTTTTATTTTTCTCCACACTATATATTGTGTCTCGTATCTTCATAAAACTGTCGCAATCTTCCTGTTTTCTTCTGAATATTTACACAATTTCCGCCTTAAGCCCCATCTCTACCAATACTGCAATTTCCTCCGGCACTTCCTCAAAGCCCTTCAGCTCATAGTCCCGAATCAGCTGATACAGATTTCTTTCCCGGTAATCCTGCGGCTTATCCTCCGGCATTGCCGCCTCTACCGCCGCCTTTATCTCCGTTAGCGGCATCTCCTTGCTTATTGCTACACCAAGCTTTGCCGCTGCCATACCACACGCATAAGCGCACTCATAATCCGAAAGCATCGCGGATAAAAAATCCTCAAAGGAAATTTTCTGCTCTACTCCCTGCTTTGCACAAAATGGAATCATACTTCTCCTCTTTTCTTCCTGCATTATTTCGGTATTTTTCTAAATTGTCTTAATCCTCTGTCAAAATACCATAAACTATGTTATACTAAACCTAGCTAAAAACACAAGGTAAAAATGTGAAAATTATATTTTTCACACAGTAATTTGTGCTTATGCCCGGATTTACGGGCTGCAGCAAGAATGGAGATTGGATTAGTATGAGGATTTACGAAGAAAATCAAAAACTATGTGCCGCCTACGGCAATGCACTGCTGGTGGTTGAAGCATGGGGCGAAAATTCCCTGCGTATCCGCATGACCAAGGAAGCCGAAATGGATGCCAACGATTGGGCTTTGATGGATGCACCTGCACCTACGAACCCGCAGATTCGATTCGAAGAAATCGATTTGACGGAGCCCTGGTGGTATGGCGAAGACCGCCAAAAGCACGCCCAGAGCGGTACCAACGCCTATCTGACCAATGGTAAAATCACCGCAAAGCTCGCCTTTGACGGTCGTCTGTCCTTCTACAATCAGGATGGCAAGCTGCTGTTAGAGGAATACTGGCGCAACCGTGACCGCATTGACCGCTACTGTGTACCGCTCCGTGTCGAGGGTCGTGAGCTCAAGCCTATTGTCGGAACCACGGATTACCGTTTGGTTGCCCGCTTTGAGGCGCAGGAGGACGAGCGCATCTACGGTATGGGACAGTATCAGGAACACAACCTGAACAAAAAGGGGGCCATTGTCGAACTCTGCCACCGCAACAGTCAGGCAAGCGTCCCATTCTATCTTTCCACCCGCGGCTACGGCTTTTTATGGAACAATCCTGCCGTGGGTACCGCTACCTTCGGCACCAACAAGACCGAATGGGTTGCCGAAAGCACCAAGAAGCTGGACTATTATATTACCGCCGGGGATACCCCTGCTGAGATTGAAGCACAGTACAGTCTGGCGACCGGTCGTACCCCAATGATGCCGGAATACGGACTCGGCTTCTGGCAATGCAAGCTGCGCTACCGCAATCAGGAGGAGTTATTAAACGTTGTTCGTGAACACAAGCGCCGCGGACTGCCGATGGATGTTATTGTCATCGACTTCTTCCACTGGACGAGACAGGGTGACTTCCGTTTCGAACCACGCGACTGGCCGGACCCTGCCGCTATGGTCAAGGAATTAAAAGAGCTTGGGGTTGAATTGGCCGTTTCCGTTTGGCCGACCATCGATGAAAAATCCATCAATTTCGGCGAAATGGCAGACCGAGGATATCTCGTGCGTACCGACCGTGCCAGCGGCTTCCACATGAACTGGATGGGCGATACGGTATTCTTTGATGCCACACATCCGGGAGCCAGAAAATTCGTCTGGGAGCGTTGCAAAGAAAACTACTACGATTACGGCATCCGTTTGTTCTGGCTCGATGAAGCCGAACCGGAATACGGTCCGTATGATTTTGATGTATTCCGTTATCATGCAGGTCCTGCATTACAATGCACCAATATTTACCCAAAGATGTATGCCAAGGGCTTCTATGACGGCTTAAAATCCGTGGGCGAGGGGGATGTGATGAGTCTTGTCCGCTGCGCGTGGGCAGGCAGTCAGCGCTACGGTGTACTGACCTGGTCCGGCGACATCCACTCCAGCTACCGCTCCATGCGTGAGCAGCTGCAGGCAGGTCTTAGTATGGGTATCGCCGGCATTCCTTGGTGGACCAGTGACATCGGCGGCTTCCTCGGTGGCGATATCAAAAATCCGGACTTCTGCGAATTATTGGTCCGCTGGTTTGCATGGGGTGCCTTCTGTCCGGTCTTTCGTCTGCATGGCGAGCGTTCCCCGTTCTACGAGAGAGAACAGGAATTCATCGATGGTGTCCGCCAGCTTACCTCCGGTCAGGACAACGAAGTCTGGAGCTTCGGTAACGAAAATTATGAGATTCTCAAAGAATTTCTGTTCATCCGTGAACGTCTGCGTCCGTACATCCGCGAATGCATGAAGGATGCCCACGAAAACGGCAGTCCGGTTATGCGTCCGCTCTTCTATGATTTCCCGCAGGATACTGCCTGCTATGATGTCGAGGATGCTTATATGTTCGGACCGGATTTGCTTGTCGCTCCGGTATTTGAAGCAAACGCTGTCACACGCGAAGTCTATCTGCCTGCCGGTGCTTTCTGGGTAGAAGCAAAGACCGGCAAGCGCTATGAGGGCGGTCAGACCGTTACTGCCACCGCTTCTCTTAATACCATCCCGGTATTTACCCGGAACGGCAAGGAATTTGATATTTATCAGAAGTAACCCGATTCTTCACATCGGTAAAACGCAGCACATTCATAATTGCAGCAGCAGGCGCAAATCTAACATCCCATGCCCCTGCTGCTCCGGTGGCAGTCCCAAATCCACACAGGACTGCCACATTCTATTTTTCACTTCATCCGGCGACAACTCCGGCTCCTTCTGCAGCAGCAGACAAGCTGCACCTGCTGCCATCGGCGTAGCCATAGACGTTCCGCTTTTCACCGTAAAAAAATTTCTTCGTTCCTTTCCTGCTGCGTATGTTCCCATAAACTCTCTTCGCAATGGCTTTAAACTGAATATTCCGGCAGCCGGAGCTACCAAATCCGGTTTCATTACCTGCTCCGCCGTAGGCCCTCTGCCGGAATACCAGTACTGCAATTTCCCGCTTTCCGCCGCCCCAATGGTGATGATTCGGCTACTGCTGCCGGGTACCGTAATCGTCCCTTTCTCCGGCCCGCGATTCCCCGCTGCAGCAACTACACATACTCCGCTTTCCCACACACGTTCCACCATCTCTATCAAATGACGATACTTTATTTTATCGTTTTCTGTTGCTCCAAAGGACAGATTGAGCACCCGGATATCATATCTTTTTCTTTGCTCCAGTACCCATTTAAGTGCTGCCAGCGCACCTGACAGCTCCCCATCTCCCTTTCCGTTCAGTCCTTTTAAAATGACCAAATCACATTCCGGTGCTATCCCCCGAAAGCTGCTACCTGCCACCGTTCCGTTACCCGCTAAAATCCCCGCCACATGCGTTCCATGTCCGGCATCATCATACGGATGATGGCGTAAATTCACAAAATCCCGAAACACACGTATCCGCTCTGCTGTCAGATATGGCGTCGCTCCGATTCCCGTATCAAGGATTGCCGCCGTAATCCCCTTTCCTGTATAGCCTGCCGCAAAGGCATCCTCCAAATGTAAAAGCTTTCCTGCACGTTTCATACTTACAGCCTACCTTTACTCACAGCCAAAAAAATTATGACAAAATATTATATTCATTTTTCTAAGATTTTTTTCCATTCAACAGGAAATAAGGCAAGCCAATCGACATATGATACACTGTAAAATCCTTTTGGAGGTAACATTATGAGCGATTTATCTGCTACAAACTGCGGCTGTGGCTGCGAATCTACAGGTTTTGGTATGGGAGGTAACAGCTGCTGGATTATCATCCTGCTTCTGCTCTTCTGCGGTGGCGGCAACAACGGCTGCGGTGGCGGCATGGACTGCTGCTGGATTATCCTGCTTCTGCTCTTCTGCGGCGGCTGCGGTAACAACAACGGTATCGGCATCAACAACGGCAATGGCTGCGGATGCAACAACTGCGGATGCTAATGCTTCGCTGAGCTTTTTGAGGGAGTGGCTGCGTGCCTCTCCCTCTGCTCATCTTACCCTTTCTTACATTTTTATGTTGAATTTCTTCCTCCTTTTTATTATACTTACTATAAAATTTATTGATTGCATTTATCACAATAACGTATAGAAACGAGGAAGCATATGTCTGGTTCAACATTTGGAACATTATTTAAAATTACTACCTGGGGTGAATCCCACGGCAAAGGCATCGGTGTAGTTATTGACGGCTGCCCTGCCGGTATCCCTTTGGGCGAAGAAATGATACAGGCGTACTTAAACCGCCGTAAGCCTGGACAAACCCGCTACTCTACTCCACGGAAGGAAAACGATCTGGTTACCATCCAGTCGGGTGTTTTCGAAGGCCGCACCACCGGTACCCCGATTTCTCTTGCCGTACTAAATGAAACCCAGCGCTCCGGTGATTATTCGGAAATCGCCGGTTACTATCGTCCGGGACATGCCGACTTCACCTTCGATGCCAAATACGGCTTTCGCGATTATCGCGGCGGCGGACGTTCCTCCGGTCGTGAAACCATCGGACGTGTCGCAGCCGGTGCCGTTGCCTGTGCTTTGTTAAAGGAGCTTGGCATTGAAGTATGTGCATATACCCGTTCCATTGGTCCCATCCAAATCGATTACAAAAACTGCAAAAAAGAAAATCTAAGCTCCAGTCCGATTTATATGCCGGATTTAACCGCTTCCGCAGCCGCAGAGGAATATCTCGAGGCCACCATGCAGGCGCATGATTCTGCCGGCGGCGTTATCGAATGCATTGTCAGTGGTATGCCTGCAGGTATCGGTGAGCCGGTCTTTGATAAGCTGGATGCTGCTCTTGCCAAGGCTATTTTTTCCATTGGTGCCGTAAAGGGCTTTGAAATCGGCTCCGGCTTTGCCGTTGCTAATAAGCGCGGCTCAGAAAACAACGATGCATTCCTTTCTTTGGAACATGGTGTCGCCCAAAAGCAGACAAACCATGCCGGGGGGATCTTAGGAGGTATCAGCGACGGTTCCGAAATCATTCTCCGCGCTGCAATCAAAGCGACCCCTTCCATCTCTGCTACCCAGCAGACCGTTACCCGCACCGGCGAGCCAATCTCCGTCAATATCAAGGGACGCCACGACCCGGTCATCGTTCCTCGTGCTGTCGTTGTCGTAGAAGCCATGACTGCCCTGACGCTTGCAGACCAGCTGCTCTGCGGCATGACTGCCCGCATGGACAAGATTCGTGAGTTTTATAAAAAATAAACCAAAAAGGATGCAAGGCAAACTCTCGCATCATGCCGGTCACACACTGACCGCTGTTGTTTGCTTTGCATCCTTTTTTTATTCTTCCAACTTCTTTATTCTCACAGACTCTGCCATTTGCATTCCTGTATCCTTGCAGGTAACCGGTACGGACAAGGAAAAATGATATTCTCCATCCGACCAGATAAATGCAACAAATCGCTCATTGACTACCCGATATGCCGGATATCCCAACACCTTCGTTTCTGCGACCTCTGCACCTTCGGTATCAATCGCATGCGTAATCCCCACCAGCGTACTCTGTGTCAGGGAAATCATATCTCCCGTCTTATTTTTGTAGACACTCATCCCCATCATCGGATATGCCTTCATATATAGCAATTCATATTCCTCCGGTACCCAGGTCAGTTCATACACCGTCTCAAGCTTCTCCGGCAGCACCGCTTTCTCTTCTTCCGTCAGATTATAGTAAAGCAGCGCACCCTCATGCACCATACTAAGCTGCGGTTTTCTCAACCGATTGATACCATATGCAGTAATCGTTCCCAACGCTCCGATAATCAATGCGATAATCAGTACCGCAACCCGCGAAGCCGCTTTTTTGCCAAAATAAAAATACTGCCGCTCCTTTTTTCTTCCCTGCTGTTTTAACTCCTTTATTCCTTTGTAATACTTCTCGGAGTAATCCGGCATTCCATCCTGTTCGATATGCTGCATTGCTCTTGCAATCAACGCCTCATTTTCCAGCCGAAATACCTCCGCCAGCCGCAATTCCAGCACTTTACCACTCTTCATAGCCGCTCCTTTCTTCCTTTAACTCCGACTACAGCTCCTCCTTCTCCAACGTATCTCTCAAATGAGCCAGCCCTCTCTGTAAGAGCTTCTTTACCGCCGACTCGGAAACGTCCATTACCGTTGCCGTTTCCTTTATCTTCAAATGATTATAATAGTGCAGCTCGATGGCTCTTCTTTCTTTTTCAGAAAGATTATGTACTGCCACAGCCAGCTGTTCTATAGCAGCACGCTCCAGATACCGTTCTTCCGCACTCGGCGACTTACAGACCAGCACCTCCTCATCTCTTTGCACATCCTCATAATCTGTTTCGACCAGATATTTCTCCAGCCTGTCCTGTGCCTTTTGCTTTCGCAGGACATCCACTGACATATTCTTCGCCATAACCGCAATCAGATTTTTGCTGTAATCACATACTCCTCCTGCAAAAAGCTTAAAATTGCAGATAACCTTAACGAAAACCTCCTGTGCCGTTTCTTCCGCCAGCTCCTTGTCCTTCAAAATATCGTAAGCTATATAGTAAACCAATACATTATACTGTTCGTATATCTCCTGAAAGCGTCCTTCCTCCTCTAAAGATAAGGTGCTCATCATTAGTGCTAACATCATATGTTTTTTTCCTCTCTATATATAATTACGTTTCAAATGAAAAAACGGGGACATTATTTTTAATAAAATTTTATTCTATTCTGTACGAAATTTCAAGTCAAATCAGAAAATTCTCTCAAAGTTTAGTAAAATTAAATTTCCAGTTTAATTTCACTTGACAGTACGTTATTTCCGTGTATAATTAGAATCGTTGTCACTGTTTAGCAATGCTAAACTCAAAGTTTAATTTGACCGGCTGCGGTTTCGATACAGCCATCCCGGTCAGGAAGGATAGTGCGATTATGAAAATAGGAGCCAAAATCAAAGAGCTTCGAATCCAGAAGAGCCTTACGCAGGAGGAACTGGCAGATCGTGCGGAATTGTCCAAGGGCTTTATTTCCCAGTTGGAACGCGACCTTACCTCTCCTTCCATTGCTACGCTGGTTGATATTTTGCAATGTCTTGGTACCAATCTGGAGGAATTCTTTTCGAACACTGCCTCGGAGCAGGTAGTCTTTCACAAGACAGATTATTTTGAAAAGGTAGATCAGGAACTGAAAAACAAAATCGAATGGATTATTCCAAATGCCCAAAAGAACATGATGGAACCGATTCTGCTCACATTAGAGCCGGACGGCTCTACCTATCCGGACAACCCGCATGAGGGTGAGGAGTTCGGCTATGTTTTAAACGGTGCGATTTCGATTCATCTTGGCAGCAAAATCTACAAGGTAAAAAAGGGCGAATCCTTTTATTTTACCCCGAACAAAAAGCATTCCATTTGCTGCTCCGGCAAGACAGGTGCTACCCTGCTCTGGATTTCTACACCGCCAAGCTTTTAGTATTTGTAAACAAGAATATAAACATACATGATAAGATAACACTATCGTATTTCACTACAATGCCTGCGGCATGAAAGGATTACTATGATTGAGAATAAGCTGATTGATTTAATCCATGTAACGAAGCGTTACGGAAACAATACCATTATTGATGACTTGAATCTGTACATCCGTGAAAATGAATTTCTTACCCTGCTCGGTCCGTCCGGCTGTGGTAAAACTACTACTCTGCGTATCATCGGCGGCTTTGAAAGCCCGGATGAGGGACAGGTAATCTTCGGCGGTAAGGATATTACCAAGCTGCCGCCAAATGAGCGCCAGCTCAATACCGTATTTCAGAAATATGCACTGTTTACTCATATGACCATCGCAGAAAACATTGCCTTCGGTCTGAAAATCAAGAAAAAGAGCAAGCAGTATATCAATGATAAAATCAAATATGCCTTAAAGCTAGTAAACTTAGACGGCTATGAGAACCGTATGCCGGACTCCTTAAGCGGTGGTCAACAGCAGCGTATTGCGATTGCCCGTGCCATCGTAAACGAGCCAAAGGTACTGCTCCTTGACGAGCCGCTCGGCGCACTCGATTTGAAGCTTCGTCAGGACATGCAGTACGAGCTGATTCGCTTAAAGAACGAGCTTGGCATTACCTTCGTATATGTAACCCACGACCAGGAGGAGGCTCTGACGATGTCCGATACTATCATGGTTATGACTCAGGGCTACATCCAGCAAATCGGTACACCGGAGGACATCTACAACGAGCCGAAAAATGCATTTGTTGCAGACTTTATCGGCGAGAGTAATATTATCTCCGGTACGATGATTGAGGATAAGCTGGTAAATATCCTTGGCTGCAACTTTCCTTGCGTGGATGTCGGCTTCGGCAAGAACAAGCCGGTCGATGTTGTAATCCGTCCTGAGGATATTGATTTGGTAAAGCCGGAGGAGGGTCTGATGCAGGGTCGTGTGACCTCCCTTATTTTCAAGGGTGTGCATTACGAGATGGAGGTTATGGCAAACGGTTATGAATTCCTCGTACACTCCACCGATCTTTCGCCGGTTGGCAGCGAGGTCGGCATCAAGGTAGATCCGTTCGATATCCAGATTATGAACAAGCCGGAATCCGAGGATGAAGAGGCGGTGATGCCACTTGAGTAAGAACGCAAAAAGTCCTGCCAAAAATCCAAGTGCATTGCTTGCGACCCCTTACACCATCTGGATGATTGGCTTTATCGTCATTCCTTTGCTGATGGTCGTTTACTACGGTATGACCGCCAAAAGCGACGGTGCTTTTACCTTTGAGAACATCAAGCTGATTGCACAGCCGGAAAACTTAAGAGCACTCTGGCTGTCGATTCTTCTGTCTCTTATCAGCACCATCATCTGCCTGGTGATTGCCTATCCTTTGGCAATGATTCTGCGCAATATGAAATTTAAAAGCAACAGCTTTATTGTCATGATTTTTATTCTGCCGATGTGGATGAATTCCTTGCTTCGTACCATCGCATGGCAAAATATTTTGGAGCGTAAGGGTGTATTGAATGCATTTTTAACCTTTTTGAATCTCCCGACGCTCAATATCATCAATACTCCTGCTGCCATTGTACTCGGCATGGTTTATGATTTTCTGCCGTTTATGATTTTGCCGCTGTACAATACGCTGGCAAAAATCGACGAAAACGTAATCAATGCAGCCAGAGACCTCGGTGCAAACAGCCGTCAGACCTTTATGAAGATTATCTTCCCACTCAGTCTGCCGGGTGTCATCAGTGGTATCACCATGGTATTCGTACCATCTCTGACCACCTTTGCGATTTCCAATATCCTCGGCGGCAGCAAGGTACTGTTGATTGGTAATGTCATCGAGCAACAGTTCCAAAAGCTGAACAACTGGAATTCCGGTTCCGGTCTTTCTCTGGTTCTGATGGTATTCGTTTTAATCAGCATGGCTCTGGTTGCAAAATACGATAAAGGAGGCGACAGTACAAGCGTATGGTAAAATTGAAAAACTTTTTCCGCAAATTTTATCTCGGACTGGTTATCGTGTTTATGTACGCACCGATTCTGGTACTGGTCGTACTCTCCTTTAACAGCTCCAAATCCCGTGCAAAATGGGGTGGCTTTACTACCAAATGGTATTCCTCCCTGTTTACCAATGACACGATTATGACGGCGTTAAAAAACACTCTGATTATCGCGCTGCTGTCCGCATTGATTGCTACCGTAATCGGTACACTGGCATCCGTCGGCATCAACCATATGAAGAAAATTCCGCGGGCAATTATGATTGGTATTACCAACATTCCGATGCTCAATGCCGATATCGTAACCGGTATTTCCATGATGCTGCTCTTTTTGGCACTGCATTATGAGCTGGGCTTTTCCAGCGTTTTGATTTCGCACATTACCTTCAATATCCCTTATGTGGTATTGAGCGTATTGCCAAAGTTGCAGCAGACCAACCGGAGTACCTATGAAGCTGCCTTAGACCTCGGAGCCTCTCCGATTTATGCATTCTTCAAGGTAATCTTTCCGGATATTTTTCCAGGCATCCTGTCCGGCTTCTTACTTGCCTTCACGATGTCATTAGATGATTTCATCATCACCCACTTTACCAGAGGTGCTACCGTCAATACCCTTTCCACCATGATTTATTCTGAGACCAGAAAGGGTGTCAAGCCGGAGATGTACGCACTTTCTACCCTGTTATTCCTGTCTGTGCTGATTCTTCTGGTAATCATCAACCGCAAGAATGCATATCAGGCTAAGAAAAAAGAGAGATAAGAAAAGAGGAGAACTATGAAAAAGACAAACAAGATTTTGGCACTCGGTATGGTAGCAGCGCTTACCTTTACCGGCTGTGGCTCTGAGGATGAGGAATTTACCTTAAAGGCTACCAACAATTACAAGGCCGGCGAAAACGGCGAAGTATATGTTTACAACTGGGGCGAGTACATCGACGAGCGTGTCATCGATGTATTTGAAAAGGATACCGGTATCAAGGTTATCTACAATACCTTTGAGGAAAACGAGGATATGTACCCTATCATCGCTACCGGCGCTGCCAAGTATGATGTTGTATGTCCTTCCGATTACATGATTCAGAAGATGATTGACGAGGATATGCTGCAGCCGCTCAACAAGGACAATATTCCGAATCTCAAAAACATCGGCTCCGAGTATTTGAAGGCTTCGGAAGAATTCGACCCGGGCAATGTATACAGCGTTCCTTACTGCTGGGGTACGGTAGGTATTCTCTACAATACCACGATGGTAGATGAGCCAATCGACAGCTGGGGCGTATTATTCGACGAGAAGTACAAGAATGATATTCTGATGATTGACAGTGTGCGCGACGGCTTTATGATTGCCCTCTCCTACTTAGGCTACGACCAGAATACCACCAACGAAGCAGAACTGAACGAGGCTCTGGAGCTGTTGCAGAAGCAGTATCCGCTGGTACAGGCATACGTTGTAGATCAGGTGCGTGACAAGATGATTGGTGGCGAGGCAGCACTCGGTGTTATTTACTCCGGCGAAGCTATCTACACCCAGAGAGAGAATCCGGACTTAGAGTACGTGGTACCAAAGGAAGGCTCCAACACCTGGATTGACGGTTGGGTAATCCCATCCAACGCTGAGAACAAGGAAAATGCAGAGGCTTGGATTAATTTCCTCTGCCGTCCGGACGTTGCTTTGGTAAACTTTGATTACATCACCTACTCTACGCCAAACACCGCAGCCCGCGAGCTGATTGAGGATGCAGACATCCGCAACAGCACCATCGCATTCCCTGGAAGCGATATCTTGGACCGCTGCTCCACCTTCAAATATCTTGGAGAGGAAGTAGAGACACTGTACATGAATCTGTGGAATAAGAAGAGTAATTAATATTTTATATGTTTTAAAGCCGCTGTAAAATGAATCAAACCATCGCAGGTACCTTCATTTACAGCGGCTCTTTACTATTCTTCCGTTTCGTAATACGGCTTCAAAACTTATTACAATATAATATTTTTATATATGAGTACTTCCCTCAGTTGTTATCTATTAAAATTGCAAAGCATAATCGAAGAAATTTTTTTGTTTGTTCTTTTCATACAAATCCTCCATTTCTGAGCAACTTATTGCTCAAAACTTTATCTTTTTATATCTATCATTAACTTCCTTTTCATAAGCATCACAATACCACTAATCATACCAATGCCCAAAATACAAAAAGTAAAAAACACCTTTTTGAAACCGATTTATGGGCATTGGTCATTATTCTTATATAACAACCAACACCCATAATTAGATTGGTAAAATAATTACAAATATTACAAATATTGTAAATATATCATTATTCAACAAAAATGTGATTTAGATAATCGAAAGTCGTAATAATATACTTGCTTTCAAAATTTTTATCATTTTTAGGAACAAGATTTAATAAATTGCCATAATTATCAAAAATCATTAAAAGATTTTTATCACCATCACAATTTAATTGAATTGCATAACTTGAAGGAATACCATTTACTAAAAGATTTTTGTATTCATAAATTTTTTCTCCAGTAATAGATTCACAATTTTTTAAGAAATTTGCACAAGCAATCGCATCTATTAATAACCGATCGCTAGTATTAGTAGATTTTGGATCCATACACATTTTAATAATTTCTTCTTCAGACTCTTGACTTCTGAGCCATTCTAAAATATTATAATAACTACCATTATTATTTACATAATTATCGTAATAGACAGCTAAAGTTGCCTGCACAGTATATTTCTGTTGAATAATTACATCACCTTTTGGCCCCCAAATAATAGGTTCTGTATCATTCATATAACAATCAAGAAGAACAGCCATAGCGGTTTCAATTGTTAACATACTTAAATGTTCTACATCATGCTGAAGACAATGTTCAAAAAGATCACCATATTCGATAATGTCATTATATGCTTCTATTAAACGACTTACTTTTACTAAACCGTCAGACATTATTTTATCTTTTTCATTTTGATTCATATCATCAGAAAAATTAATCGCTATTTTACCTTCAATTTCTGGAGTAGGAGTAGCCTTTGGCTTCTTCGTTGGCTTAGGAGTATTTGTTGGTTCTGGTGTAGGAGTGCTTGTCGCCTTTGGTTTCTTTGTAGGCTTTGGCGTAGGTGTATTTTCAACTACAGTAACAGTAACTTTTGGAATAGGAGTAGGTGTAGGAGTGCTTGTAGGTCTTGGTGTTACTGTCGGCACTGGTGTATTTGTAGGACTCGGTGTTGGAGTATTGGTTGGAGTCGGAATGGGCGTGCTTGTTGCTGTAGGCTCCGGAGTTGGAGTGTTTGTCGGTATAGGCGTTGGGGTACTGGTTGGAGTAGTTGTCGATTCCGGCACTTCGGTAGGAGTAGGAACTTCGGTCGGTTCGATTGTAGGCTCCAAGGTCGGTGTCGGAACATCTGTTGCCGTAGGCTCCGGAATCGGAGTATTGGTTATCTGAAGTTCTATCGTGGGAGTTGGATTTTCCAAACTCCCATCACTTACTTTTTTTCCCTTCGAACAGCCCAAAAGATTAAAAGACATGGATGCTGTTAATAGCATAATCCATAACATTTTGTTTGCTTTTTTCATCACTTTATCTCCATTTTCGAAACGTATTTTGCGTCCTATTCTAGTGCAAATAGGTTAATAGGTTCTCTAATTTTTCCTCAGTCATCGGCAACTCAATCTCCGTTATTTGCATACTTTCAAATATCGCTTCCGGGTCGTATTCCATATGCTTGTACACTCCTAAACGATCCATTAAAATATGGCGATTTTTCGATTTGTAATCCTGTTCAAATACCTGTAATGAAATAAAGTAATAATTTTCTCCGCACTGCGCTTCAATCCATTTCCAGTTCCTGAGATTGTGCGGTGTCTCCATATGGCTTCCTTTATAATTCGCTCTTCCACTTCCCCCGTTTTTCTTTAAAATCTCAAAGCCTTTCTGCTCCAGAAACTTAATGATTTTCATTCTTTCTTCGGAACGCGCATTTACATAAGCATCCCTTGCCTCATTAAAATCCATCATATGTTTCTCTAACCTCCTTTGTTTATGCTTCTTTTTACAAGCTATGCATATTATACCAAAACTTGCACGAGAATGCAATTTTTCTGTAGTAAAATTCATTAGAATATTGCAAGGAGGTGCAAGAATATGAAGGATAACCAAAGTATCAATCGAATCATTCAAGTCAACGACATCAACATCGGAGCTAATATTGCAACACTTCGAAAATCCTTGAAAATAAAACAGACCGAGATGGTCGCACGGCTGCAAGTGATGGATATGGACATTTCCACCTTCACTTACAACCGAATCGAAAAAGGCACACAAAATCCTACGGTTTCCTTTCTATTTGCGATATGTGACATATTGCATTGCGACATGAATACCCTCTTTTGCACAAAAAAATGAGGTTCCCAGCGAGCAATTTGCTCCAAAGTGAACCTCATTTTTATTTCAATTTTACCGAAACAATCTGCTTGTTCCTAACATCCACAGCCATTACAGCACTAATGTTATCACTATGAACTTTCATATACTATCCAAATACAACGCATCCTTACACAAATCAATCCGATTATTCCAATGTACGGAACTATCCACTGTTTCATCAATATCCCACGCAACGTTACCGAACTCGTCTAAGAAAGCTTTCTGAAACTTGGACTGACTCTGCAGCACTGCAAATACGCCCTGCAACTTGTCTTGCATACTGTAACTCTTGATTTCTCCATTATCAAAGGTCAACCGTAAAACATAGCCTTCCAACGGTTCAACAGCAACGATTTTTCTTGGATTATCAAAATATTCTTTTACTCTCGGTTCTATCATGCTTTCCACCTACCTTAAAGGTTCAATTGTAAACAACTCCTGTCTCTGTCTGGCAAGATACCAGTTCTCCTGTAGTTCTTCTTGGTGCATAGCCGCCCAACCTAACAACATCTTCAACTGCTTGTTCGGCATATCGCCATTGATTTTTTCAATTTCGTGAATATCGATACAGCACTCATATTCTCCGTAATATGCATGAAAATGTGGTGGCATGTGATCGTTATAGTTGATTGTAATTTTAATTCCTTTTTCACTCTTCCTTTTCTACCGTTGTTTCCGTCTACTACTATCCGACTATTTTTTACATCCCCGCATACACGATATCCCGTATCTTGCGCACGGTACTGGCGACACCGCCTCCGGCTCTCTGAATAAAGTACAGGATGACCAAGTCCTCAGCACGATCGATTGCCACATAGGTGCCGCACCAGCCATCCCAGCCGAACTCGCCTTCGGTACCGTTGCTGGCAGCCTTGGCGCGACTCAGCAGCGTCCGCATAAAATTGCCATAGCCGTAGCCACGCAGGGACTCCCAATCGTTGCTTACTAACTGCGCCTCCGTCAACTGATTCGTTGCCAGAAAATCTACCGTTTTTCTACCGAGCATCCGCACACCGTTGTACTCGCCGCCATTCGCTAACATCAGTGCAAAATGGCTGTAATCCTCTACCGTCGATACCAGTCCTGCTCCGGCGGATTCAAATGCAGGCGGCTTGCGATAATCTCCCAATGCCAGAATATTGTATGCCAAAGGTACCAGCTTCTGCTCTGCCTCATTGTACTCGTAGCCCTGCGCGAACCGATGCCACTTTTCCTCCGGCACATAAAACGCCGTATCCTTCATATCAAGTGGCGTAAAGATTTCTTCCTGCAAAAATTCACTGTATTTCTTACCGGAAATTATCTCGATAACCGCTCCCATCACATCTGCACAGGCTCCGTAACGCCAACGCTCTCCCGGCTGAAATTCCAGCGGACAACCTGCGATAAAGTCCATAAACTCTCTGGTCGTCATTTCCTTACCGACACGCCTTGCTTCTTCAAACTTCTGATAGTAATTCTCCATCTCGCGACCGGCAGCAAACCACATATCCGGATAGACAATCCCCGCAGTCATATTCATCAAATCCCTGATTGTTACCTCACGTTCTGCATCCACCAAGCCCTGCTCCGTCAATACCTTCTGTCCGCGATAAGCCGGCAGATACTGTGACACCGGTGCATACAAATCCAACAGCCCGCGCTCATACAAAATCATTGCTGCCACTGCGGTCACCGGCTTTGTCATGGAATACATCCGGTAAATCGTATCCTCTTTTACCGGCACGCCTGCCTCCATATCCGCCATACCGGTGTAATACCGATAAATCTCTTTTCCATTCTTTAATACACGCAGCTGCGCTCCGCTGACCTGACCGGTTGCAACCTCCCGCTGCAGCAGCTCATTCAAATATGCTTCGTTTCTCATTATGCCTTCCCCTTACCGCGCACCCACGCTCTCAAGCGCGCAAACGTCTTCTCCTCGCCCTGCTCCGCCAGCATTACCAGCAAACGCTCCAGCTGTGCCGAGGTCTCAGGATGAATCATACGGGTATTTCTGCCCTTATCAAAATACTCCAACGGACTTCGATCCGTATACTTCTCGCCAAGATAAATCTTGCCTGCCGCCACCCGGTCACAAAACATCTCTGCCACATAGCGCTTTGGCATCTTAACCGGCGACATCAAGCGTGTTTTGGGATTATAATCGGTCCAATATTCAAAATGATGGCGATTTCTGCCCTTGTGGTGCATCCATGCCTTCGAATAGCCATAATCCTCCCTCTCGCCCTCATTCGGACTCCGGTCTCCCTGATAATGCGCTGCTCCGACCAAAAACTCGGCCGGACTATATTTCGATAAATCATGAAACAAGCCCTGAAATCCGATTCCTGCCTTAAAGCAATGCCGAATTACCACGTGCCGATGTCTCGTAATCGTCTTAAAATGTTCCCAATAATACATTCCCTTTGTTCTCTGACTCATTTTTATCATAATCTCCGTTTCTAATATTCACTCACATCATTTACAAAATATTTTAAGCTACATTCCCCCAAAAAACAATATCCCGCACACACTTTTCTCGCTATGACTCCTTCTGCATCTTCTGTAAGCCCACTAAATACTGACTCTTCCTTTCTTGATTTTAAATTTTCAGTTATTTCAGAATTTATTTATATTTTTTCTTATTTTTCTATTGACAAATCGTTTTTGTCGGATTATAATAAAGACAAGATAAAACAAAGGAGGTACAGACCACCAGAAACTTAACGGTATACCCCAAACGATACTAAGAAAGAGAGGTACAGTCCAACAAAGACTTAACGATTTACCCCATCCAAATCTAACGAAAGGCAGGTATAGTCCAATGTACTAGATAACTTTTATTACCGAGACGGGAAGAACCCTTTATATAAATCCAAAACATCCTTAAAAAAATATATGTGATTACAGGTATTATCCATTAACAAAATAATAATGAATCGAGGTATAATCCAATGGATCAGACAGAATAAAAGCCCGGTATCAAAAAACATTTGATATCGGGCTTTTTTAATGCTCTTTTTTTCTCTTAGCGAATTTCGGTCTTTCCACCCATATACGGACGCAATGCTTCCGGAATGCGTACGCTTCCGTCTGCCTGCAGATTGTTCTCTAAAAACGCAATCAGCATTCTTGGCGGTGCTACTACCGTATTGTTCAGTGTGTGTGCGAAATACTTTCCACCCTCGCCTACAACACGAATCTTCAAACGACGTGCCTGTGCATCACCCAAATTCGAGCAGCTGCCTACCTCAAAGTACTTCTGCTGTCTTGGGGACCAAGCCTCTACGTCAATCGACTTTACCTTCAGGTCTGCTAAATCACCGGAGCAGCACTCCAAGGTTCTTACCGGAATATCCAACGAACGGAACAAATCTACCGTATTCTGCCACAGCTTATCAAACCACATCGGAGATTCTTCCGGCTTACATACGACTACCATCTCCTGCTTCTCGAACTGATGGATACGGTATACACCACGCTCCTCAATACCATGCGCACCCTTTTCCTTACGGAAGCATGGGGAATAGCTGGTCAAGGTATATGGAAGCTTCTCCTCCGGCAAAATCTGATCAATGAATTTACCAATCATGGAATGCTCACTGGTACCGATAAGATACAAATCCTCGCCTTCAATCTTGTACATCATGGCTTCCATCTCTGCAAAGCTCATAACGCCCGTCACCACGTCGCTACGAATCATAAATGGTGGTACACAGTAGGTAAATCCACGGTCAATCATGAAATCTCTTGCATACGAAATCACAGCCGAATGCAGTCTGGCAATATCACCCATCAAATAGTAGAAACCATTTCCTGCAACTCTTCTCGCACTATCCAGATCAATGCCGTCGAACTTCTCCATAATCTCAGTATGATACGGAATCTCAAAATCAGGAACGACCGGCTCACCGTACTTCTGTACCTCAACATTCTCACTGTCATCCTTACCAATCGGAACGCTTGGGTCGATGATATTCGGAATCGTCATCATAATCTTCTTAATCTTTTCTTCCAGCTCTGCTTCCTTCACTTCCAGCTCTGCCAGACGGGCAGCCTGCTCGCCAACCTGCTTCTTTACTGCTTCAGCTTCATCCTTCTTGCCCTGCCCCATCAGCGCACCAATCTGCTTGGATAACTTGTTACGCTCCGCACGAAGGTTGTCCGCCTCCTGCTTTGCCGCACGGCTCTGCACATCCAGCTCGATTACTTCATCTACCAATGGCAGCTTGTTATCCTGAAACTTATTTTTGATGTTCTGTTTTACAATTTCCGGATTCTCTCTGACAAACTTTAAATCTAACATCACTCTACCTCTTTTCTGCGCTGCATCAGTTTTATATTTCTCGTTTGCAACGGCAGCACAAAGCTGCAAACGAACGAAAGTGACCGTTCATGGGAAAAAAGGATATAAAAAATTCGTCCCATGAACCCCATGGGACGAAAGTATCTTCCGCGTTGCCACCCAAATTGCCGTAAGTCCTCCTACGACCTCTCATATGGTAAGATAAAGGTTACCACCCTTCAGCTCCTCGCTGACAGCTCCAAAGTGGAAAGGCTCCTTCGTTCTCCGGTTCACACCATCCACCGGCTCTCTGTACAACTCCAAAACCGTAGCTTCTTCTACGCTGTGTTCATGGAAAATATTATAGAACAATTTTTCCAAAGATGCAAGGGGTTTATGCGCGAATTTCCGCACGCTTCATAACTTCTTCAAATGCACTTGAACATTTGTTCGATTTGTATTATACTATATTTACGGAGCAGCCGTGTTACAGGGTGTGTTGACCTTCATTCTACATAGGATGGAGGTGGTGCATATGAAGAATCAGAAGCACTATGACTTTATGGACATGATGACCTTTGGGCTCTTTCTTCTTGCATTACTTACATTCGTTTTTTCGTATTGTAAGTAAGCAAAGCATAGAAAAACCACCCTCATGACTTTGGCGAGTTACTGGGTGGTTCTTCTACTCATATAATCGGTCAACCCACCTTGTGGGCGGTTGTTCCTTTTTCTAACTATAGTATAACACACGAACATAAATGATTCAATTCTTTTTTACCCTATACCGCAGCAATTTTAAAATTCAAAGCATTATTCCTTCCCCACTTGAAACCTCACTCCCCTCATCCGATTCACACAACAGAAAGCATCCAGCGGCCTAATTTCCTCCAAAAAGCCATGCGTATCTATCAGCACTCCACTGTGCATTTCTGCGTCAAAGATACCGCCAAACAATCGGCTCCAGCACGTCTCTATCTTCTCCAAAAGCTCTGCACTGTCTGCATTCTTATCGGTCAGAAGCATTTCCATCAAAAAAGCCAGAGTATTCAACTGATTCCCAGAGGTCAAGGCTGTCAACAGGGTAATGTCTGCGCTGTAATCATCCAAAATAATCTTTTTCTCGTTCTCTGTTTCTACGGTGCGAAAATACAAAAACGACTGTGTAGTCTCTTTGGGAATTAAGAAGCGCTCACTCATCCAACTTATCGGCATTCTCTCTCTTTCCGAGGCTACCAAGCCTAACTCCTGTATCTGCCCGGTAACATCTCTTGCCGTATAATCCTCCATCAACAAAACCGTATCCGCATATGCTAAATACTCACTGGAACCGCCGATGACCAAAATCGTCGAAACTCCCTTCTCCTCATACAACTCTGTAACCCGGTCGGTAAATGGGATAATTGGCTCCTTTGTTACAAGTTGGCGCATCCTATGATCCCGTATCATAAAATTGGTTGCACTTTTATCCTCATCCATCAGCAGTACCTTGGCTCCGCCCATCACCGCTTCTATGACATTGGCTGCCTGCGAAACACTTCCGCTGGCATGCCGCGTTGTAAAGCTTTCCAAGTCGGCTGCTCCGGGTAAATATTGAAAAAACGGTGACAGATTCAGCTCCGATACCGGCCTGCCATCCTCCGTATATACCTTCAACGCACTCGCCTCCGTCAACACATATTCCCTGCCATCTCCGTAAGCATGATTATAAATTCCCATTTCCAGTGCATCCAACAGCGTAGACTTTCCGGAATAACCACCACCGGTAATCACAGTAATCCCCTGCTTTACTCCCATGCCGGAGATACACTCCCCATCTGCAAGCGGTATGGTAATTGCCGACTCCTTCGGCGATTGAAACGGAATTGCCTGCGTTTTCGGTTGATTCGTACCGTTCTCTCGCGGCAGGATACTGCCATCCGCTACAAACGCACAATATCCATGCATTTTCAAATATGACCGTATCTCACACTGCCTCTCATAGAGCTGTACACATCGTCGCAGCTCTGTGGCATCCAGTGTTTGAAGCCTTCGTTCCACATGCTCCATAATGTCACGGATTGCCCGAAATGCCGCTTTGCCATTGACGGAAACTGCATTCAGCAATGGAACATAAAACAAAATCCGCAGCAGGAAGGCCCCCTTGGGCGCATCATAATACAGTCCGCTCCTGCGTAATACATGTTCATTGACCTGCTGTGCTTCAAACTGTGCCTTTTCCCGCACATTTTTATCCGCATTATAATATTCCCTGCTCAATTCATTCAGCTCCGGTGCCAGCCTGCGCAACAGATAATCTTCATACGGAAGCGTATCCACAGGTTTCTCTTCCCACAAAAACTTGCTCGGAATATGCACCATAAGCATTAACCGCTCCGTATTCCGATGTCCTGTCCCCGCAAAGGAAAATCGCAGCTCTCCGTAAGTAAAAACCTTTTCCTCCTCATCCTCATTCCTACTGCTGGTATTATATAACCAGTGCAAATGACTTTTGCTCTGCCCCTGCATCGGCAGAAGAATTCGTTTTAATCTCTGCATAAATTATCGCCCTTCTTTCCTATATTCCAGGAAAACACTGAATTCATCAGCGCTTCCCCAAATAATCAAATCTACATATAGGGACGATTTTATCGAACTGCAAATTTTCATGCCGCCAAAGCGACTACTTTCCTTTCATAGAACAAAGAGTTTGCAAAGCAAACTCTCGCGCTGACGCGCGGTCACAAAGTGACATCTGCTGCTCGCGCGTCATGCGCATCCACCCGAAGGGTTTTGTATGGCAGGAAATAGTCGTGAAACGACTACTTTCCTGTCATACAAAAAAAGCGCATCCGTATCGGATGCGCATAAAAGCATAGTAAAACCGAATTACAAAGAACCTGCTCCGGTAATCGACATAACATCAGATACACACAAAATCGTCTCTGTTTTCATGTCAATCACCTCATTTCGTAAATACTTGCAATTTGATTATGAAATCAGTATAGTTTATCCTCATATATTTGTCAAGGAATTTATCGGATACTTTGGGTTCTGTTTCCCCAAGCTCCATTATCCTACATGGCGCTCGAAACGCTGAAATCCCAAAATTTCCTCGATTCTCTTAAGCATATCCTGCGGAATGACCAAACCGCTGGCTGCCAGATTGTTCTCCAACTGCTCAGCCTTGCTCGCTCCGGTAATCACACTGGATACCACCTGCTTGCGCAGCAGCCATGCCAACGCAAGTACCGTTACATTGGTGCCAAGCTCTGCGGCAAGCTGCTCCAACTGTTCCACCTTGTCCAGATTTTCCTCGGTCAACAGCTGATTGACCTGCTTATCCGCCTGATGTGTCGCACGCGAGCCTTCCGGATACGGCTGTCCCTTCCGATACTTTCCGGTCAGCAGGCCCTGCGCCAACGGCGAAAATGGTGTGATTCCCATACCATACTTTTCGCAGACCTCCATGATTTCATGCTCTATATAACGGTCCATCATATGATACTGCGGCTGCACCACCGTCATCGGATGCAGATGATATTCTTTGATAATCTGCTGTGCCTCCACCAGACGCGCCGCACTCCATTCCTCACTCACACCATAGTAGAGAATCTTGCCCTGCGTTACCAAATCGCTCAAAGTACGCAGCGTTTCCTCCATTGGTGTGGTCGGGTCAAACCGATGGCAAAAATACATATCCACATAATCCATCTGCATATTTTTTAACGTCCGGTCAATATTCTCAACAATATGCTTTCTGGATAAGCCCCATTCATTTGCCCCTCTTCCGGTCGGAAAAAACACCTTGCTGGAAACTACATAGCTGCTTCTCGGATAATCCTTCAAAATACGTCCCAAGAACCGCTCTGCCTCTCCGCCACTGTATGCATCCGCACAATCAAAGAAATTTACTCCCTTCTCATATGCCAGCCGTACAATCTGCTCTGCTACCGCTGCCTGCTCCGTACCTCTCAAATCCGTCATCCAACTGCCCAACGCAATCTCGCTTACCTTCAAACCTGATTTACCTACACTACGATATTTCATGCTCTACCTCCGCTTATTATGAATTTATCTTGAGTTTCTGCATTTTTTACTTGCTGCAGACAGATAATTACGAAACTGTCAGAAACGATATCTCCGTCAGACAAATTAACCAAAACCAAAGCAGGTACTTGAGCCCCGCCGGTACTTAGACGCTGTATTTTAGCGTCTTATGTACCGTTGCGAGGGCGAAGTAGCAAGAGCGTGCCTGCTTGCGTTTTAGGTTAAACTTGTCTGACGTTAGAAAAAACAGTGTTTCGTAATTACCTGTCTGTAGCAAGCAAAAATGCTGAAACTCAAGAAATTTATTTCTTTACAAAGCATAACACTTCAAGTATACTTGAATGCAAGAGATTTTTTTGAAATTTTCGGAGGTACTTCTCATGACCTATACCATTCAACAAATTTCCACCATGTTCGGACTATCCCATCCAACGCTTCGCTATTATGAAGAAATCGGACTCCTGCCTCCGGTTGCGCGTAACTCCGGTAAGCAGCGCGTCTACACCGAGGAACATATCAACCGTCTCCGCGCCATCGAATGCTTCAAGGACGCCGAGCTGTCCATCGCCAAGATGCAGGATTTTTTCCGGTACGAAGAAAATCTGACCGAAAACATCGACCCGATTCTCCTGCTGGTACAGGAGCAAGAAACAGAGCTTTCTCAGCGCATCGAAACGCTGCAAAAAGCTCTGTCCCATATCCAACACAAGGTTCGCTATTATGATGGCATCAAAAAAGCAATGGAAGCAAACACTGCTTGGCCTCGCTGGGAGGATTGCTGATTCGTTGCTTATCGATTCCAAATTGCAAGCTTACTGCGTCTCTTCCTCTGCATTGCTCTGCATCATCGCAAGCAATGCACGCGCTGCCTTTGACATTACCTGCTTTTCTCTGGTAGCAATACAAAATTCCCGCTCCGGAAACGGTTGCTCAAACTGCAAACAAAACAGCTCACCCTGTTTGATGGCTTCCTCGGCAAAATCATATACCACCATACCGATGCCCAAATTGCGCCGCACGAACTGCACAATCATATCACTGGTCGCCAGCTCAAATTCCGGCTGCAATACCACTCCGTTTTCCTTCAAAAAACGGTCTGCACTATTGCGCGTACTGGTATGCTGCTCCAGACAGATAATCGGTAGCTTACTAAGCTCTGCAAGCTGCAATTTCCTGTCTTTCAGATGTGCAAACCGATTGCCCGCTACAAAACAATCCCTTACCTTTCTGACCGGTCGCAGCTCCACCGCATCCTTCGGTAATACCGATGGCGAGCTGACCACTCCAAAATCAATTGCTCCCTCTTTCAGATAACGCAAAGTTTCTGGTGTCGGCCCATTCGTAACCTTAACCTTTACCCCCGGATACAGCTCGTGAAAACGCTCCAGATACGGAAGCAGATAAAAGCGCAGCGTCATGTCACTGGCTCCGATGCGGATTTCGCCCTCTTCCAAGTCAATCATACTGCGAAATGCCTCTTCGCCTGCTTCAATCTGCACAAAACCACGTTCCAAATACTCATACAGTACCTCACCCTCCGTCGTCATACGCACACCCTTCTGCGCACGCACAAGCAACGGACTGCCAAGTTCCGCTTCCAACTGCTTTATCGTCTGGCTGACTGCCGGCTGGGAAATACATAGTCGTTCTGCTGCCGCTGTAATACTTCCCGCCCTTGCCACTTCATAAAATACTTTATAATGCTCCAGATTTCCCTTCATTGCATCATACCTTAATCTCTGCACTCAAACCCAACAATGCCCGGTTCTCATCCAAAATCGGCTGAATTACCTCAGCTATAAATTCCTCGGTCTGTTCCTTCGCACGTCCGGTATACTGTGCCGGGTTCATCGACTGCTTCAAATCCTCTAAGCTCATTCCAAACGCCGGGTCTGCTGCAATCAGCTCCAGCAGATTGTTCTCCAAGCCCTTTTCTTTTACATTACGCCCTGCCTCCATCGACAGAGTACGGATACGCTCATGCAGCTCCTGACGGTCTCCGCCCTTCTTAACCGCATCCATCATAATGTTTTCCGTTGCCATAAACGGAAGCTCTGCCATCAGACGCTTCTCAATTACTTTCTCATAGACCACCAGCCCGTCCACAACATTCAGGTACAAATCTAAGATACCATCCACCGCCAAAAATGCCTCCGGTACGGACAACCGCTTGTTTGCCGAATCATCCAAGGTGCGCTCAAACCACTGCGTTGCCGAAGTAATTGCAGGATTTAACATATCCACCATCACATATCTCGCCAATGATGCAATGCGCTCACTGCGCATCGGATTTCTCTTGTACGCCATTGCCGAAGAGCCAATCTGATTTTTCTCGAACGGCTCCTCGATTTCCTTCAAATGCTGCAACAGACGAATATCATTCGAAAACTTATGCGCACTTGCTGCAATGCCTGCCAATACATTCAGCACTCGCGTATCCACCTTGCGGGAATAAGTCTGTCCGGATACGGCATAGCAGGAAGCAAAGCCCATCTTTTCTGCGATTTTTTTATCCACCTGCTTTACCTTCTCATGGTTTCCCTCAAACAGCTCCAAAAAGCTTGCCTGTGTACCGGTCGTCCCCTTCGAACCAAGCAGACGCATCGAATCAATCAGATAGCATAAATCATCATAATCTAACTTCAATTCCTGCAGCCAGAGGCTGGCACGCTTACCGACCGTCGTCGGCTGCGCCGGCTGAAAATGTGTAAACGCCAATGTTGGCAATGCCTTGTATTTCAAAGCAAATTTCGAAAGCTCATTCATTACATTGACTAACTTCTTCTTAACCAATTTCAATGCCTCGGTCATAACAATAATGTCGGTATTGTCCCCCACATAGCAGGAGGTAGCGCCCAAATGAATGATTCCCTTTGCCTTCGGACATTGTACACCATAAGCATATACATGGGACATCACGTCATGACGAACCAATGCTTCGCGTTCCTTCGCCACCTCATAATTGATATCGTCCTGATGTGCCTTCAGCTCCTCAATCTGCTCCGTTGTAATCGGCAAGCCCAGCTCGTGCTCCGCCTCTGCCAACGCAATCCAAAGTCTTCTCCAGGTACGAAACTTCATATCCGGCGAAAAAATATACTGCATCTCCCTGCTTGCATAACGCTCCGATAATGGACTTACATACTTATCCTGATTCATTTGCTTCTCCTCTTTTCTGCATTATTCTGAAAGCTCTTCTCATCGAAATCAAGCTTCTCCTGCTACCTGTAATTTACAACACAGAAAGCCCGCACGACACCCTTGGTTCCGGCATCATTGCAGGCTTTTCTTTTTATTGTTTGCTGAGTCCGAGTCTCTCAAATACTTCCTGATACGCATCCTCGACTCTGCCAAGGTCTCTGCGGAAACGATCCTTATCTAACTTTTCCCGCGTGCGAATATCCCACAATCTGCAGGTATCCGGCGAAATCTCATCCGCCAAAATAATCTGACCGTGGTATCTTCCAAACTCAATCTTGAAATCAATCAGCTGAATGCCGATGCTCTCAAAATACTGACTCAATATTTCATTGATTCTAAATGCATACTTTGCAATCGTATCAATTTCTTCTTTCGTCGCCACACCAATCGCAACGGCATAGTAAGAATTAATCATTGGATCGCCCAGTGCATCATCCTTATAAGAAAACTCTAACGTCGGGCAAAGAAGCTTCTGTCCTTCTGCAAGTCCCAGCTTCTTCGCAAAGCTGCCCGCAGATACATTCCGCACGATAACCTCCAGCGGAACGATTTCCACCTTCTTCACTGCGGTCTCGCGGTCACTCAGCTCCTCTACGAAATGTGTTGGCACGCCTCCCTGTTCCAAGAGCGTCATCATGTGGTTCGTCATCTTATTATTAACGATTCCTTTTCCCACAATCGTTCCCTTCTTTTGTCCGTTAAATGCCGTCGCATCGTCCTTGTAATCGACAATCAGCACATCTTCTACGTCTGTTTGAAAAACTTTTTTTGCCTTACCTTCGTATAGCTGTTCTAATTTTTTCATCGTACCGGTATCCTCCTTGCTTCACGAAACCTCTCGATACTACATCATCAGGAGCAAATAGACCCTACTCCCTTATTATATCTCTGTCTCGAAATATCGCAAGAACTTTTTTAGGCTTTTTCTCCATTTACCGATAGGATTGTCTCGGATAACAGCAAAAATGTCGAATAAACAGTACAACCTGTAACTATACCGCAATTATTTCAAGGCATTCATATCCAAGGCTACCTGTGCCAGATTGTCACGAATCTTGATTGCCTGCGGACAGACCTTCTCACAAGCACCACATTTCTTACACTGGTCTGCACGACTCTCTTCCTTCATTTCATGGAAATAGTTCCACTTCGCAGCTCCGTCATTGCCATACATCGCATGCTCATTCCAAAGGTGGAAGTTACGCGGAATATCTACTCCGAACGGACATGGCATACAATACCGGCAACCGGTACAACCATTCTTCACTCTCGCCTTTACTGCCTTTACCACATCTGCAACTACCTGCTGCTCCTTCTCGGAAAGCGGCTCAAAATTCTCAAAGGTCTTTAAATTATCTGCTACATTGTCCTCACTGGACATACCGCTGAGTACTACCTTGATATTCGGCATGCTTGCAACATAACGCAATGCCCAGGATGCTACGCTCATATCCGGACGCTCTGCGGTAAACATATCGGTAATATCCTTTGCAAACGTCGTCAGCGAACCGCCCTTAATCGGCTCCATAATTACCATCGGCACACCGAGCTTCTCTGCAAGCTGATATCCCTTTAAGCCTGCCTGAATCTCCGTATCCATGTAGTTTAACTGAATCTGGCAGAAGTCCCAATTACGATACGTAATAATATGCTCAAACGCCTCGTAATTATCATGGAACGAAAAGCCCAGATTGCGAACCTTTCCTTCCTTCTGCTTTGCCTCTGCCCACTCAATGATTCCCTGCTTTACTAGCTCATCAAAACGTCCGCGATTCATAGCATGAAGCAGATAAAAATCAATATGGTCGGTACGCAGATGCTCCAGCTGCTCATTAAAAATCCGCTCTGCATCTTCTACGGACTTAACTAACCATACCGGCAGCTTTGTTGCCACATAATAGCTGTCTCTCGGATATTTGCTAAGCACCTTTCCGACAAACGGCTCACTCTTGCCATTGTGATATGGATATGCGGTATCAATATAGTTTACACCGGCAGCAATCGCAGTATCAATCATCTTTTCTGCACGCGCCTCATCAATCTCGCCATCTGCCGTCGTTGGAAAACGCATACAGCCAAATCCCAACAGCGATGTCTTAACCCCAAGCTTTTCCATCATTCTGTATTCCATCATTATCCTCCATTCCAAGAACGCTTTGCGTCCCCTCTAATGAAAATATTTTCGCAACAAGTGCGGAGTCTCCTCCAAATGCGCATAATCATTGATACGCTCTACCGTAAACTCGTCACTCGCCTGATTATATTTTAACTCAGTGATACTGGTATTTTCAAGGGATTTTACTATCTTTAATTTGTGTTTTTGTTCCATCTTTAAGATTCCTGCTACCAGAGAACGAATCACACCTCCATGCGTTACGACAACCACACGCTCTGCCCCGCTCTTAACTAGCTTTTGCAAAAACGGATAGGCACGCTCCCAGACTTCTTTGCCACATTCTCCGCCCGGAAACGGAATATCCTCCGTCATTGCCGCACGCTGCTTCATAAAATCCCCATAAAGCTCTGCAATCTCTGCATCCGAATGCCCCGTCAGCTCTCCGAAATCAATCTCATTCAGCTCCGCATGACCGGTATCGGCCGATACCCCCAGTCCGTCCGCAAGAATCTCTGCGGTCTGCTCGGCACGCAGCAATGCACTTGCATATACAGCATCGATTGTTTCAAGTCTTGTAAGGCGCTTTGCCAGACGCTTTGCCTGCTCCACTCCCTCCGGTGCCAAATCTACATTTACATTGCATAACGGACTGCTCTGCCGTCCATGTCTTACCAAATATATTTGCATTCCTTCTCTCCTTCCCGCATCTTGTCACTTACTGCTCCGGTCACTTAGCTACGCTACAATATTTTTTACCCATACCCGTTTCTTGATTAAGATAAAGCCTATGACACATTTTATCACATCAACTCCAAGGCACAGGGCGTACATCCAGACAATCGACAGTCCGGTATAATGCGCCAGTGCATATGCCAGCGGTATGTTCACAACCCACACGAATACACTGTCAAATAAAAACGTAATAAAGGTCTTACCACCGGAACGCATCGTAAAATAAGAAGCGTGATTGAATGCATTCATCGGCATACAGCAGGCAGAAACAATAATCAAATCGGTCGCAATCTCCCGTACCAGCTCCTCGGTATTGTATATCTTCGGAATAAGCGGTGCTACTGCAATCAAGGCACCTCCGACCACCAGACAGCTTACTACCGAAAAGAAAATCATCTTCCGGTCGGTATCCACCGCCTCTTCGGTATGACCTGCCCCCAGCTGCTGTCCTACCACGATTGCAATCGCACTTCCCATGGCAATAAAGAATACGTTAAACAGGTTTTCAATCGTGGTCGAAATATTCATCGCGGCAACCACCTCTAGACCGCGAACGGAATAGCACTGGTTCATCAATGCCTTACCGAGTGCCCAGAGTGCCTCATTCAACAACAGCGGTGTGCCGGTAAGGATAATCTTCTTTACCAAGGAGCCCGGAATCCGCAGACTACGGTATGCGCCCTGAAATACCGGTGCATATGCCTTTGCCGCTATGCTTTTCTCTGATACTGCACCTTCGTTTGCGTTCTGTTTTCGATGTACTACCACCAAAATAATCAAAAGCTCTACGAAACGTGAGGTTACCGTCGCAATCGCCGCACCCTCTATTCCGAGCTTCGGTGCTCCGAAGTTACCAAAAATCAAAATATAATTCAATACCAGATTTACCAAAACGGCTGCAATTCCCGCCTTCATCGGCAGCGCGGTTTCACCGCAGTCTCTTAATGTACTGGCATAGCTCTGCGAAATCGCATACGGCAGCAGACCAACCAGCATCACATTCAGGTACTTTCTGCCGTACTCCAAGGTCGCTTCTATCGAAAGCGCACTGTCTTGTTCATGCAGATAATACAAAATCAGCTGTTCGCCCCACACCATAAAAATACCGATTGCAAGCAGGGTAATCGCAACCGATAAAATCAGCTTAAAGCGAAATGCATGCCGTACCCCGTCATAATCGCCCAATCCGAAAAACTGTGCTCCAAAAATTGATGCTCCGGAAATCGCTCCAAAAATAGTAATATTGAATACGAACATCAGCTGATTGGCAATCGCAACACCGGACATCTGCTCCGTACCAATCCGTCCTACCATAATATTGTCCAACAGACTCACAAAATTGGTAATACCATTTTGAATGATAATCGGTATTACAATCAGTAATACCATTTTGTAAAATGCTTTGTCTCCGATAAATTTCTTTGCAAATTGTTTCATTTGTACTCACAGAATCCTGCAGAAACCAAAGATTCCTGCAGGATTTCAACTCTCCTTTATATTATATTAATAGACATGCGCACGAAGTGAAATTCTGCGTGCCTTGCAGTTTGTCCTTTTGCGGCACTTCGGGCAATATACTCTCCGGCAATCTCCACCCGCAGGAGGTGCCGTCAAGGCTTTCACAACCCCCAAGTCGATTCGTAAAAAGCAATCCATGCAAATATAGGTATATGCTTTCCCAATCCAGCTGCCCAGTAAAAACAAACCGAGCAGAATCATAATCCCGCCGCCAATCGCCAAAAGCAATAAGGACTCCGTATTTATAAAATGATACACGTTCAATATGGTTCCTGTCAAGATCAGTGTGATGGAACTAATCAGCATCATCTGATATCTGTTCATGTTTCTTCCTCGTTTCTGCGTCGTTTTTCTAGCTTTTCGTCGTCTGTGACATTCTATCCGACCAGCTTGGGTATCCGATAACGGGAGGTTCCTGCCAGAAATTCTCCCAAACGATTCTCTACTCCCTGCTGTATTAACACCTGCCTCATGAAGGCAATGGTATGCTTCGGATATGGCTTCTTCTTTAATAAATCTACCATAATCCGGTCATCATATTGTTCGGCAAATGCCTTCAAATAATCCTGCAGTCGTTCCTTTGGAATATACTTTTGATTCTCTTCCTCTTCATAATAGGTCAGTATCTCCAGCGCTTCCAAATGCGCACACTGCAGCTTGTCCAGTCTGCAGGGCAGATTCCGCAGCTCTACTCCCGCTACCATACGTTTCTGTTCCGTAATCCGGCTGGTATAAATTCGCAGCTCCGGTGTCTGCTGCTCCGGCATATCCTCCTGCAACAAACCGTACTTTTGCAGAAGCCAGCCGCCGCATTGCACTCCCGCGCAATATCTGCCGCTTTCTGCGGTATAATATCGTATAATTTCCTGACGTATCTCTGCCGCATCGGTATGCATTCCTCCACGCAGGTAAATGCCCTTCGTCACACGCAACAGCTTCCGTCTCTGTACCATACGCTCCAATGCTTTATAAAATGTAAACTCCGGTATCGCATTCAGTCTCTCCCGATACAGCTGCTGCGCCACAATCAGCTGCCCCATACCGCATCGGTACACCGCCTGCTCTACCTCATCCTGATAGCTAATTTCCTACACCTTCTTTCACCCCTGCGAATCGTACGCTCCCCCGAGTTCAATTCGCGCGCATCTATTTCTATTATAAAAAATACACCGTAAAGTGTCAAGTTTTTTTCGACTTTACTTGACATTTTCCAAACAATTCTGCACTCCTTGCTCCACCGCAAACAGCAACAAAAAAGGAAAGAACACAAGCACTCGCGGCCTCTTGCCTGCCGACTTGTTTCTTTCCTTTTGGGGATGTTATTTTATTTCTACAGCTCCATTACCTGTCGAATCTCTACCTTTGTTTCCGTTGCCTCCTGCTCATCGTTTCTGCTGCTGCGGAACGGAGCAAGCGGAATCCCATTCTTACCGAAATAATTTACCGGTCCGTAATTGGTCCAGCAATAACGCACAAACTTCGGCTTTTCCACCTGTGCTGCACTCACATACAGAACGTTCGCTGCTTCTCCGGTATGTACCGTTGCAGGCACATATACACCATCCTCGCCTGCAAGCTCAAAGCCGCTGCCGTCTCCGCGAATTTCAAAGCCCTCCTCTGCATAGTCAAAGCTCACGCAAGCCTTCTCTCCCTCTATAACAAGCGAGCGGAATATCGGACCAAAGGCATTCTTTTCCTCCAGCTTATGATATACCGTCCACAATGCCTGCAATGCCAGACGCTCACCCACCGGCACCTTATCCTTCGGATGGATTTCGTTGAACTCACCACAATCTAAGATTACCGCAATACCGGTATTTTTTACCGTCCGGAATACCTTCATCTGTGCTTCTCGAATGCGGCACCAGTGCTTGAAATCCGGGTCTGCCTCGTACCGATGCATTGGCAGCTGTACCATTAAGAATGGCAGGGTATCGTCCTCCCAATCCTCTCTCCAGCGCTCAATCATCCGTGCCAACAGCTTCGCATACATCTGCGGCTTGTGGTCATCGCTCTCACCCTGATAATAAATGAAGCCGCGCAGTGTATACGGCATCACACGCTGCAACATGCATTCGTACAAGCCCGCCGGGCGGAACGGATTGATACAGCACATCGGTCCCGGCCACTGATTCACGCCACACCGCTCCTGTACCTCGCTCCAGGACATGGTTGGATTCTCTGCATAACAGAGTGCTGCACGCTGATTCCATGCCGCATCGTACTCCTCATATTCCTTATATTCCTTAATCTGCTGCTCCTCGGATTTTCCCTCTATTGCCTTATTAT
>JAFTQM010000071.1 GCA_017462755.1 Lachnospiraceae bacterium | reverse complement strand
TAATACCCGTATCATAAAACGCAAGGCTTTGGCAGGTCGCAACAAAATCGTTAAACTCAGATTCAGTTCCATCAACAAACTGATGGTAAGCAAAACCTTCTCCGGCACTGGTCGTTGTTTTGAATACCGCAAATACCTGGTATGCATGATGTTCCGTCAGTGTATCAAATGTAAAGACTCCATTTTCTTCCCAGAAAGTATAGCTTGTGAAATCATCAAGATCGGAAAACATACTGCCGTCACGCATATGGTGGCCGTAAATCGTAATGTTATCGGATGGTGCAGATACATCGCATTCTTCCCGGACAAAGATGCAGCCGTGGGAACTGTAATTTTTATAAAAGTCACGGCGAAGATAGTAGTCTTTGCTGTCAGGAGTCTGCATAACGGGGTAATTGATGGAGGTGTTGTCGATTTTGATCCATCCAACAATGTCGGAGTTCAGTTCATAAAGCTGTGCGTATTCCGGTAAAATTCCGCCTGATTCAGTTCCTTCAGTCTCAGCGGTCGGAGCTGTTTCATCGGAAATGTCGGCAGGAAGGGTGGTTTCGTTTTCGACAGGGAGAGAGGGCGGATTTTGTGCCTGCTCAACAAGCGAGGCAAGATTATTGAATTGCTCCTGCTGGGTGTTGCTTTCCCGGAAATAATCGATTACCAGATAACCGCACATTAGAAATATAATAACTAAGAGTACGATTATGATGTTGATTAGAATACGCTGAACTTTCATGGAAAGACCTCTTTCTGCGAAAATAAAAATCGCGGCAGCCTGACAGACTGCCGCGAACGCTTTTACGCAACACAAATAAGCAGGGGAGTGACCCTGCAATTCTTGCTCTTGTAGTTCTTCTGACTCGCATCTCATACGAGGATAAGTTTCTGCCTTCTCAGGTTTCCCCAATGACCGGCTTCCACCGACGAAACAAACCTCTCGATACTTACAGCACCGTTGCGTGCGGGGCTTCTCACCCCATTCTCTTTTTAAGCTGTACAGCCGACCTGCGTACCATACAGCCACAAGAACATATTCGTTTGTTATCAATGATTATAAGTTGCCATCGGGAGAAAGTCAATCGAAAACATACATTCCAAAGAAAGCCAGCAGACCGTTACCACAATCATACTCCATACCGCACTTATCCGCTAATCTTTTGACGAAGATGCAGTAGGCGGACATACAGGAATACTGATACTCCGGGAAGCGACAGGGTTCACCTTGGGCACGTACGCAGGGACTGCACAAGGCACAGCCGCTGGCTCCCACGATAAATCCATCGTAGCCTTCTGCCCGGAGCCGCTTCACCAGACGGATCTCCGAAGCATTGTGAGATGCCTTGGCAGGCTTGATAACGGTTGCATCGGAGTAATCGGAGATTTCCCAAATGGTTTGCAGCACCAGAGCTTTCTTATGGGCAAGTACCCTCTGCTTCATCGCTTCCGGGCTGCCGCAGTCAGGAGGACAGGAATAGTTTGCTCCATACTGACCGCAGAGATTTTCTTCGCAGTAGGGGCAAAAGGAAGGATCAAATACGATGTCGCCGGTATCCACAATGGCAGCGGCAGCGAAGCCTTCCTCCACGGCATATTGAATGATTTGTTCACTGGTCATAATGCACCATCCTTTTCTTGTTTGCGATGAAGCAGCATTCGTTCCAGTTCTACTGCGGCAATGCTCAAGGGCATATCCTTTCGTTTTAGGAGGGAAATGGTTCGCTTTGGGGGATTCTCCTTCGGCTTTAGAATCGAGATGCTGCCATCTGCGGCGGCTTTTTTCGCAGCCTGCTCCGGTATAAAGCCAATTCCCAGATTTGCAAGGACCATG
>JAFTQM010000070.1 GCA_017462755.1 Lachnospiraceae bacterium | reverse complement strand
GGATATATTCCGGCTCATCCTTTGCAATTCTTAGCTGCAAAGAGCGAATATTTCCTAACGGCAGACCTAAATCGAACTCTTTCAAAATCTGAATATTCATAATATAACCTCCATTCCTTGGTTGTTATCGGTATTTTACTCCAAATAATTACCAATTGCAACACAATAGGAATTGTTTTATACGAGCGGTTTTGATATGTCGAAACCAAGAAGACAGTACTTTCACTCTACCACCTGTATCTTGCCGGCTTTCATCATCTCCAGATAATCTGTCGGCTTCTCAATCCGTTCCTCGGTCTCGATGCTGCAACGGAAGTTGTCCGTTACACTATGACTATCGGAACCTGCCGTCTCCGGGAGGCCATACATCTGCGCGTATAGCTTTCCTCTGTCATTCATACCCTCATCATGCCTCTGGCCGCCATTGAAAACTTCTACTCCGTCTACATCTCTGGGAAATAATCGAATATGGTCAATATAAGGCCTTTCTCTGAAGGGATGGCCCTGGACGATAAATCCACCGTCCTCATGCATCATACGGAAGGCTTCCCTGGCATCCTGTTTATCAATATCCGGATGTGCCAAAAGCCAGGCCTTGTCCAGATTGTACACCAAAAAATCTGCAGCATTTACACCATATTCAAAGCCAAAGAATACCTGCAGACCGATTTTGTCCCCCTCTGCCTTGGCATGTTCATAGCCTTTGCAGAAAAGCTCTACCTTCTCTGCCCAGGGGAGACTTCGGTCTACCGCACAATTTCCGTTAAAAAAATGGTCTGTCACAAAAATGCCTGTATAGCCCTGCTCCTTGTAGCTTCTCGCCATCTCCGCACCGGTGGACCTGCCGCAGGCACTGCCTTCGCTGGTATGCATATGTGTTTCGTATTTGTAACTCATTTCTTTAAATTGGCCTCCAAAAATCCTTTGATTGCTTCGAAGCTCTCTATACTCAGCGCATGCTCCATATTGCAGGCATCCTCTTCTGCCACTTTGGCATCCACGCCCAGGCTGGTGAGAAAATTATAAAACAGCTCGTGCCGCTCCATCACCCGCTCTGCAATCTCACGGCCTGCCGCTGTAAGACTGAGCTCATGCCCGTCCATAATCAGATAGCCTGCTTCCTCCAAATTATGTACTGCTACGCTGACACTGGGCTTGGAAACCCCCAAATCTCGGGCGACGTCGATACTTCTGACATTGCCGCGCTCCCTGCCAATCCTTAATATACTTTCTAAATAATCTTCACCGGACTGTTTCATGTCAGTGTACCTCCTTGTATTGTGTTAATGTTTCTGTTCTACTTCATCAATCATGTAGCGGATATCCTGCATGCGCATATCCACTTCGGAAATCACATCTGCACACTTTTTCAGCTCCGTTGCAATGCGTTCCGGGTTCTCGATTTTCTTTTTGTACTTGAGCTGGTGCTCCAGACTTGCCCAGAAATCCATGGCAATGGTACGAAACTGCACCTCTACCACCATATGTCGCTTCTCCTGAGACAAGAAAATCGGTACTTCCAATATCAAGTGGAGGCTGCGGTATCCGTTGGGCTTTGGATTCTTAATATAATCCTTGATCTCTACAATCCGAATGTCGTCCTGGCTGGTGAGCAGTTCGGCCAGCTTGTAAATATCCTCCACAAAAGAGCAGATAACCCTGACCCCTGCAATGTCCGTAAGCTTCTCCCGCATATTCTCTACCGTAACCTCATAGCCTCTGCTCTGAAGCTTTTCGATAATGCTCACCGGCTTCTTGATACGGGACTTAATGGTCTGTATCGGATTGCGGTCTGCCCGCACGGAAAATTCCTCATCCAACACGCGGAGCTTGGTCTCTATCTCCCGAATGGCGCATCGATTGTACATCATAAGTTCTACGAAAGGCTTGGCACGCTTTAACGCTTCAATGCGTTCTGTATCTAACCACATACCGCCCTGCTGATTCTCCATAGTAATTCCTTTCATCCGGTAACCGGGCGACTTATTACTTTCCTGCAGTCTCTGTGCTGCTTTCGTGCTGCGTCCGTACTGCTTTCCTGCAGTCTCTGCGCTGTTTTTTGCACCGCCGCTTACCGTTCTCATAAACTTCTTGATAGGAGCATCCATACACAGGACACCCTTCAGTTCTATTTTACTAAAATATACCTTTAAATGGAAGTAAAACTCTGTTAATTTTTTATGAATTTATAAAGAATTTTCTAATTTATTACGGCGTATTTTTATTCTCCCGGCAGGTATGGTCCTGCATTTCAGAAGGCATTAGAATGGTTGCATGTAAAACCAGCGGCTGCAATTCAGAAAATGGGTTGGCAGAGTTTCCTGTCTGACCGCAGGGAGTTTGGAAATCTCTGACAACCAATGTCATCTCTGAATGCAGCGGCGTAAGTTTTACCAGCAAGTTTCTATTAACTTCTGAAATGCAGGACCATACCTGCCGAGAAAATAACTTACACCGTATAAATCTCCTGCTCCATGCGCTCCAGCACCTCTTCGCAGGCTCCCAGGATAATTTGGGCATCCTTTTCCACCATGCCCGTCAAAATACATCTATAGGTAAAGGTGGGGTTCCCCATTGGTGCGAAGGTCATGCTGCCTTTAAAAGACTTCACAAAAGCAGGTATCAGGTCCGGATTGATGTGTGCATCCGGGCGCACCACGAACTGAATGCGGTCCTTGATGCTGCGGACATCTGTCATATACATGCGGTGGGCACGCACACGCAAGAGGTTAATGCGCAGCAAATTATCAACAGGGGTAGGCACATTACCGAAGCGATCCTGAAGTTCCTGCAGCATATCTTCCTTCTCTGTCGGAGTTTCCACGCCTGCGATGCGCTTGTAAATGTCTAATTTCTGCACTTCGTTCAAAATATATTCCGCCGGAATAAAGGCGTCGGCACTGACATCCACCTTGGTATCGAAATCAACTGCTACTTTTTTGCCCTGAGCAGTCATGACAGCCTGATTAAGCATCTTGCAATACATGTCATACCCGACTGCCTCCATATGTCCGTGCTGTGCCTTGCCAAGTAAATTACCGGCACCGCGAATTTCCAAATCACGCATGGCAATCTTAAAACCGCTGCCCAAATCCGTAAATTCCTTAATAGCCTGAAGGCGCTTTTCCGCTACTTCCTTCAGCAATTTACCGCGCTTATACATCATAAAAGCATAAGCAGTACGGTTCGAACGTCCTACACGCCCACGGAGCTGATACAGCTGGCTCAGTCCCAAACTGTCCGCATCGTGAATAATCATGGTATTGGCGTTGGATATATCCATACCGGTCTCAATAATCGTAGTGGACACCAGCACGTCAATGTCACCATTTACAAAATCATACATAATGCGCTCTAACTCGTGCTCCTTCATCTGGCCGTGGGCAAAGCTTACCGTCGCCTCCGGCACCAGCTGCTGTACCTGCAGTGCCACCTGATCAATGTCATTTACGCGATTATATACGTAAAAAACCTGGCCTCCTCGGGTCAATTCTCTGACAATAGCCTCACGAACCATTTCGTCATTATGTTCCATCACATAGGTCTGAATCGGCAGTCGGTCCTGAGGCGCCTCCTCCAAAAGACTCATATCGCGGACGCCGATAAGGCTCATATGCAAGGTTCGCGGGATCGGAGTAGCTGTTAAAGTCAGAACGTCTACATTTTCTTTTAGCTTCTTAATCTTCTCCTTATCGCTTACGCCAAAACGCTGCTCTTCATCGATAATTAAGAGTCCCAAATCCTTAAATTCCATATCCTTGGACAACACTCTGTGAGTACCGATGACAATATCCACAAAGCCCTTTTTCAAATCCGCCAGGGTGCGCTTCTGCTCGGAAGGCGTGCGGAAACGGCACATCAGGTCCACCCGCACCGGGTATTCCTTCATGCGCTGTACAAAAGTATGATAATGCTGCTGGGCCAAAATCGTAGTGGGTACCAGATATACTACCTGTTTGCCCTCCTGCACTGCCTTAAAGGCGGCGCGGATGGCCACCTCTGTCTTGCCGTAACCTACGTCCCCGCAAATCAGACGGTCCATAATCTTGCGGCTTTCCATGTCGCTCTTGGTAGCTTCAATGGCAGCCAGCTGGTCCGGCGTCTCCTCATACGGAAACATTTCCTCAAACTCCCGCTGCCACACCGTATCCGGTCCGTACTGAAAGCCCTCTGCCTGCTGCCTGTGGGCATACAATTCCACCAAATCCTGGGCAACACTTTCCACTGCCGTACGCACCTTCTGC
>JAFTQM010000069.1 GCA_017462755.1 Lachnospiraceae bacterium | reverse complement strand
CATTACGAGAAGCCAAGCGTAAAGCGTAAGAAGAAGTCTGAGGCAGCTCGTAAGAGAAAGTTCAAATAATTGTGTGCAGAAAAGACCTTAGTCGCGTTAATCGCAGATTAAGGTCTTTTTTTGTGTTTTCTGACATACAATAAGTTAGCAAATGGATTGGGGAAGGAAGGAAGCAGTTTGAAGTGGCAGAACGAAACCAAATCAATCCATCAAAAGAATAAGAAGCGTTCGAACGGAGAGCTTTATGAAGAACTTCGAAAACAGAAAAAGCAGGCGAAGGAAGAGCGCTTACGTTTCTTGGAAAGCTTGTCCGAGGCAATGTCCCTTCCGGCCGAGCTGTTAGCAGGTGTGCCGGTGGTAACTATGCATGGCAGAAATGCAGTTTACATAGAAAATTATAAAAAGATTGCGGAATATAGTGAAAGCGCCATCCTGATTCAGGCAGGGTATTGCTTTGTGATGATAGAGGGAAAGCATTTGAAGGTAGAATATTTTTCGAAGGAAGAGATGAAAATCAGCGGTATGATATCGCAGGTGTCGTATCGAAACCAAATGAGAGGCGAAAAATAGAGGGTGAGCGTGATAAAATGAAAAAAGGGGTATTGAATCGCCTCCTCAGTTCTATGAGGGGGTATGTTGAATTTCGACTGGACGGAAGCAATGCGGAACGATTTTTGAATTTGTGTCGTAATCATGGGATTATGCTGTATGATATCGAGCGTTGCGGAGCGGTATATGAGGCAAAAACAGAAGCGGCTTCTTATTTTGCGCTGCGCCCGATTATAAAAAAGACCGGGATGTGTCCGCAAATTGTCGGGAAGTATGGATTTCCTTTTTTTTTGAGAAGAAACCGAAAACGAAAGATATTATTGGCGGTGGCAATCCTGTTTATCACGTTGCTGTTTTATCTTTCCGGTTTTTTGTGGAGAATCGAATACGAAGGCTGCTACTATCATACCAGAGAACAATTAAGCGCTTTTTTGACGGAGCTTGGTGTACGGGAGGGAATGAAAAAACGGCAGGCAGATGCGTCCGGCATTGAAGAGGCAATTCGAAGCCGTTTTACGGATATTGGCTGGGTTTCGGTTGAAATTATCGGAACCAAAATGAGCATCCGAATCAATGAAACCAGAATGCCAACGCTGGTAACGGAGCAGGCATATAGTGGCATCGGAGAGCTTTGGGAAGCAGAAGAAGGGCATATTGTAGCGGCATCAGACGGAATTGTGTCAGAGATTATTGCACTGAAGGGAATTCCGATGGTAAAAGCAGGGGATATTGTACGAAAGGGAGATGTTTTGATTTCCGGGGTGATTACCGTTGCCGGAGATGACGGAATGGCGGTAAACCGCTATCCGGTATTAGCAAAGGGAGAGATAACCTTAAAAACGGTAAAGGAATACCGGGATGATTTTGCAATGCAGTATCAGAAAAAGATTTATACGGGAAAAGAAAAAAAAGGGTATCAATTGCAAGCGTTTGGGAGAAAAATATTTTCATATACTCCTAGTAATTCTTATAAAGAATGTGATATAATAAATGAGATAAGCCAATATTGTCTATGGGATGATTTTTATCTTCCTCTGACGAAAAAAGAGCAGCTTTTTCGTGAGTACCGTTATGAGGCAGCAGTGTATACGAAGGAGGAGGCGAAGCTTCTGGCGGATGAGCATTTGCTGCGTTATTTGGAGGAACAGAAAAAACTAGGAGCGGTCATTCTGGCATCGGAAGTTGAAACACAGTTTACAGGGAAACGCTGTGTGACGACAGGCGAGATACAACTGCTGGAGACAGCTTGGCAATATCAGGCGATAATTCCTGATGAGTGGAGGTTGGAAAACGGGAATGAGTATAACACAAACAATGATTAATATACCGGCAGAGCATGAAAAGCGGGTGTTTGGAGAATATGATGCTTATGCCAAGATGATAGAGCGGGCATACCATGTAACGATTATTTCCAGAAACGGTGAGGTAAAGCTGATTGGCGAACCGGGACCGGTGGAAAAGGCGAAAAATGTATTTGAAAAGCTGATTGCGTTGTCTGCAAATGGCGGTGAGATTACCGAGCAAAGTGTGAATTATGCAATTTCGCTGAATATGGACGGAAAGACAGATGCGCTTTTGGAGATTGATAAGGATTTGGTCTGCCACACGATTAACGGCAAACCGATTAAGCCGAAGACTTTGGGGCAGAAGGCATATGTGGACCAGATTCGTAAAAAGATGATTGTATTTGGTATCGGACCGGCAGGTACCGGTAAGACCTATCTGGCAATGGCTATGGGAATTACTGCGTTTAAAAACGATGAGGTAAGTAAGATTATTCTGACCCGTCCGGCGATTGAAGCGGGAGAAAAGCTCGGCTTTCTTCCGGGAGATTTGCAGAGCAAGGTGGACCCGTATTTGAGACCGCTGTATGATGCACTGTATCAGATTATGGGACCGGAGAGCTTTTTGCGTAATACGGAAAAAGGCTTGATTGAGGTGGCTCCGCTTGCGTATATGCGTGGTCGTACACTGGACAATGCTTTTATTATTCTGGATGAGGCACAGAATACGACGCCGGCGCAGATGAAGATGTTTTTGACCCGCATTGGCTTTGGCTCGAAGGTAATCATTACCGGAGATATGACACAGAAGGATTTGCCTGCAGGACAGCAGTCCGGACTGGATGTAGCGATGAAGGTGCTGTCCGGTATTGAAGACATCGGATTTTCGTATCTGACCAGTCAGGACGTCGTAAGACATCCTCTGGTGCAGAAGATTGTAACCGCTTATGATGAATATGAAAAGAAGCAGAACCGGCAGAAGGAGCGTCAGAAGCTTGCGGTTCGCGGAAAGAAGGTAAAATATACAGAGAGGAATTGATAACGCATGGAAATGTGTTTTCAGATTGTACTGCTGGCGGGAGTACTGCTGGTATTTTGGCGGCTTAAGAAGGAAGTCCTTTGGGAAAAAGAGGTAAAGAAAACGGTGTTACTCGGAAATTTGCTGCTATCTGTCGTGTTAGCAGTATTGCCGGGGCTTCCGGCAGGGGTGCCGCTGTATTTTGTTGGTGGGCTTTTGCCGGCGGTGGTTTGTGACGTGGGTGCAGGTATTCTAGTCACGGAGGTGCTTGCGTTGCTCCACCTCTGCGTAATAGCGCCTGAGATAAATTTGGTGCTTTTCTTGCTGGAGGGAATGATATTTTCGATGCTGGCTGTCTGGCTTCGGGAGAAAAAAAGCATTCCCCGGGTGCTGTTGTCTGCGGAAATCATAGCGGCAGTGCTGACCTTAATGGCAAATAAGTTTCGCTTGCATGAGGCTTGTAGGAAGGAATTGTTTTGGCAGCTGACCGGTACGCTGCTGTTATTTGGAATGGTATTGCTTGGTGTGCATTTTTGTACAAGGAAACGCGCACAGGAGGCTTCGTATGATTCCGACCTGCTAAAGCGTCTTGAAGCAGAGCTTCCCAAGGTATATGAGCATTCGGTAAGGGTAGCAGAGCTTTCTGCCAAGGCAGCAGAAGCCGTTGAAGCCGATGCGAAGCTTTGTCGGGCGGCGGGGCTGTATCACGAGATTGGCAGGCTGGAGCAAAACAAAGAGTACATAACGGAGGGCTTGCGTTTATTAGAAGCGCAGAAGCTCCCGATGCGGCTTTTGGAGGTAGTAAGGCAGACCGGTAACAAGTCGGAGGCACCGAAAAGTCCGGAGGCAGCGATTTTGCGTTTGACCGAGAGTATTCTTACGACGCTGGAATTCCTAAGACAGAACGGAACCATGGTGTCTGCGGACAAGCTGATAGAAAGTAATTTACGGGTTCCGCTGATGAAGGGAATGTTGGACGAGTCTGCGCTTTCGATAAAGGATTATACGACACTGAAGAGGTTTTATCTTTCGGAAATGAGCAAAGAGACAACAAAGAGCGATATGCAGAAATGAGGTAAACGATGACGATTCATATTGAATACGAAACGGAAATTCTGTTAAAGGTAGATTACAAGCCTTTGATTGAACAGGTAGTAAATGCAGCAATGGATTATGAGGCTTGTCCTTATGAAGCAGAAGTGAATGTATTGCTTACGGATAATACGGAGATTCATGAGCTGAATCGGGAGTATCGCCAGATTGATGCACCGACGGATGTCTTGTCTTTTCCTGCGGTAGATTATGCCGCTCCTGCGGATTTTGATGCATTGGAGGAGGCGGCAATGGATTATTTCAATCCGGATACCGGTGAGCTGATGCTGGGAGATATCGTGATTTCGGTTGAAAAGGTAATGGCGCAGGCGGAGGAATACGGACATAGTCCGGAACGCGAGCTTGGATTTCTGGTAGCCCACAGTATGCTGCATTTGTTCGGATACGACCATATAGAGGATGACGAACGTGTTGTAATGGAAAAAAAGCAGCGGGAAATCTTAGAAGGAATCAACCTGACCCGTTAAATGCGACAAATGTAGGAAAGAATAGTGATAAAGAAGGGAAGAACTGCATATGCAGAAAAGGATACAAAAACGAATTGCGAAAAAGCAGAGCAGAGGCAGAGGAGGAGTTCTGGCCTTGCTTCTGCTTTCCTTGTTTTGTCTGACCGGTTGTGGGAAGAATGCGAGTGAAAGCCAGACCGGCAGCGAGATTTCACCGGAACCGACGATTACGGTGACGGTGGCACCGACCTCGGAGGCAACCCCAAGTCCAAGTCCTGCTCCAACGGCAACGCCGACACCGGAGCCGACCGCAACGGTAACCCCGACTCCAACGGTAACGCCGACACCGACACCGGACCCATATTTGGGAAAGAAGCAGAGCAGACTGACCGGAGAATGGATACCGGAGGAAACCATCGAGAAACGACCGTATGCGGTAATGCTGAATAATGTAAAGCTTGCGAGTCCGCAGAGCGGAACCGAGGATGCTGACATTTTGTATGAGATTCTGACAGAGGGCGGAATTACCAGACTGATGGGAATTTATTCGGAAATTCCGGCGGATGCGGGAACGGCAGAACGGCTTGGCTCGGTGCGCAGTGCAAGACATTATTTTGTAAGCATTGCGGATGAGTATGATGCGATTTTTATACACTACGGCGAAACCACCTATGCGACGAAAAAAATCAAAAAGCTCGGGATTGATCATATTACCGGTATGTACGGAGCAGGTGTATCCAGCTTTTACCGGGATAATACCATCAAAGCACCGCACAATGCCTTTGCCTCGTTAGAGGGAATTGAGAAGGCAGTAAAAAAGGCGGGCTTTCGGACCGAGTATGAGGAAGACTACGAGAGTCATTTTACATTCTACAAAGAGGATACGGATTTGACTGCAACCGGAGGTGCTTGTGAGGAGACCACGGATTTGGCGGCAGGAAATACAGGAGAAGCCAATCTTACAGAGCCTGGCCTTACGTCGGTAAATAAACTGACGCTGGGCTTTTCAAAGTATACCTCGCCGTATTTTGTATACGATGCTAATCAGAAGTGTTATCTGCGGTATCAATTCGGAGAACCGCATGTTGACTACAATACCGGTAATCAGCTGGCATACAAGAATATTGTCATTCAGTTGGTAAAGGAATGGAATATTGATGATAATGGTTATCAGACCATGGATATTGAGGAAGCAGAGGGAAGCGGCTATTATATTACCAATGGAAGTATGGTGCCGATTACCTGGAAAAAGAGCGAGAGCAAGCGATGGATGCGTTATTATGCAGAGAACGGAGAGGAGTTAGTCCTCAATCCGGGCAAGACCTATATTGCGGTATATCCAACGTATCGTACCGATTATATTACAACAGAATAGAGAGGCTTTTTGGAACAAATGGCGAAATCTTCAAATAAGAATAATTTTTTAATACAGGGTTCGATTTTGGCGATATCCTCTATCTTGTCACGTTTTATCGGAATGCTGTACCGGATTCCGCTGACGAATATCGTCGGAGACGTCGGAATGGGGTATTACGGCTCGGCATATGAGTTGTACAATCTGGCGCTGATTTTGTCCTCCTATAGTATTCCGGTGGCGGTTTCGAAGCTGGTTTCCATGCGGGAGTCAGACAAGCAGTATCGTAATGCGTTCAGGGTATTTAAGCTGGCGTTGAGTGTCGCAGCAATTGTGGGCGGCTTGGCGAGTGTGATTGTATATCTGGCAGCGGATGCCTGGGCAAAGCTGGTAGGAGATATGCCGGTAGCAATTCCGTTGCGCGTGCTGGCACCGACTATCTTTGTATTTGCGATTATGGGTGTTTTCCGCGGATATTTCCAAGGGAAACGCACTATGATACCAACTGCATTTTCACAGCTTTTAGAGCAGATTGTCAATGCGTTTGTCAGTGTATTTGCAGCATATCGACTGATGCAGCTGCACAATGCATCTGTAGATGTGGAGGCGTATGGTGCTGCCGGTGGTACGATGGGTTCGCTGGTAGGTGCAATCGCGGGTCTGGTTTTTCTACTCTTTATTTATGCACTGAATCATGCGTATATTCATAAAAAAGTGCGTAAGGATCGGACACCGGATACGGAAAGCTATTCGGAGCTTTTTTACGCATTTTTGGTAACGGTAATACCGATTATCCTGAGTCAGACGGTATATCAGTTAAGCGGTACGATTGACAATGCAATCTTCGGTCAGGTAATGGAACGAGTGGCACCGGGAGAGGATACCTCCTTGCTTTGGGGACTATACTCCAACAAATATCGGTTGCTTACCAATCTGCCGGTGGCAGTAGCAACGGCACTCGGTACCTCGATTGTACCGGCACTGTCCAAGACCTATGTTGCCGGAGACCGGAAGGGCGTTCGACATAAAATAGCGTCGGCGGTAAAATTTAATATGCTGATTGCCATACCGGCAGCGGTCGGCATGGGGGTATTGGCAAAGCCGATTATACTGCTGCTGTTTTCCAATACGGAGATAGAATTGAGCGCAAAGCTTCTGACCTGCGGCTCGGTGGCAATTGTATTTTTTGCATACTCCACTTTGACCAACGGAATTTTGCAGGGTATTAACCGGATGAAGCAGCCGGTATACCATGCAGCAATCTCGCTGGCAATCCATGTCGGTGTGTTGTTTCTGCTCTTGTCGGTATTTGAGCTTTCGGTATACGGACTGGTCATCGGAAATGTATTTTATGCGTTCTGTGTCAGTGTCTTAAATTGGAACGCGATTCAGAAATATGCACATTATCGGCAGGAGGTGCTTTCTACCTTTGTTATGCCGCTGATATGCTCGGCTGTGATGGGCGCAGTTGCCTATTTGGTTTATCAGGGCATTTACCGGTTGTGTTCGAACAATTTGGCAGCATTGCTTCCTGCGGTGGTACTGGCGGTATTGGTATATGGTTTGATGCTGGTGTTCACAAAAACAATATCGGAGCAGGAGATTTTGGGATTTCCGAAAGGAAATGTATTGTTACGAATTCTGCAAAAAATGCATTTGGTATAAAGAATCCAAATGTGGTTCATACTTTATCTGACGGATGACAGGTAGTGCCGGAGAGACCGGCGAACCGGAAGTGAGGTAGAGATGAAGAAGGCAGGAAAATATTTGACGGGACTTGTGATGTTAGCCCTTCTATTTAGCGGCTGTTACTATTTTAGCTATAAGCAGGCATTGAGGAAGCTTGGAGCGCAGCGGCAGGAGCAGAATATGAATTCGCTGCTGGCAGAGCATATGACCGGAGAGGAACAGTTTGCGGCGTTAAACGGACCAGTGGAGATTACACCGCCGGTAAATGCAGAGGATACGCCGGATGCAACGAAAGAAGCCGAACGTCAGAATGCAGAAGCTGAAGATACCGACCAAAGAGCGGATGCAGCCGTACAGACACCGGACAACAGTACGGAAGCGGTGGAGACGGATACGATACGACAAGCGTATATTTTGCCGGATACCAAGCTGTTGATTGAAACCTACGAGATGAGCACCGGAGCATTTACGATAGAAGAAAAGGTGCCGGATGCGGTTCTGGTTGGTATGACCAGAGAAGAATTAATGGAAGAATTAAAAAAAGAAATGGAGAATATGCCGGTTAGTGAGTATGAACGCGGCTTGCTCTCCAATGAATTGATTACTTTTTCGGAGGACAAGGTAATCGTACGGCGTACCTATGATGCGGAGCGTATCGAATATTTGTATTATATTGCAGTAAAGAGCGGAGAGGTTGTTGTATATTACAGTGATCGCAAAACGGTTTATGAATATACCGGAATCAGCGCAGCTACGCTGGCAGAGGAGGACAGGCTGGCATTGATGAGTGGAATTCCGGTGCAGACGGCAGAGGAAATGTTTGCGTTATTGGAGAGCTACTCCAGTTAAGCCGTGAAGAAGGTATTGAAGTCATGAACGGTTATGATGCCATAAGCTGTAGTATGGAGGCGGAAATTATGAAAAAGAAGCATAAGTTAATCATCGTAGGCGGTGGTGCCTCCGGGATGCTGGCAGCGATTGTAGCGGCACGACAGGGCATTGATACAGCACTGTTGGAGGCAAATGAGCTGCCGGGAAAAAAGATTTTGGCAACCGGCAATGGAAAATGTAATTTTACCAATCGCGTACAGCGCGAGGATTGCTATCGCGGGGAGCAGCCGGAGGTTGCAATGCAGCTGCTTGTAAGGTATCCGGTGGAACGCATTTTGGAGTTTTTTACAGAGCTTGGTATCGTTCCGAAGGAGCGGAACGGTTATTATTATCCGTATTCGGAGCAGGCTGCTTCGGTCCGAGAAGCGTTGGAGCTGACGCTTTCTGCGCTTCCGGTTACGATTTATACGAACTGCCATGCAGAGGCAGTCCAAAAAGAGAAGAATGGCTTTCGGATACAGGCACAGCAGCGAATGCTGCTCTCGGCAGATGGCTTTAGTAAGGGAAACGCCAAAAACGGAAAGAAAGCGTCGAAGCCTGCAAAGCCTGTGTTTTCCGAACCATTTCCGGTAGAGTTTTCTGCGGAATACTTGATTCTTGCTACCGGCGGACAGGCAGGAAACATCAAAGGAGCAGATGGCAGCGGTTATATGTTAGCGGCTGCTCTGGGGCATCAGGTAATAACGCCGGTACCGGCATTGGTACAGCTAAAGGCTGCAAATCCGGAGTGCGCAGAACTGGCAGGAGTGCGGCAGGAGGCAGCCGCTACGCTGAGGGTCGGTGAGAAGCATTATCAGGAGCAGGGAGAATTTTTGTTTACGGAGTATGGTATTTCCGGAATTCCGATTCTTCAGCTGTCCAGATACGCTGCTTGTGCGCTACTGCGCAAGGAAAAAGTGCAAAATGTGAAACTTTATCTTGACTTTTTCCCGCAGACGACGGAAAATAGTCTGCAAAAGCAGATAGAAGCGCGCTTTTTGAATTTTCCGGAACGAACAAATTTGCAAAAGCTTACCGGCTTGCTTCCGTCGAAGCTGAATGCGGTTTTGCTAAAGCGAGTGGGAATGCGTTCGGAAGCAAAGGAGACGTTGCAGACAGAGCAAGGTCAGAAGATAGCAAAGCGTCTGGTAACGGAACTAAAACACTTTGAGCTTGAGATTACCGGAACGAATTCCTTTGAAAATGCGCAGGTGACTGCAGGCGGTGTGCCGCTTGCCGAGCTTGCGGCAGAAACAATGGAATCCAGACGGTGTGAGCATTTGTATATCATTGGTGAGTTAGCAGACATCGACGGAACCTGTGGCGGTTACAATCTGCAATGGGCATGGATGAGTGCGTTTGCAGCAGCCGATGCCATAGTGGCAGCAAGCAAAGTTGCCCAAAATAGAGAAGCTAGGATTGGAGAACATCGTGATAAGAGTAAATCAGCTGAAATTACCCATAACGCATACCGGTGAAGAACTGGAAAAGGAACTGTTACGGCTACTGAGGGTAGCACCGGAACGGTTGCTTCGTTATGAGATTTTGAAGCGTTCTCTGGATGCGAGAAAAAGAGAAGAAATTCATTATACATATACATTGGATGTGGCGTTGAAGGATGAGTCTGCGTATTTAAAGAAGAACCGCAACCGTGATATTAGCAAATCTACAACAGTAGAATATCAATTTCCAAGCGGTGGCAAGGAGCCGTTGAAGCACCGTCCGGTTATTTGCGGCAGCGGTCCGGCGGGCTTGTTTGCAGCATATTTTCTGGCAAAGCAGGGATTTTGTCCGATTGTGTTGGAGCGCGGAGAAGCGGTAGAACAACGGGAGCAGACAGTGGAGAGCTTTTGGCAGGGAGCATCGCTGAATCCGGAGTCCAATGTGCAGTTTGGAGAAGGCGGAGCCGGAACCTTTTCGGACGGCAAGCTGAATACGATGGTAAAGGATACCTACGGCAGGATTCGACAGGTTTTAAAGACCTTCGTAGCACATGGTGCGCCGGAGGAAATATTGTATTTAAATAAGCCGCATATCGGTACGGACAATCTGCGCAGGGTTGTGGCCGGAATGCGCAAGGAAATACTTCGAATGGGCGGTACGTTTTGTTTTCAGACGAAGCTTACCGGAGTAGTTTTAGAGCAGAATCAGATAAAGGCAGTCCGGGTGGTTCGTACCGGAGTGCCGCAGGAGACGTTGCCGTCGGAGTTTATTGCGCAGGATGGGGGCTATGTACTTGAAACAGAGCTTTTGGTACTGGCAATCGGACATAGTGCGCGTGATACCTTTGAAATGTTAAAGCAGGCCGGAGTTTCGATGGAGGCAAAGGCATTTGCCGTAGGCGTGCGTGTAGAGCATGAACAGGAGATGATTAACCGTAATCAGTATAAGGGGAGTGCGGCGCTCCTGCCGGCAGCGGATTATAAGGTAACTTATACCGCAGGCAATGGCAGAGGAATTTATTCGTTTTGTATGTGTCCGGGTGGCTTTGTAGTCAATGCATCTTCGGAGCAGGGACGTCTGGTGGTAAACGGAATGAGTAATCACGCCAGAGATGAGCGAAATGCAAACAGCGCCTTGATTGTCACGGTTACACCGGAGGACTTTAGGAATATACCGGGAGCAGTGGATGATCCGCTGGCAGGGATGCGATTCCAGCAATACTATGAAGGTCTGGCGTATGATACCGGAAGGGGTGCCATTCCGTGGCAGTTGTACGGAGATTTGAAGGAAGGCAGAGCAAGCACCGGGTATGGCAGAATTTGTCCGAATCATAAGGGGGCAGGTGTGCCGTCGGATTTGCGGAATTGTCTGCCAAAGGAAGTTGTTGCCACATTGCTTGAAGGGATGCCGGCCTTTGACCGTTATATCCCGGGCTTTGCAGACCCGGAAACCGTCTTTTCCGGTGTAGAAATGCGAACCTCTTCTCCGGTACGGATGCATCGGAATGAGACACTGGAAGGCAATCTGGGTGGTCTGTACCCCTGCGGGGAAGGAGCAGGCTACGCAGGAGGTATTACCAGTGCTGCGGTAGACGGAATCAAGGTGTTCGAGGCAATTGCGGCACGATATTGTATGGAGTAATACGTTCCGATGGGATGAGAAAAATAGAGATATAGGGAGAATATATGATGGAAGCAGAATATCGTAAGCTATTAAAGGATAAAAAAAGAATCGTGGTAAAAATCGGTTCGTCTTCCCTGACGCATATAGAGACCGGAGATATTAATTTGGAAAAGCTGGAGCGTTTGGTCAGAGTGTTGACGGATTTGAGCAATCAGGGAAAGGAAGTTATCTTGGTTTCCTCCGGTGCGATTGCGGTGGGACGCAAGAGCTTAGGCTTTCAACAGAAGCCGACGGAAAAATCGCAGAAGCAGGCCTGTGCGGCGGTAGGACAGGCTCGTCTGATGATGCTGTATCAGAAGCTATTTGCAGAATACAATCAGCTGACGGCGCAGATTTTGTTGACCAAATATACGATGATTAATGACATCAGCAGAGAGAATGCCAAAAATACATTTTCCGAACTGGCGCGGATGAAGGTGATTCCGATTGTAAATGAGAACGATACGGTATCGACGGATGAGATTGAGTTCGGTGATAATGATACCTTATCGGCGTTGGTGGCAGCACTGGTAGAGGCGGATTTGCTGATTTTACTTTCGGATATTGACGGTCTGTATACGGATGATCCGAGAAAAAATGAAGCGGCAACGTTTATTTCCTGTGTACCTGTAATTACACCGGAAATTTTGGCAATGGGCAAGGGTGCCGGAAGTGATGTGGGTACCGGTGGTATGTCTACGAAGATTACGGCGGCAAGGATTTCTACCGGAAGCGGAGCGGACATGGTTATTGCGAACGGGGAAGAGGTCTCGGTAATTCGTGATATTGTTGGCGGCGAGGCAATCGGAACGCTTTTTGTGGCGCATAAGGCGGAGGATTTTCAGTTAAAGGATTATTTACATACAAACCAGTATCCGAGATAGGAAGTAAAGAGCTTGCCAAGGCGCGGGCATCGGGCGTGAAGGAAAGTGAGGCAGAGATGGAAGAAAGCAGAATACATCGCATCAACGAGTTATATCATAAGTCACAGAAGGAGGGGCTGACTCTCGAAGAGAAGGAGGAGCAGACCAGATTGCGCGCAGAATATGTAGCGGCAGTTCGTGCAAATTTGCGCGGTACATTAAATAACGTTTCGATTGTGGAGCCGGATGGTTCGATTACGGAGCTGGCAAAGCAGAAGAAGGAGCATCTGAACTGATGGAAACGCAGAGCGTATCGGTGGAACAGCAGGCGAGTATAGCGGAAGGCATACTGAGGGAAAAACGAGAAGAGATTCGACGTCAAATGAAGGAAAAGCGGCGAGCACTTTCAAGGGAAGCCTTGGATACAATTAGTCGCAACATAGCCGCGAGACTGCTTGCACTGCCGCAAATTGAGCAGGCGGAGTGTATCTATCTGTATCTTTCGTATGGAAAGGAAATTGATACCCTAGAGCTTGCGACTGCTCTGCTCAAGCAGGGAAAACGGCTGGCAGTACCGAAGGTAACCGGTCCCGGGCAGATGGAGTTTTTTGAAATTACAGGACTGGCGGATTGTGAGCCGGGAGCGTATGGTATTTTGGAGCCGGTGGAGGGCTTGCCGGTAGTGGTGCCGGAGCCGGAGGTGCAAAGCATTATACTGATGCCGGGACTGGCATTTGACCTGAGCGGTGCGCGTATGGGATACGGAGGCGGCTATTATGATCGCTATCTTGCCAAATACCCGTGGCTGTATACGATTGCACCGGTGTATGAATTTTCGATTTTGGAGCATTTGCCGGTTGAGGCGCACGATGTGCCGATTAAGATGCTTGTGACCGAAAAAGAAAGTATTGAATGTAGAGACTAATAGGATTGTTCCAATAATAATTGATAAAACAGGAAGGGGAAGAAGAATATGACAGAGCTTTTGGAAATGGGAAAACGTGCAAGAGCGGCCGCTAGAGTGAGCGGACTGCTCGGAGAAAATAAAAAGAATGAGGTGCTTTTGGCGGCGGCAGAGGCATTGCTTGCGGCAGAGGCTGAAATTTTGGCAGCCAATGCGGAGGATGTGAAAAAGGCGAGAGAGCGTGGCATCAGTGAGGCACTGATTGACCGTTTATCGCTGAATCATGCGAGAATTGCAGGTATGGCAGAGGGCTTGCAGCAGGTGGCTTCGTTAAAGGACCCGGTAGGCGAGCTGGTATCCATGGAAAAGCGTCCGAACGGACTGGAAATCATGAATCGCAGAGTACCGATTGGTGTGGTGGGTATGATTTATGAGTCTCGTCCAAATGTAACCGCAGATGCCTTCGGACTTTGCTTTAAAGCGGGCAATACCGTAATTTTAAAGGGCGGCAGTGATGCACTGCAGTCCAATATGGCGATTGTAAAAGCATTGCATCGGGCACTTGCAGCCTGTGGGGTTACTACGGATGTGCTGCAGCTGATTGAATCGACGGATCGGGAAACCGTACAGCAGCTGATGCGTATGAACGAGTATGTGGACGTGTTGATTCCGCGTGGTGGTGCAGGTCAGATTCATTCAGTGGTACAGAACAGTACCGTACCGGTAATCGAGACCGGAACCGGAAACTGCCATGTATTTGTGGATGAGTCTGCGGATTTTGATATGGCACTGGATATTATCGACAATGCAAAGACCAGTCGTCTTGGTGTATGCAATGCCTGTGAGTCTCTGGTAATTCATGAAAAGATTGCAGAGGAATTTCTTCCAAAGCTGTATGAACGTCTGACGAAAAAAGAGATTACCTTCCGTGCGGATGAGCAGGCAAAGAGCATTTGTAACGAAATGGAGCCTGCAACGGAGGAGGATTTTGCAAAGGAATACCTTGACCGTCTGGTGTCGGTGCGCATCGTGCCGGATATTACCGCAGCAATTGCGCATATCAACCAGTACAATACCGGACATTCGGAGGCAATCGTGACCAAGGATTATGCGAACGCAATGCGCTTTTTGAATGAGGTGGATGCGGCTGCGGTATATGTCAATGCATCGACTCGTTTTACCGATGGCTTTGAATTTGGCTTTGGTGCGGAAATCGGTATTAGTACCCAGAAGCTGCATGCACGCGGACCAATGGGCTTGAAGGCGTTGACAACAACAAAGTATGTGATTATGGGAAATGGACAGATTCGATAAAGAAGGATAGAAATGAGGCATTATGGATACAAAGAAGCTGGATATTGAAGCGATAACGCTGCTACAGCAGGCACCGGAGACAGAGCCGGAGCGGCAGTATTTTTTCATGGAGGAATTAAAAAAGTGGTATCAGGCACAGGTGGAGCGTCTTAAGAGACCGCTTACTTTTAGTGTGCAGACCTTTGGGTGCCAGATGAATGCAAAGGATTCGGAAAAACTGGCGGGGATTTTAAAGACCGTTGGCTATGAGGAGGTCGAGGGTGAGAACGCAGATTTCGTATTGTACAATACCTGTACTGTACGAGAGAATGCCAATACCCGTGTGTATGGGCGAATCGGTTATCTGGGAAATCTGAAAAAGAAAAATCCGGAAATGAAAATTGCGATGTGCGGCTGCATGATGCAGGAAGCACATGTGGTAGAAAAAATCAAAAAGAGCTATCGCTTTGTGGATTTGATTTTTGGTACACACAATATTTATAAGCTGGCAGAGCTGTTGTATCTGCGTATTCATGGACCGAAGATGGTCATTGATATTTTGGAAAGTACGGAGCAGATTGTCGAGGAGCTGCCGAGTGAACGGAAATTCCAGTTTAAAGAAGGAGTCAATATCATGTACGGCTGCAACAATTTCTGCAGCTATTGTATTGTACCGTATGTGCGCGGAAGAGAACGCAGCAGAAGACCGGAGGATATTATCGAAGAGATGCAGAAGCTGGCAGCGGCCGGTGTAACGGAAATTATGCTGCTGGGTCAGAACGTAAATTCTTATGGTAAGACTCTGGCGCAGCCGGTATCCTTTGCGGAGCTGTTAAAGATGGCAGAAAAAGTAGAAGGCATTCGGCGTATCCGTTTTATGACACCGCATCCGAAGGATTTATCGGACGAGGTTATTGAGGTAATGAAGCATTCGGAGAAAATCTGTCATCATGTACATCTGCCGATGCAGTCCGGAAGTTCGCGCGTGTTGAAGGTGATGAACCGAAAATATACGAAGGAAAGTTATCTGGCATTGGTAGAGCGGATTAAGGAAGCCATGCCTGATGTAGCATTGACAACAGATATTATCGTAGGTTTCCCGGGAGAGACGGAGGAAGATTTTGAGGATACACTGGATGTGGTGCGTAAGGCACGTTTTTCGAGCGCATACACGTTCCTTTACAGTAAGCGTACCGGAACGCCGGCGGCAAGTATGCCGGATCAGGTGCCGGACGAGGTAGCCAAGGAGCGTTTCAATCGGTTGCTTGCAGTGGTACAGGAGATTTCGGCAGAGCTTGCCGAAGCGGATACCGGCAAGGTGGTCGAGGTATTGGTCGAGGAGCGCAATGCACAGGATGCCTCTCTTATGACCGGACGTATGGCAAACAATTTGTTGGTGCATTTTCCGGGAGACGAAGAACTGCTTGGTCAGTACGTGAAGGTAAGCTTAAACGAATGCAAGGGCTTTTACTATATTGGAGAACGGGTCAAGTAGAGGAAAGAAGTAGGCTTAGGAACGACATTGGACAAATTGCATAGAAAGTGATAAAAAGTGCAGAACGGTAGAAAGGTTCTGCACTTTTTAATGTTCGATTGCTTGACTCTAACGTTGCGTAATAGTGTATACTTTAAGAAATTGGGGAAATGGAGCATGGAAACATGTTTTGACTTGGGAAATGGGGGATTTGTATGAAAATGCAGATTAGTGAGTTAGCAAAGTTGACCGGGGTCAGTGTACGGACACTGCATTATTATGATGATATTGGATTATTAAAGCCGGTGGAAATTGACGAGCGGAATAATTATCGTTTTTACAATGAGCAATCGTTGGAACAGTTAAAGCAGATATTGTATTATAAGGAGCTGAATTTTTCGTTAAAGGAAATACCGGAGCTTTTGACAATGAAAAACGCAGAGCAGAATGCCTCTTTGTTAAGGCAGCGTAGACAGTTATCAGAGCAGAGAAAGCAAATTGAAGAAAGGATAGCTGCGATTGATGAGCGATTATCAGAACGTCCGAAGATTCATCCGTGGCTTGATAAGGTAGTCACGGATTATAATTATAATGGAGCCGTATATAGCAGGCAGTCAAACGGAAAAGAGTATTTTGCAGCGTGGGGAAAAGCAGACGAGGAAAAGAAGCTTAATTTTTCGGCGGATGGTACTTTTGCTGCCGGCGGCTTGACAAAGCTGTTTACAGCATTTTGTACATTGCAGCTGGCAGAGAAGGGTTTATTGGAGGTCGAGGCTTATATCGGTAAATATTTGCCGGAATATGTTTATGGAAATCAGGTGAAAATCGAACATCTGCTTCGAATGACCTCCGGAATCCGGGATATCAGAATGGAGCATTACAAAGAAGCACATCAGAAATATTTTGAGGAAAACAAAGCGTTAGATGCCAGTGGTGCCAAAGCGGCGTATTATCATCATCGTTTTAACATGAAATATCTGAAAAAAAGAAGCGATACAGAGCTTTTAGCGATGATAAATTCGGTGCCGCTCGGTTTTGTTCCTGGAGAACAATACGAACTGATAGATTTGAATTATGAGATTATAGAGCTGATTATAGAGCGTGTTTCTGGAAAGCCGCTGGAGCAGCTATTAAAGGAGTATATCTGGGAGCCGCTTGGTATGGAGAAGACATCACTTAGTGCAGGAAAAACAGATGTTATCGGGTACGCTGAGGATTATCGGGTGGACTTTAGCTGGGCGGAAGACGGTGCTAAGGGGCTGATAACGACAATGGCAGATTTGAGCAAGTGGTGTGAGGCGTTATTGGCACGAAAATTATTGTCATCGAAAGGCTATGAAATATTCCTAAAAGCAAATCAATTTGATTTTGCCTGTAGCCTTTGGAAAAATGGGAAGAAATACAGGCATGAAGGCTGGGCAGGAGAGGTATACAGTGATATTCAGATAAACTTTGAAGAAGACAGCTATATGCTTTTGGTACGCAATAAGGCTCCGATTCCGGCGGATAAGAATCGGATTATGTATTTTCCGATCGAAAACTGTGATGATGGAAAAATCAAGCTTGAGGTCTGGAATATGCAGGAGCATTCCGAGGTCGGGGTGTTTTCTGTCAAGCTTTTCGATGAAAATGCAAAAGAAATATATTATGCAGAGGCACCGAAAGGAGAGTATCTTTTGGCGGTTCGAAATGATGGACCGGAACGAAATGCCTCGGAGTTTGTTGAAGAAGGAAGTTACTGCTATGAAATGGATTTGAACGAGGTGCTTGGTGCGGCTTATGATCCGGCAAAGAGGTATATCGCAGAGGTAAAATCGTATTGTAGCGGCATAGAAGCTGCTATGCTTGGTATAGTGTATCAAAAGAACGGAGAATGGGACTGGGAAAAGCCGTGTTATTATGTGTTTTATCAATTTGATGTCGCGTATCCTATCTTTGAGGAGGCTCTGGGCTTTGCATTGCAGAAAACAGATTTACGAAAAGACGAGAAGGAAGCACTCTAATTGTGTCTGGAACAGACAAAATTTGAACAAATTGCATAAAATATTGACATTTCTATTGACATAGAAGGTAAAACAGTATAAAATTTATATGTTACGTGTTGTTTATTTCGAAGAGAGATTCGAAAGTACATACGGAGCAAAAAAGAATAAGGAGGAATTCCTGTGGACGGCATTTTACCAATCGTAATTGCGGTTATCGTCACTGGTGTTCTGGTCGGATTTGTTGCAGTGAAATGTGCAATCGCTTACCATACCAAGCTCGTGGAAGCCAAAATTGGCAATGCAGACGAGAAGGCGCGTGAGATTATCGATGAAGCATTAAAGACTGCAGAAACAAAGAAGAAGGAAGCACTTCTCGAAGCGAAGGAAGAGTCCATCCGGACAAAGAATGAGTTAGAGAAGGAAGCTAAAGACCGTAGAGCAGAGGTGCAGCGTTACGAGAAGCGTGTTCTGGCGAAGGAAGAGACCCTGGACCGCAAGATGGAGTCACTGGAAAAGAAGGAATCCAAACTGGTTTCGCGTGAGCAGGAGCTGGAACGTATCCGCGCAGAAGTGGAAGAGTCCCATGCAAAGCAGATCGCTGAATTAGAGAAGATTTCAGGATTGACCTCCGAACAAGCTAAGGAATATCTTATTAAAACTGTTGAAGATGAAGTGAAGCATGAAACAGCAGTCCTGATTAAGGACATGGAAGCCAGAGCGAAGGAAGAAGCCGATAAAAAGGCGAAGGACTTGGTTGTGACTGCCATTCAGAAATGTGCTGCTGACCATGTTGCTGAATCTACGATTTCTGTCGTGCAGTTGCCAAACGATGAAATGAAGGGTAGAATTATCGGTCGTGAGGGACGTAACATCCGTACGATTGAGACCCTGACCGGTGTGGATCTCATTATTGACGATACACCGGAGGCTGTTATTCTTTCCAGCTTTGATCCAATCCGCAGAGAGGTTGCGAGAATTGCATTGGAGAAGCTGATTGTAGATGGTCGTATTCATCCGGCGAGAATCGAGGAAATGGTAGAGAAGGCGCAGAAGGAAGTCGAAACGATGATTCGTGAAGAGGGTGAAGCTGCGACTCTTGAAGTAGGAGTTCATGGTATTCATCCGGAGCTTGTCAGACTTCTTGGTAAGATGAAGTTCAGAACAAGCTATGGACAGAATGCATTGAAGCATTCCATCGAAGTAGCGATTCTTTCCGGTCTGTTAGCCGGAGAAATCGGTGTGGATGTCAGAACCGCAAAGCGTGCAGGTCTTCTGCATGATATTGGTAAGTCGGTTGACCACGAGATGGAAGGTACTCATGTTCAGATTGGTGTGGATTTGTGTCGCAAGTATAAGGAATCACCGATTGTAATCAATGCAGTGGAAGCTCATCATGGTGATGTAGAGTTCCAGTCCCTGATTGCATGTATCGTTCAGGCTGCAGATACGATTTCTGCTGCAAGACCGGGTGCAAGAAGAGAGACATTAGAAACATATACCAACAGATTGAATCAGTTAGAAGATATTGCGAATGGCTTTAAGGGCGTTGACAAGTCCTTTGCGATCAGTGCAGGTCGTGAGGTTCGTGTCATGGTAGTACCGGATCAGGTCAACGATGATGAGATGGTACTGTTAGCACGCGACTTGTCAAAGAAGATCGAGGATGAATTAGAATATCCGGGTCAGATTAAGGTCAATGTAATCAGAGAATCCAGAGTAACCGATTACGCAAAGTGAGAAACAGCAGCGGAAGCCAAGGCTTCCGCTGTTTTTTTCGTCACATTTTACAGCCAAAAGCAATAAAACTATGTTGTGATGAAGCAATAAAGCAAAAATTGCATTTACCACTTGCAATTCCAGTGAAAGTATATTAAAATGAACAGGATATTTCATACGTGTATACAATAACACAAAGAGTAATGCTTTCATGAAATTGATAAGCAACGCAAAAGCAACAGGCGATTGCCAAATAAAATTAAATCATAACAGGAGAGATGCATATGTCACTTACATTATCCAAAAAGGCACAGGCGGTTAAGCCGTCCTCTACATTAGCAATTACGGCAAAGGCAAAGGAATTAAAGGCACAGGGAATCGACGTAGTAGGTTTTGGTGCAGGAGAGCCGGATTTTAATACTCCGGAGAATATTTGTAATGTTGCCATTGATGCAATCAACTCCGGTTTTACAAAATATACACCGGCTGCCGGTATCCCGGAATTAAAGAAGGCAATTTCTGCAAAGTTTAAGAGCTTTAACAACTTAGAGTATGCAGAGAACCAGATTGTAGTCAGCAACGGAGGAAAGCATTCCTTAACCAATATTTTTGAAGCGATTTTAAATCCTGGCGATGAGGTTATTATCCCGTCTCCATATTGGTTGAGCTATCCGGAAATCGTAAAGTTATCCGATGGTGTGCCGGTATTTATCCGTGGCGGTAAGGAGCAGGGCTACAAGGTTACGGCAAAGCAGATTGAAGAGGCTTGCACCGAAAAGACCAAGGCGCTGATTTTGAATACACCGAACAACCCAACCGGTATGGTTTACACCAGAGAAGAGTTAGAAGCAATCGCTGAGGTTGTAGTAAAGAAGGATATTTATGTAGTAGCAGATGAGATGTACGAGAACCTTGTATATGAGGGAGACGGTTTTGTCAGCATTGCGTCCTTGAATGAAGAGATTTATAAGAGAACAATTACCTGCTCCGGTGTAGCAAAGAGCTATGCAATGACCGGCTGGAGAATCGGTTATACCGGTTCCTCCGCAGAGATTGCAAAGGTAATGAGTAGCGTACAGAGCCATCAGACCTCGAATCCAAACTCCATTGCACAGAAGGCGACCGTAGAGGCGCTGACCGGTCCGCAGGACACCGTAGAGGCAATGAAGCAGGAATTCAACAAGAGAAGAGAATATATGTATGAGCGTATCTGCAAGGTACCTCATGTATTTGCATTAAAGCCACAGGGTGCGTTCTATCTGTTTATCGATGTGAGCGAGCTGTTAGGCATGAGCTATAAGGGAGAGAAGATTGGTACGGTTGGTAAGCTGGCAGAAATCTTAATCAACGATTACAGTACTGCAGTAATCCCTTGTGCAGATTTCGGTTTTGATGATCATATCCGTCTGTCCTATGCGATTTCCATCGAGCAGATTGGCAAGGGAATCGACCGTATTGAGAAGTTTGTAGCTGATTGTGAATAATATTTTGGATATGCCCGGTGAGAATCGGGCATATTGGCGTTGTTCTGTATGAAAAGGAGAGGGACTATGAAGATTTGTTTTGTTGGTATGGGAAATATGGGCTACCCGATTATGAAGGGTGCGATTGATTTGTTCGGCAAGGAGAACGTAACCTTCCGCTCCAAGCGTAAGGAGCACATGGAGCAGATTCAGGCAGAAACAGGTGTTGCATATGCTCCGTCCTTACTCGATATGGTAACACGCTCGGATATGGTAGTATTGTGTGTAAAACCGCAGTATGCATCTGAAATTTATGAGGATGTCCGTCTGGCTATGTCGAAGGAAAAGGTTTTGGTTTCGATTATGGCAGGCGTATCAATTGATACGTTAAAGAAAGAAACCGGTGCGGTGAAAATCGTGCGCACGATGCCGAATACTCCGGCAATGCTAAAGGAGGGTATGACTTCCATTTGTTATTCTGACGAGGTAGCTGCAGCAGAAAAGGATATTGTAAAGCAGCTGTTTACCAGTATCGGTAAAGTAGAAGAGATTACGGAGAAGCTGATGAATGCAGCAATTTGCGCGAATGGCAGTTCTCCTGCCTTTGCTTATATTTTTATGGAAGCACTGGCAGATGCAGTTGTAAAGTATGGTATTCCGCGTGATATGGCATATCGTCTGGTGGGACAGACGATGCTTGGCTCTGCCAAGATGCTGTTGGAATCCGGTAAGCATCCGGCGGTATTGAAGGATGAGGTATGTTCTCCGGGAGGCACGACAATTGCCGGTGTAGCGGCATTGGAGGAGCATGGGCTGCGCAATGCAGTGATTAAGGCGGCAGATGCCTGCTATGAAAAAGCGACCAAGCTTTAAGAAGAAAAGCGTTCAATGAGATAGGAAAGGACTGGGACAGGAAAATGGCAGAATATAAGAGAGTCGACCGAAAGTTAGAGTTTGAGGGCAGAATCGTAAAGTTTTACAGTGATACCATCGAGTTGCCGGACGGACAGACTGCAGTATGGGATTTTATTGAGCATAAGGGAGCAGCGGCCATTGTACCGGTCAACAAGGATGGCGATTTGGTTATGGTACGTCAGTATCGCAATGCACCGGAGCAGTATACGCTAGAGATTCCGGCAGGTGGCTTAAATGCAGGAGAGGATATGCAGACCTGTGCTGCCAGAGAATTGGAGGAAGAGACCGGTTTTAAGGCCGGTAAGGTAGAGCATCTGCTCGATTTATATACGACAGTAGCCTTTTGCAATGAGAAAATCGGCATTTACTATACGGAGGAGCTGACTCCATCCAAGCAGCATCTGGATGAGGGTGAATACCTGAATGTGGAGGTGCATTCGTTAGAGTCTTTGGTGGAAATGATTCTGGCTGGAAAAATCATTGATGCGAAGACGATTGCTGCAATTCTCGCGTATAAGGCGAAGGCAGGACGTTAAACAGGAATAAAATGCTTACTTCATACATAGATTTTCATAGGACAAGAGCGAAGGACGGAAGAGGTCTTAGGCTTGTGGAATGGAGGAAATCTATGAGAAGAATGACAGGAAAACATGTGCAGAAAGAACCGGTAGTAAAGATACTGGTTCTTTTTCTTTGCGGTGCAGTCTTGGGAATTTTGTTTGCGCATCTGGTGCGTATCTGGTCCGGCGAGAAGCATTTGGTAAATGAAGCATATTTGGAATGTCTGCTGACGGAGCAGATAGCGGTGCCGGATTTGTACTTCTATACGGTTTGGGAGCACTTGAAGGAGCTGATATTATTCTTTTTGCTCCAAATGACATGGCTGAGTTTTCCCTGTGCGATTTTTTATCTGCTAAGACAGGGCTTTTTGTTTGGCTTTTTATTTGCGGTATTGTTTCAGGCATATCGACTCAAGGGGGGAATTTTGACGCTTGCATATTATCTGCCGCAATGTCTGATACAGATTCCGCTTTGGATGTTTTGCTATTATATGGCTTGGCAGATATGGTTGGAGCGAAAAAAGAATAGAGAATCTGAAGTAACTGATTACACAAAGTTAGAAAGCAGTAAATTAAGTTTACATAAAATAAATATGTTGCATTTAGACGGAAAAAGCGTTATTCTGTTGTTAGGAATGTGTCTGATTGCAGGTGCCTTGGAGGTGCTGCCGGGCAACTGGCTGCTAAGAAGAGTCGTAGACTGGCTTTTGTAGAAAGGAAGTTGGAAGGAATACTATGGAAAAATATGTGTTAGAATATCTGGATTATTTGATAGAAAATCGGAGCATTGCGAAGAATACGGCGGATGCTTACGAATTGGATTTGTACCATTTTTTACGTTTCCTCTACAAAAATCAAATTTTACGTCTGGAGCGGGTTACAGATACGAATTGCAATTCCTATCTGCTGGCATTGGAGCAGGAGGGAAAGAAGCCTGCTAGTATTGCGAGAAAGATGGCGGCATTGCGCGGCTTTTTTGATTTTTGCATTCGGAAAGGATATGTGAAGGAGGATCCGACGGAGCAGCTAAAGGTCGCCAGAGTGACGCGCAAGGAGGTAGAGATACTGGAGCCAAAGCAGATGAAAAAGCTTTTGAGCCTGCCGGATACAATGAAGGCGAAGGGGATACGTGACAAGGCTATTCTGGAGCTTTTGTATGCGACCGGGATGAAGGCGAGTGAGCTTGCCGGTCTATGCTGGAGAGATGTGAATCTAAAGCTCGGCTATGTTTGTGTTCACAATGGAAAACGGGAACGAATTGTGCCGTTACATGAGACTGCTGTAGAGGCATTGGGAAAATATCAGACGATGCGAAGGGAGCAAGAAGAGAATTGCGCAGAGGACGGGACAGAGAGAGAAAATGAGTTCAAGGACTCTATTTTGTTTCCGGCACGAAATGGTGAACCGTTTACCAGACAGGGACTTTGGAAGCTGGTTCGAGCCTACGGTGTGAAGCTTGGCGTGCCTGAGCTCAGTCCTCAGACCATTCGGGATTCCTTTATTGCGCACATGCTGCAAAACGGCGCAGATTTGTATGCTATGCAGGAGCTTTTGGGTGTGTCGGATTTGTCCTTTGCCGGTCAGCATGTAAAAGCTGGCGGAAGGGCAGTCAGAGAGGTATATCAGAAAGCGCATCCCCTTGTACACTAGATGACAAAAAACAGGAAAAAGAGAGTCAAAAAAGCAGAAAGGAGAGCGGAAGCTCCGCATAGTCCTTTCTGCTTTTTATTTGTTTGGAATAAAACGAAATTACAGCAATTCTGCCATTTCAAGCAACAGCTTTTCCGTCGTAGCCCAGCCAATACATGGGTCGGTAATGGATTTACCGTAGATATGCTCGCCAACCTTCTGGCTGCCCGGTTCAATGTAGCTTTCCACCATAACACCTTTAACTAACTTTGCCAAATCGCTGTTGACGCGACGGCTGTGCAGCACTTCCTTGACGATACGAGGCTGTTCCATGTATTGTTTGTTGGAATTGGAGTGGTTTGCATCTACAATACAAGCCGGATTTTTCAGCTTTGGATGCTCTGCGTACATTTCATGAACAAGCAGTAAATCCTCATAATGATAGTTTGCAATGGACTGATTGTGCTTGTTGGTCGCACCACGAAGAATCGTGTGAGCGAGCGGATTTCCGGTTGTGTTTACTTCGTACTGGCGATACAGGAAGGTATGACTTGCCTGTGCAGCTACAACGGAATTCATCATTACGGAAAGAACACCGCTGGTTGGATTCTTCATACCGGCAGGAATGTCCATACCACTGATGGTCAGACGATGCTGCTGATCCTCTACCGAACGCGCACCGACTGCAACGTAGGAGAGAATATCGTCAATGTAAAGCCAGTTTTCCGGATAGAGCATCTCATCCGCTGCAGTCAGACCGGTTTCGTCCATTGCACGCAGATGCATTCTTCTCATCGCTAACAGACCTTCCTGGAAGTCCGGCTGCTTTTCCGGGTCCGGCTGGGAAACGATACCCTTGTAGCCTTCGCCGGTGGTACGCGGTTTGTTTGTATAGATACGCGGAATAACAATAATCTTATCAGAAACCTGTTCTGCTACTTTAGCAAGACGGTTCAGATAATCCAATACCGCATCCTCGTTGTCGGCAGAGCATGGTCCGATGATGGCAAGAAATTTATCGGATTCTCCGGTAAAGACTTTCTTAATCATCTCATCACGTTCTTTTTTTACCTTTTTGGCAAAATCCGAGAGGGGCAGCTGTGTCTTTAATTCCTCCGGAGACATTACTTCTCTAACAAATTGAAAGCTCATAGTATCATTCGTTCCTTTCTGAATATATACTTCACTTAGATAAATCATTAAAATATAGCAGATATTGTATACTTATTTTTGCGGCTTGTCAAGCGTAGTAAGGTGTTGTAATACCGTAGAAAAGCGAATTGTAGAGAAGTATGACAATTAAAACGTTGAAGAATCAAATAAAAGGAAAGTAATTGACTAAGTTTTCAGAATATGGTAAAATAATAATGGTTTTGAAAATAATGCTATGGCTGGAGGGACAAAAGTATGAAGAAGAAAGTGACACAAAGTGTTATGGCAAAAAAACTGATTCATGGTTCCATTATTATGTTGGCAATATCGATTGTATTGATTGTCGGGACAATCTTTGCGAATAATATGCTTTCAGCACAGAAGGATATGCGTTATGAATTGGTAGATAATGCGAATAACTTTTGGCAGGCATCGCAGTATTTGACAACAGAGGCACGTAATTATGCGGTTACCGGTGACGAAGAGCATTATAACAATTACTGGAATGAAGTAAATACCGCGAAGCGGCGTGATATTGCAAAGGAAAACATGTTTGATATTGGTCTGTCGAAGAAAGAGCAGGCGTTGATTGAAGAAGTCGGTACGATTTCTAATTCATTGGTTCCGTTAGAAGAGGAAGCTATGACGGCGGCACAAAAGGACGATAATGATACGGCTGTGTCGATTCTGTATGGCAATAATTACGAGAGCGGTATCGAGAAAATCGAACAAAATGTAAATGACTTTTTTAAAGAAATTGAGCAGCGAACAGAGAGACGGGTAAAGCTTTTTGAAATTATTACGATTGTCTTCAGTGTGATGATTGTAGTATCCATGATTTTCACGATTCGTTCGTTATTGACTCTAGTAAAGTTTATCCGCAATGAATTGCTGCATCCGATTTTGAAGGTACATGACAATATGCTTCTGTTAGCACAGGGTGATTTGACGACCGAGTTAGAGTTAGAAGCAGATGATACCGAAGTAGGTACGATGGTACAGGCGATTCAGGATACCAAGCAGTTCCTGAAGGATATTATTGTAGACCTGTCATTTAATTTGATTAAGATGGCAGATGGTGATTTTACCGGCGAATTACAGAGTAATTATATTGGTGAATTCATTCCGTTGAAGGAAGCAGTAGATAAAATACTCAAAGACCTGAATGTGATGCTTTCGACCTTGCAGGAGGTATCCTATCAGGTAAATCAGGGTGCGAGCCAGTTAGCAGAAGCTTCGCAGGATTTGGCAGAAGGAAATACCAATCAGGCAAGTGTAGTAGAAGAATTAACTGCATCCATGGATACGATGGAGGAAGCCGTAAGAGGCAGTGCGGAGAATGCACAGAAGACTGCGTCGATTGCAGAAAATGCAGGAGCAGAGCTGGCGAAGGCAAACGTGAAGCTGGATGAATTGAAGGAAGCAATCGCCGTAATCAGTGAACGTTCGGAGCAGATTGGTGCAATTATCCAGACGATTGATGATATCGCATCCCAGACCAATCTCTTATCCTTAAATGCAGCAATCGAGGCTGCAAGAGCAGGAGAAGCAGGAAGAGGCTTTGCGGTTGTTGCAGAACAGGTAAAGAGTCTGGCAGAGCAATCGGCAAAGGCAGCAAGCAGTACAACCGAATTGATTCAGGGAACAATAGAATCGGTTACCGTCGGCATTTCGATTGCAGAGGAAACCGCAGAAAGCATGCTGGTCGTTATGGATGGTGCAAAGATGGCAACAGAAGAAATGCGGAGTATTGCGGTAGTAATGCAGCGTAATCTGGATTCGATTCATGAAATCAACCAGGCGGTAAATCAGGTGGCTTCCGTAGTTGAGAACAATTCAGCGACCGCAGAAGAAACCGCAGCAACCAGCGAAGAGCAGAGTGCGCAGGTAGAGACCTTAGATCAGTTGGTAAGAGGCTTCAAGATAAAAGCATCCAAATAGGTTGGAGTATCGCATAAAAATACATAAAACGGGCAGTCTGCAGATTAGAAATCTAGTTTGCAGGCTGCTTTTAAATATGTTATAGTATAAGCAGGAAAAGCTTACAAAGAAGGAGCAGACGACAATGAGAATGTATGATTGTATCCAAAAGAAAAAGCATGGGGAAGCATTACGAAAAGAAGAGATTGAATTTATTGTAAACGGATATACCAATGGAACGATACCGGATTATCAGATGTCTGCTTTTTTGATGGCAGTGTGTTTTGAAGGGATGAGCGAAGAAGAGACGCTGCATCTGACGATGGCAATGGCACACAGCGGTGATATGCTGACACTTTCCGGCATTGAGAAAAAAACGGCAGACAAGCATAGTACCGGCGGTGTAGGCGATAAGACCACCCTGATTGTCGGACCGATGGTAGCGAGCCTTGGAGTGGCGGTGGCAAAGATGTCCGGCAGAGGCTTAGGACATACCGGAGGAACAATTGATAAGCTGGAGAGCTTTCCGGGCTTTCGGGTGGATTTGGCAGAGGCAGAATTTGAAAAGCAGGTGCAGGAGCTTGGGATTGCAGTGATGGGGCAGACAGCCAATTTGGCACCGGCAGATAAAAAGATTTATGCATTGCGTGATGTGACTGCAACCGTAGACCAGATGGCATTGATTGCCAGCAGCATCATGAGCAAGAAGCTGGCGGCAGGTGCGGATACGATTGTATTGGATGTCAAAACCGGCAGCGGTGCATTTATGAAGACATTGGAGGATTCCATTGCACTGGCGCAGGAAATGGTAAAGCTCGGCAACAATGCCGGACGCTCGACCTATGCGGTGGTGTCCGATATGAACCAGCCGTTAGGCTATGCAGTGGGCAATATTTTGGAGGTGAAGGAAGCAATAGATGCCTTGAAGGGCAAGGCTCCGGCAGATTTGATGGAGTCCTGCTATGTATTGGCGGCACAGATGTTGTTAGGCACCGGAATTGTGACAGATTTCGAGCAGGGAGTCGCGGCGGCAAAGCAGACCATTGCGGACGGAAGTGCCTTAAAGAAGCTCGCAGAGATGGTTGAGGCGCAGGGCGGCGACCCGAAATATGTATATGAGCCGGAGCGTTTTCCTGTGGCAGCGTATGCAAAAGAAATCTATCCGCAGAGTGAGGGCTATCTGGCATCGGTACAGACCGAGGAAATCGGTATGGTATCACTGGTGCTGGGTGCCGGACGTGAAACCAAGGAAAGTGAAATCGATATGACAGCCGGATTGATTATGACAGCCAAGATTGGAGATTTATTGAATCCGGCAGAGCCGATGGCGGTATTGTATGCGAATGATGAGAAAAAGCTGCTTGATGCAGAAAAGCGTTTTCAGAAAGCAATTCAGATTTCAAAGGAGCCGGTGCAGCCGTTAAAACATATTTATGCAACGGTAAGCGGCGAAGGAGTTGTGATGCTCTAAGGAAGCATTGATTAAAGTAGCGTTTTTCTAAAAAAGCGTGTGGGAAAGCAATAAGAAACGAGGAAGAAACATGGCATTTGTAGAGTTAAAGGATGTAAAGAAAATTTACCGGATGGGTGATGTAACGATTCCGGCATCGGACGGTATTAATTTTGAAATTGACAAGGGAGAATTTGTCGTGATTGCCGGACCGAGTGGTGCAGGAAAGACGACGGTATTGAATATTCTGGGCGGAATGGATGTATGTGATTCCGGTCAGGTGCTGGTAGACGGAGAGGATGTTGCAGCATATCGTGCCAAACGTCTGACGACCTACCGCCGAAACGAGATTGGCTTTGTATTTCAGTTTTATAATCTGGTACAGAACCTGACTGCAAAGGAGAACGTAGAGCTGGCATTGCAGATTTGCAAGGACCCGCTGGATGCGACGGAGGTATTGAAGGAAGTGGGCTTAGGCGAGCGGATGGACAATTTTCCGGCACAGCTTTCCGGTGGTGAGCAGCAGAGAGTATCGATTGCGCGAGCGTTAGCGAAAAATCCGAAGCTGTTGCTTTGCGATGAGCCGACCGGTGCGCTGGATTACAATACCGGTAAGCAGATTTTGAAGCTTTTGCAGGATACCTGTCGGGAAAAAGGGATGACCGTAGTGGTGATTACCCATAACTCTGCGATTGCACCGATGGCGGACCGGATTATCCGCATTAAGAATGGTAAGGTCAGCGAAATGACAAAGAATGAACAGCCGGTAAATGTCATGGACATCGAGTGGTAAGGGCGAGAAAAGAGGAAGACAGGGAACATGAAGAAAAAAGCATTAAAAAAAGAATTTCGCAGAGAAATCAGAAAGTCGCGGCAGCGCTTTTTGTCCATCTTTTTGATTTCTGCCCTTGGAGTTGCCTTTTTTGCAGGTTTACGTTCCTGCAAGGGAGACATGCTGCTGTCCGCAGATGCATTTTATGATGCAACGAATCTGATGGATGCCCGGATTGTTTCAACGATGGGACTGACCGAAGAGGATGTGACGGCGGTACGGAATGCCGAAGGAATTGCTGCGGCAGAGGGTGTTATAACCAAGGACGCATTCGTACCGTTGGTAAATAAAAATCTTGTTGTACGGATGTATTCTCTGACGGAAACGGTCAATACCTACCGGATTGAAGAGGGAAGATTGCCGCAGAGCAATGCGGAGTGTGCCGTGGATGAGCGTTTTTTGGCACAAAGCGGCTATCGGCTCGGGGATAAAATCAAAATCGTGTCCGGTGACGAAACCGAGATAACAGACAGTCTGTGGGAGACCGAGCTGACAATTACCGGTTCGGTAACCACCGGAAGATATCTCTCCTCTGCAAGAGGAAGCAGTACGATTGGCAACGGAGAAATAGCAAGCTTTCTGGTGCTTTATCCGGACAACATGAAATCGGAGTATTACACCGAGCTTGCCGTCGTGTTTGAAGAAGCAGCCGGTCTGAATACCTATCAGGAAGCATACGACGAGCTGGTGGAGGAGCGAATCGATGCGTTGGAGGCGCTGGCCGAGGTGCAGGTACAAAAGCGGCTGGAAACAATTCAGTCGGAGGCGTATACCGAGCTGGATGAGGCATATGTCAAGCTGCAGGAACAGGAGCAGCAGCTTGAGCAGGCAGCGACGGATATCATTGAAGGAAAAAAGCAGCTGCAGGAGGGCTTTGCTTCTTTGGAATCGTCTAAGACTGAGCTGGAAGCGGCAAAGGAAGCGGCACCGAATGCTTTTACGGAGTATGAGCAGCAGCTTGCCGATGCTAAGCTACAGCTTGAGCAGGCATATGAGGAGCTTGCCCTTCAGGAGGAGCCGGTGCTTAAAGCACGGGCGGAGTATGATGATTATGTAGAGAGATTATCTGCAATTAGTCAGGGACCGAAGGATATTGCGCGTATATTGGCGTTGAAGGGAATTTACGAAGAGGATATCATCGAAGCAGAACAGCAGATTGCCGATGCGAGAGCAGAGCTGGATGCCAAAGCGCAGGAGCTTGCAGAGCAGGAAACCGAGCTTGAAATGCAGAAGCAGACGCTGGCGGATGAGCTGGTTGCGATGGAACAGGAGCTGGTTACGGCAGAGGAACAGCTGCTTGCGAAGAAACAGGAATTAGAGCAGGCAGAAATGGATTATATCAATGCATTGGCAGAAAACAGCGAGGCGATTACCGAAGCTTATCAGGAGATTGAGCAAAAGCGGACAGAGGTTCGTGAACTGGCGGCACCGGAATGGTATCTGTTAGATCGTAATACGCTGGAGGCATACGTCGGCTTCGAACAGGATGCAGACCGTATGGAAGCCATAGGTAAGGTATTTCCGGCTATCTTCTTTCTGGTTGCGGCATTGGTCAGCTTAACGACAATGACACGCATGGTGGATGAGGAGCGGACACAGATTGGCACGCTTAAGGCACTGGGATATTCGAAGGGAGCCATTGCCGGAAAATACATAAAATATGCTTTGTATGCCACCCTTTTGGGAAGTGTGTTTGGTGTGGCGCTAGGAAGTAAAATATTCCCTTATATTGTGATTACGACCTATAAGCTGGTTTATTCCTGTTTGCCGGAGGTTATCATGCCGATCAACTGGAATTATGCGATTTTGGCAACGGGACTCGCAGTACTTTGTACGACGCTTGCAGCTTTGTCTGCCTGCATTCGTGAATTGAAGGAGCAGCCGTCGGCGTTGATGCGTCCGGTGGCACCAAAGGCAGGAAAGCGGCTTTTGTTAGAGCGGGTCGGATTTTTGTGGAAGCGTCTGTCGTTTACGAAAAAAGCCTCCTTGCGTAATATGTTCCGATATAAAAAGCGATTTTTTATGACTGTCATCGGTATCGGCGGTTGTATGGCATTGCTGCTGGTGGGCTTTGGCATCAAGGATTCCATCTGCGTTATGTCGGAAATCCAATACGAGGAGCTTTGGCTGCAGGATGTGACCGTCGGACTTGCTGCATCGACACCGGAACAGCAAAAGGAGCTGGAAGAGATGCTTTTGGCAGATGCCGAGATTCAAAGCGTGGGCTTTGTAAAGAAGGCTGCAATGGATTTTGCCACAGAGCATACCACCAAAACGGCAAGTATTATGGTTATGCCAAAGGAAGCCGATTTTCAGACATTTTTTGTGTTCCGTGACAGGGAAAGCAAGAAGCAGTATACGAGTTCGGACGATGGTGTGATACTGACCGAAAAGCTGGCGCGAATGCTGGATGTTTCTGTCGGAGATACCATTACGCTGAAGCCGGAGGAGACAAAGGTATATTCCGTAAGGGTTGTGGCAACGGTCGAAAACTATATTTCGCATTATGCATTTCTTACCGCAGGCTACTATGAGCAGATATTTGGAGAAGCACCGGAATACAACACCTGTCTGCTGCGTCTTTGGGTAAGTGAAAAGGCGGCAGAGGAAGCAGTTGCTGAACGAATCTTGGAGCAGTCGGAGATTGTTACGTCAGTATCCTTGGTCAGCACGCTGCAAAAATCCATTGATGATATGCTGCAGAGTCTGAATGTCATTACCTATGTACTGATTGTCTGTGCCGGTTTGCTGGCGTTTATCGTATTGTACAATTTGAGCAACATCAACATTACAGAGCGAAAGCGGGAGCTGGCAACGTTAAAGGTGTTGGGCTTTTATGACGGAGAGGTCAGCGCCTATGTATATCGTGAAAATGTGCTTCTGACGCTGCTTGGAATTGTAGCGGGCTTATTTTTGGGAAAGGTGCTGCACATCTTTGTCATGCAGACGGTAGAGGTAGATATGGTTATGTTCGGGCGCATCATTGAACCCGAAAGCTATTTATACAGTACGCTGTTAACGCTGGTGTTCGCGATTGTAATTGGTATCTTTATGCACTTTAAACTGAAAAAAATAGATATGATTGAATCCTTAAAGAGTATTGAGTAAATTTGCTTGTTCTTATGGGACGGTAACCTTGCATTCAAATTCTTTATTATGACAGGTGACGGTAATAACTGCCGTCCCTGTTTTTTTTGCCTTCAGCCAGCCAAAGCGTGAAACGGAAACCACGGAAGAATCGCTGCTCTGATAGGTGATGTTGCTTAACACCCCTTTTAAGCTCAAATGGTATCGTTCTCCGACAGAAAGAGTCAGGCGGGAGGTATTTAGCTTTGTTACCAGAACACGACAGGTCAGCGTTTGATTATCCCGGTTATGTACCGTTGCAGTAATGGTGCTTTTGCCGCAGGATACGCCGTATAGGACGCCGGTATCGGTAACCGTAGCATTGTAGGGCTTGGAGCTTTGATAGGAAACCAGCAGTGAGATTCCGTTGATTTGTAAGGTGTGACGTTCGCCGGGAGCCAGCACCAAAAGCTCCGGAGTAAAATGCAGAGAAAGCGGGAGGTCGAGCCAGTCCCGATAATAGTTCGAAGCAGGCTCGGCAAGGAGCGAAAGCAGGAGCAAAGGCAGGAGAAGCCGGTATGATTTTCGGCGTGAAGTTCGGCGCATGAAAGATACCTTTTTTTTCTGACAGCGTATGCAATCGGAGCAGAAAAGGTTCCTAATCCAGCATATTTTTTTGAACTGTTCCGTAAACTGTAGAAAGAAAATGAAGTGCTGTAGTGGAAAGCTGCAGTACAGAAAGAGGAAGCGGATGAAGCAGAACAATCACTGGTATAGCAGAAGGCATAGGTTTAGGAAAGGCATCGGTGTATTTGCGCTGATATTTTCTTTGCTGCTTTGGGAAGTGCCGCAGGTTTTAGTAAAAGCGGCAGAGGAACTTACGTTGGAAAGTGCTGCGGCGGTATTGATGGAGGGCTCTACCGGAACGATTTTGTACGAGAAGGAGGCAACCAAGGAGCTGCGCCCGGCCAGTATTACCAAGGTAATGACGTTGCTTTTAATCTTTGAGGCTCTGAATGCCGGAACGATTGCGTTGACCGATATGGTCAGTGTCTCGGAGCATGCGGCCTCAATGGGCGGTTCGCAGGTATATCTGGAGGCATATGAGACACAGACGGTAGAAACGATGATAAAATGTATCAGCATTGCCAGTGCAAACGATGCCAGCGTCGCAATGGCAGAATTTTTGGCAGGCTCCGAGGAAGCCTTTGTGACCAAAATGAATCAGCGAGCCAAGGAGCTTGGGATGAATCACACCAATTTTGTGAATTGCTACGGACTCGATACGGACGGACATTATTCCTGTGCGCTGGATGTTGCACTCATGTCCAGAGAGCTGATTATGAATCATCCGGAAATCAGCAATTATTCGACGGTTTGGATGGATACCTTTGTACATACGACCAGTAAGGGCCAGTCAGAATTCGGACTGACCAACACCAATAAGCTGATTAAATCGTATCAGGGCATTACCGGTTTGAAAACCGGCTCCACCGGCTTGGCAAAATATTGTCTTTCTGCAACGGCGCGACGTGACGATATGAATCTGATTGCGGTTATTATGGCAGCACCGGATACCAAAACGAGATTTCGGGAGGCAGCCAAGCTGTTAGATTACGGATATGCAACTGCAAGCTTATATCAGGAGGATTTTTCGACAACCGAATTTCCGGAGGTAAAGGTAAAGGCCGGTGTAAAGCAGAGCGTACAGGTACGTCCTAAAAAATCCTTCGGCTATCTGTGCAACAAGGATATGGTACAAGGTGATATACGCATGGAGCTTCAGTTAAATGAGGAAGTATTGGCACCGGTAACCGGAGGAATGAGTCTGGGCAGGGCTATCTTTTATTACGGAGAACAGGAGCTTGGCAGCGTGGAACTGCTGGCGGTGGAGGCAGTAGAAAAAATGAAATATAAAGATGCGTTAAAGACCGTGTGGGGATGCTTTTTTGGCTCTTGACAGCAAAAAGAAAAATCAGTATAGTTAATCTATATGGGCAAAAAACAGAAGGAAGACAAGGAGCGGTTAGTACCATGGGAATTCCGGTAAAGCTGGAGGCATTTGAGGGACCACTCGATTTGCTGCTCCACTTAATAGATAAAGATAAAATTAATATTTATGATATACCGATTGTACAGATTACTGAGCAATATATGGAATATATCCGCCAGATGGAGAGCAAGAATCTGGAGGTTATGAGTGAGTTTCTTGTGATGGCAGCGACACTGCTTCGAATCAAGTCTGCAATGCTGCTGCCACGCGAGGAAAAAGAAGACGGAGAGGTCATTGATCCGCGTCAGGAGCTGGTAGAGCGTCTGTTGGAATACAAGATGTACAAGTATATTTCGCAGGAGTTAAAGGACAAGCAGCTGGACGCATCCCTAATGCTGTTTAAGGGCAGCACGATTCCGCCGGAGATAGCGGATTACAAAGAGGAAGTCAATGTCGGAGAGCTGTTGTCAGATTTGACGCTTTCAAAGCTGCATACGATTTTCCAGTCCATTATGAAGCGTCAGGTGGACAAGATTGACCCGATTCGCAGTAAGTTCGGACGCATTGAAAAGGAAGAGATTAATCTTTCGGACAAGATTTTGCAAATACAGGAATATGGTTTGAAGCAGCGCCATTTTAGTTTCCGGACGTATCTGGAAAGCCAAAAGGACAAGATGGAGATTATTGTAACCTTTCTTGGTATATTGGAGCTGATGAAAATGGGGCGGCTTTCCATTTGTCAGAAGGAATTGTTTGATGATATCGAAATCGAATATCTGGCAGAGGATATTGCTCCGGTTGACAATTTCTCCTTTGATTAGGAGAAGCCCTGCGATACAGGCAGAGAAATAGGAGGATAAATAGGTAACGATGGAAATAAAGGAATTGGAAGCAATTGTAGAGGCGATTCTGTTTACGATGGGCGAAGCAGTGGAGGTAGAACGAATTGCAGCAGCGACCGAGCAGGATGAGGATACGGTACGCAGAATCATTCGTAATATGATGGACCGCTACGAGGAGGCCAATCGGGGAATTCAGATTATCGAGCTGAACGGAGCCTTTCAGATGTGTACGAAGGCATCAATGTACGAATATTTGGTCAAAATCGCACATGTGCCGAAAAAGCATGTACTGACGGATGTATTGCTGGAAACGCTTTCGATTGTAGCGTACAAGCAGCCGATTACCAAACAGGAAATCGAAGCAATCCGAGGGGTAAAGAGTGATCATGCGGTGAATAAGCTGATTGAGTATAATCTGGTATGTGAGGTAGGTCGTCTGGACGCACCGGGACGACCGATTCTGTTTGCGACGACGGAGGAATTTTTGCGTAGCTTCGGCATCGCGTCCTTAGAGGATTTACCGGTAGTAAATCCGGAGAAGGTGGAGGATTTCAAGCTGGAGGCAGAAGAGGAAATACAGTTAACACTGGATATTCAGCCATAAGAAAAACGAAGCGGCAGGAATATCGAAATTCAAAGATTTTACACAGGCTTTACACAATTTGGACACAACTTCCAGTTATGATAGATAACGTCAAGAGCAAGAAGCTGAAAGGAAGAAGAGAGATGGCAGAACAACAGGCCAAGGGCTTTGTATTCAAACGAGTGGAGAAGAAATACCTGCTGAACCGGGAGCAGTACGATGCCCTGTTACAGGTCATGGAAGCTCATATGCAAATCGACGAGTACGGCTTATCTAAGATATGCAATGTCTATTTCGATACGGAGAACGATGAGCTGATTCGTACCTCGATTGAAAAGCCGCCGTACAAAGAGAAGCTGAGATTGCGCAGCTATGGCGTACCGAAGCCGGACGGAAAGGTATATTTGGAGATAAAGAAAAAATATGATTCCATTGTATATAAGCGAAGAATTGCATTAAAGCTTTCTGAGGCGGAGGATTATCTGCTTCGTGGAATCCGACCGCAAAAGGATTCTCAGATTCTGCGGGAGATTGATTATTTTATTAATTTTTATCATCCGATTCCAAAGCTTTATTTGGCTTATGACCGAACCGCTTATTACGGCAAGGAAGATGCAGATTTCCGAATGACCTTTGATTCCGGGATACGGAGTCGGAGAGAGGATTTGTCATTGGGCAGCGGTGACCATGGAACGCAGTTAAGAGATGACGATTATCATTTGCTTGAAATTAAGGCAGTCGGAGCATATCCGCTGTGGCTTGCAAAAGCCTTGTCAGAACTCCAAATATTCCCGACCTCGTTTTCGAAATACGGTTCGGTGTATAAGCAGGAGGTTTTAGCAAAGCAAAAAAATTATAACGTACAATATGAAGGAGAACAGGAACAATGTTTACAAGCATTATCGATTCAACCAGCAATTTCGCAGTAAATGATGCGATTTTAATGACTGCATGCTCCCTTGTCATGGGTCTTTTGATTTCATTAACTTACATATCCAAGGGAAAATATACAAAGAGCTACGCGATAACTTTGGTAGTATTGCCAATCATTGTACAGGTCGTAATTTTGATGGTAAACGGTAGCATTGGTGCAGGTATTGCGATTGCAGGTGCCTTTAGTTTGGTACGATTCCGTTCCCAGCCGGCAAGCTCCCTTGAAATCAGTACGATTTTCCTTGCAATGGCAGTAGGGCTTTCCAACGCAATGGGCTATCTGACTTTCTCGTTATTTATTACGGTGGTATTCTGTGTGGTACTGTTTGTACTTTCACATACAAAGTATGGCGAGAAGCGTACCGAGACCAGAATTGTACGCATTACGATTCCGGAAAATCTGGATTACAGCAATGTATTTGATGATTTGTTCGAAAAGTATACGAAGAGTCTTACATTAGACCGTGTCAGAACCACCAATATGGGCAGTATGTTTGAGATGACTTACACCGTGGAATTTAAGAAGGATGTAAAGGAAAAGGAATTCATTGATGACGTGCGTTGCCGAAATGGTAATCTGACCGTAATTATCAGTCGTCCGATGCCGGAGTTGACCGAGTTGTAAGAATATTATATTGCACTTGGCATAAGGAGACAGCACCTGCTGAGTGCAATTTTTATACCAATCTATAAGAAAGGAATGATTTGTTATGATGAAAAAGTACGGAAAGAAATGTATCATATCATTGCTGACCGCTGCGATGTTATTCTGCACGGCTTGTGGAAAAGAGAAGGAAGGAGACAAGCAAAATAACGGAGCGGCAGAGAATGTCGGTGCAGGAGACGTTGTCGGAAACAATTCGGAGGGCGATACGAATAAAACACAGTCGGAGACCGGAAAGGAAGAGGCGGTTTCTGAAAATGCGTTGGATTTTACTGACTTTTATGTATCCGCTGATATGATTTCTGTAAATGCGCGGGATACCAATACTTCGTCGGAGAATGCTGTAAGCATTGTTCTAAGCGGAACGGATGCTAAGAGTGATAGCAGTGCAGTAAAGATTTCCGGTACAACGGTTACGATTACTGCGGCAGGTACTTATCTGGTTTCGGGGACATTGACGGATGGTGAGTTGGTCATTGATACCGAGAAGGAGAATGAGGTACATCTGATTTTTGATGGTGTCAATATTACGAATGCCGATGGTCCGGCAGTTTATGCAAAGCATGGTCTGATTACCATTACCTTAAAGGACGGAACGACCAGTACATTAACAGATGGTGCGGAGGCTACGATTCCGGAGGGCGAAACCGAGCCAGTCGGCGCATGTCTGTACAGCAAGGATGATTTGAGCCTGAATGGAGAAGGTACGTTAGTCGTACAGGCGAAGTATAAGGATGGTATTAATTGCAAGGATGTATTAAAGCTGGTATCCGGTCATTATGAGATTACTGCGGCAGATGACGGTATCGTAGGTAAGGACGCCGTATGGGTGTTAGGAGGTACCGGAAGTATCACCGCAGGTGGAGACGGTATTAAGTCTACAAATGTAGAAAAGGAAGAAAGCGGCTATCTTTATGTCGAAAACGGAAGCTATACGCTCGTTGCAGGGGCAGATGGTCTGCAGGCAGACAGTAGTATGCTGATAGCCGGTGGCAACCTGAATGTAACGACCGGAGGCGGCAGCCAGAATGCAGCACCGCACAGCGAGTCCATGGGCTTTTGGGGCAGAGGCGACTGGTATAATGATTCGGATACCGATGATGCAACAGACGATGCATCCGGTAGTATGAAGGGAATCAAAGTAGATGCCAATCTGGTAATTACCGGTGGTACAATTGTTGCAGATTGTGCCGATGATACACTTCATAGCAATGGGACGATAACCCTTCAAGGGGGAATGCTTACTCTGACAGCAGGGGATGACGGTATTCATGCAGAGGAGGCCGTAACCATTGACGATGGAACGATTACGATTATCAAGTCTTATGAAGGTATTGAGGCAAGAGTGATTACCATCAACGGCGGAACCACCAGACTTACCGCTTCGGATGATGGTGTGAATGCGACTGCAGGCAGTACTTCGATGAATCAGGGCATGGGTGGAGGTATGTTTGATGTACAGGATGCCACATTCATCGTAACCAATGGTTATATATACATGAATGCAGATGGTGATGGTCTGGATTCGAACGGTACGGTAAGCATCAGCGGTGGTGTCTGCATCGTGGACGGACCGACCAATGGCGGTAACGGTGCCTTGGACTACGGAAGCACCTGTGAGGTGACCGGGGGTGTTCTGATAGCTGCCGGTGCATCCGGAATGGCGATGAATCCGACCGCAGGCGGACAGGGCTTTGCTTCCATGACTTACAGTAGTATGCAGACGGCAGGTAATGCACTTGTACTTACCGATACGAACGGAAAAGTAATAGCAGCCTATACGCCGGCAAAGAGCTTTTCACATGTGGTAATTTCTGCTCCGGGTCTTACGGAGGGAACAACATTACGTTTATATACCGGCGGAACACTTCTTGGCACCAATCAGGAGGGCTATTATCAGTCGGATGCTACATACACGGCAGGAACTCTGATTGCAGAATTTGCAGTGAGCGGAACCGGAAATTATTTCAATGAAAATGGTGTAACGACAGGAAACTCCGGCGGTTTTGGTAATATTGGTGGCGGAGGCGGCATGGGCGGCATGGGCGGCTTTGGCGGCGGACGCGGTGATAAGAAGAACCAGTGGAATCAGAATGGGGAAATGCCAAACGGCGAGCGGCCGGAAATGCCAAATGGCGAAATGCCACAGATGCCAAACGGCGAGATGCCACAGATGCCAAATGGCGAAATGCCACAGATGCCAAACGGTGAGATGCCGCAGATGCCAGGTGCGGACGCGGAAAACGGAACGGCCTTCGGAGAAAATCAGGCATAACCGGAGAAACAAACTCATAAGTATAAACAAAAAAGGATTTTCTTATGAGTACACCAAAAAAGCGAAAAAGAAAATGGATAAGCAAGGTACTGGTTCTGTGTTTGTTATGGACCAGTACCTTTTGTGCTATTACAACACGGGCAGATACCTCTGAGAGGGCAAGCTCGCCGGGAAGTCTTTATGCGTATGCAGGCTGCCTTTACGATGCAGCGGGCGAGAGAGTGCTCTACGAAACGCATGGGACAGAACAACTTGCGATGGCAAGCACAACGAAAATTATGACCCTGATTGTCTTGTTGGAGAATGCGGCAATGGATGAAATCGTAACCGTGTCCTCCAATGCAGCAAGGCAGCCGGATGTTCAGTTAAATATCAATACGGGAGAGCAATACTATCTGAAGGATTTGTTGTACTCTCTGATGCTGGAAAGTCACAATGATACTGCAGTAGCGTTAGCAGAGCATGTCGGCGGAACGGTAGAGGGCTTTTGTACCATGATGAATCAAAAGGCTGCCGAGCTCGGATTAACCGATACCAGCTTTGCTACTCCAAACGGTTTGGATGCGGAAAATCATTATACGACTGCTGTAGAATTAGCCAAAATTGCGGCATATGCTCTAAAAAACGAGGATTTTATTAAAATTACCAATACGGCAAGCTATCAATTCAATGAGCTGACCAAGGGGCGTTCCTTTACCGTTACCAACAAAAATCGCTTTTTGTATATGATGGAGGGGGCAATCGGAATGAAAACCGGTTTTACCAACAAGGCGGGATATTGCTTTGTCGGAGCACTTCGTCGGAACGGATATGAGCTGGTTAGTGTTGTGCTTGCCAGCGGCTGGCCGCCTAATAAGGAATATAAATGGAGCGATACGAAAAAGCTGATGCAGTATGGCTTGGAGTATTACAAGCCGGAGAATGTGCTGGCGGACAGTCGGATTCTGATGAATGATACATTGATTATGCCGCAGGAGGAGTGGACGAATTATAGCAGTGTGTATTCTTATCTGGAGTCGTTGCTTCCGAATGCAATTCCGGTCTATGACGGAGTGCAGGATTACATAGAGATTCGATTGGAAGAGGAAGGATTTGTAGAAGAGTTATTGCTTGCGGACTGGGAGGATACCGAATTTGAATTTCGTTATGAGACAACAATGACGGCACCGGTTTTAGAAGGAACACAAATCGGGACGTTGGAATACCGAATTGATGGAGTTACTTATGCAACCGCAGGTATCTATACTGCAGAGCGTGTGGCACAAAAGGATTTTGCATACTGCATCGGACGGATTATCGGACTTTGGAGCGGGCAATCATAGTCTAAAACAATCGGTACGGTGAAAAAGTCACAAAACAGGAAACAATATAAAAAACTTTTTATGAAATTTTAATAAATCTGACATTTTTCGATGCTTTCTATTGAAAAACGAAAAAAACGGGTATAGAATCACCTTAGTATAATACATATGCTTAGGAAAAGAGGACATTATGAAAGAGAAATTAAAACCAAAGCTATTATCCGTAATGAAAGGGTACAACGGAAAGCAGTTCTGCAAGGATATGATGGCAGGTATCATTGTTGCGATTATTGCATTGCCATTGTCGATTGCATTTGCGCTGGGTTGTGGTGTTTCTGCGGAAAAGGGAATTTATTCAGCGATTATTTCCAGTATTATTGTAGCACTGCTCGGTGGAAGCAGAGTGCAGATTACCGGTCCGACCGGAGCGTTTATTATCATTACGCAGTCGGTTATTTTAGAATACGGTATGGACGGTATGATGGTAGCACTGATTATGGCAGGTATCATACTGATTTTGCTCGGTGTGTTCCGATTGGGCAAATTGATTAAGTATATTCCGTCTCCGATTACGATTGGTTTTACCGGTGGTATTGCCGTGACGATTTTTACCTTGGAGGTCCGTGATTTTCTGGGACTTTCGATTGCAGAGATGCCGACAAACTTTTTTGGTAAGTGGGCAACCTACATCAAGCATTTTAGTGAGATTAACTGGCAGTCGGTGGCATTGGGCGCTATCTGTGTTGTGATTCTGGTAATTTGGCCAAAGATTAATAAGGTAATTCCAAATTCCTTTGTGGCACTGATTATCGGTACGCTGATTGCGCGCTTTGGCAAGCTGGATGTAAAGCTGCTTGGAGATATTCCAAAGACCCTTTCGGTACCGGAGCTTCCAAGCATGCAGCTGGATGATATTTTTGCGTTGATGTCGCCTGCGTTTACGATTGCGATTCTGATTGCGCTGCAGGCACTGCTTTCTGCTGTTGTAACGGACGGTATGATTCAGAGCAAGCATCGTGCCAATATGGAGTTGATTGCAGAGGGTGTGGCAAATACCGTGCTTGGCTTGTTGGGATGTATTCCGGCAACCGGCGGTGTGGCACGTTCCATTGCAAACGCCAAAAACGGGGCGAGAACTCCGATTGCTGCGATTTTTCATGGTCTGACCCTGTTTTTCTTTTTGATGGTTTGTATGCCGCTCATTCAGTATGTTCCGTTGTGTGTGTTGGCAGCTATTTTGATTGTAGTATCTTACAATATGTTTAATGTAAAGGCATTTTTAGCTTACCGTAAGGCACCGAAGAGCGATTTGTTCGTGCTTTTGGCAGCCTGTATTCTGACCTTTGCCTTTGATTTGGTACTGGCGATTGAAGTAGGTATGATTCTCGCATGTGCGCTGTTCATGAAGAGAATGGCAGACCAGACCGAGGTTCATAGCTGGAAGCTTCTCGATATTGACGAGGAGAATGATCCGGATGCTACTCATTTGAAGACAGTACCGGCGCATACGCTGGTATACGAAATCAACGGTCCGTTGTTCTTTGGTGCGGCAGATAAGCTGCTTGCGTTGAAAAATCAGGTAACGCAGGATACCAAAGCGGTGGTAGTGCGTATGAGAGGTGTTCCTGCATTAGATGTAACGGCAATGAATACATTGCGTGATGTTTTCTTGGAATTGAAGAATCGTCAGGTAACGATGGTTTTCTCACATGTATTGGAGCAGCCGATGAATGTCATGAAAAAAGAAGGCTTCTCTACACAGGTGGGAGCCGAAAATTTCTGTGCAAACATCGATCTTGCGTTAGAACGGGCGGCTCAAATCTGCAAATAGCATAAAGAAAAGAAAATATGGAAAAATAAATAAAAAAAGAATGCACAACATTGAATTTTATGATATAATGTAATGCATGGTAAAATTCAAAGGAGGTTGTATTGCATGTTAACATTGTCGCGTACCGGTATTCGTAATTTGGCCGCAAGTGATATCGTTTATTCCAGGGGACTTCAGTATTATAAGGCCGGAAGAGTAAGCAATGTCGCATATTCTAAGCTAAATCACCAGTACAGAATGAATGTCAAGGGAAGCTATAATTATTCCGTTTCCATTACTGAAAAAGGAGATGGTTCATTCGAGCATGCATGCAATTGTCCGTCGCATATTAAGGAGAGAGGAGCTTGCAAGCATGTGGTTGCGGCTCTTCTTTTTTTGTTGAAGTATCAGGAGAAGTCGGCAATGGAGGCACCGCAGAATACGGAGGAGAAGCGGGCTTACCAGATTTTAGAGTATTTCTGCAATCAGGAGGAAGCGAGAACCAAGGGAGAAGTCTTTCATCTGATGCCGACGATTACTTTACCTGCCATGTTAAAGGGCTCCGACAGCCGGGCTTATTTGACGTTACAGGCAGGAAGCGGCAGAATGTATAAGATACAGTCGTTAAAGAAGTTCCTGACGGAATATGTGGCGAAGGAAACGATTGTATTAGGAAAAGAATTTAAATTTATCGGTAATGAGAGTGAATTTGATAAGGAATCGACCCGATTGATTAATGATTTGCTCGATATTATTGATATTCAAAATATGGCAGATGCTGCGATTTATTCAAAAATGTTTGCCAAGGCACAGATGATGCTTTCCAGACGTCTGTTAATTCGCTTGCTGAATGTGTTCGGAAAAAGCCGTTTTCAGTTAGAGCTGTACGGAAAGAGCTACGAAGGTGTGCGGTTTGTCAAAGGTAATCCGAAGATTCGTTATGAGTTGGATGTATACGATGAGATGATTTGTCTCGATTATGAAGAACGCGAGCCGATTATTCCGTTGACGGAAAATGGAGAGCTGTTGTTTTATCGAGGAGCAATCTATCAGCCGGACAAGCGCTTTTTGCGGAATTATGTTCCGTTTTACAATTCATTGGGCGGAGAGAAGAAGGCGTTAGTATTCCGCGGAGAAAACAAGCAGCGCTTCTTAGAGGAGGTACTGCCAAGGCTGCACGATACCATGGAAATCGAGATTCCGGAGGAGTTAAAGAGCCGTTATCTGGATTTGGATATGCAGCCGGTTATTTATCTCGACAAGTACAATGACAATATTAAAGCAGAGCTGCGTTTTCAATATGGAGAGTATGATTTTAATTGCTTTGAGGACCCGAAGGTATCCGGCTACATTATTGTACGTCGCAAGGAGCAGGAAGAAGAAATTATGCATTATCTGGAGCGGTTGGATTTTGAGCCGCATTCCAGCTTCTATTTGTTGAAGAACGAAACAAGCATTTTTGACTTTTTACAGGAAGGAATTCATCAGTTGGCGGAGCTGTGTCAGCTGTATTATTCGGATGCATTCAAGAAAATCGGAATCCGGAGCGGCGGAAACTTCAAAATCGGGCTTCGTGTCAGCAGTGATATTGATTTGCTGGAGATGGATTTGGATTATGATGAGATTCCAAAGGAAGAGCTTCGTGATTTGTTTTATTCCTTCCAAATGAAACGGAAATATTACCGTTTGAAGGACGGAAGCTTTTTAAATCTGGCAGACGAGCAGATTCGCGGCATTTCCGAGCTGTTGGAAAATCTGAATGTTTCGGTAAAAAACATGACCGGAGATACGGTAAAGCTGGCGAAGAACAGCGCATTTTATCTGGAGGAAGCATTAAAGGATTCCGGTTATGTGGTAGAAAAGAATGAGAACTTTACGGAGCTGATTGAGCGTATTCTGTCTCCGGAAAAGAGGGATTATGAGCTTCCGGCAGAGATAAATGCGGAGCTAAGACCATATCAGGGCAATGGCTTCTACTGGTTAAAAACACTGGCAGAGAACAGTCTTGGCGGTATTCTTGCCGACGATATGGGTCTTGGTAAAACCTTGCAGGCGATTACCTATATTACCTCCGAGTTAAGAACACATGGAGGGAAGTATCTGATTGTCTGCCCGACCTCTCTGGTTTATAACTGGTTGGACGAGTTTGAAAATTTTGCCCCGCAGGTGCGGGCGGTTGTATGTAGCGGTACACCGCCGGAGCGACAGGTCATCATAGAAGCCGTTGATTCCGTCGATGTAATCATTACGTCATATCCATTGATGCGCAGAGATATCATGCATTATCGGAATATTCAGTTTCATACGGTATTTATTGATGAAGCACAGTTTATCAAGAATGCGGCATCCATGAACGCCCAATCCGTCAAGCTCTTACAGGCACAGCACCGGTTTGCATTGACCGGTACACCGATTGAAAACTCATTATCCGAGCTGTGGTCGATTTTCGATTTCGTGATGCCGAATTATCTAATGAGTCATGCGAAATTTGTAAAGAATTACGAGAAGCAGATTATGAAGGACGACCAGAGTGCGTTGGAGAATCTGAATCGGCGTATTCGGCCGTTTGTACTGCGACGCATGAAGAAGGATGTATTGACCGAGCTTCCGGAAAAGCTGGAGGAAAAGATTTTGACGGAGCTGACCGAGGAGCAGAAGAAGGTATATGTTTCCTATATGTCCAATATACGTCAGGAAATTTCTACAGAAATCGAGCAGCATGGTATCGAGAAGAGTCAGATGAAGATTCTGGCTGCCTTGACCAGATTGCGCCAGATTTGCTGTCATCCGGCAACCTTTATCAGCAATTACGAGGGCGGCAGCGGTAAGCTGGATTTGCTTATGGAGGTAATTTCTGATGCATTGGCGAACGGTCACTGGATTTTGATTTTTTCTCAATTTACCTCGATGCTTCAGTTGATAGAAGCGGAGCTGAAAAAGAATCAATATGAGTACTTCTATTTGGAGGGAGCGACACCGATAGATGTCCGTGCCGACTATGTAAAACGCTTTAATGGCGGAGAGGGACAGATTTTCCTGATTTCCTTAAAAGCGGGCGGTACCGGTTTGAATTTGACCGGAGCCGATACGGTAATCCATTATGACCCATGGTGGAATCCGGCAGTAGAGGAGCAGGCAACGGATCGTGTATACCGGATTGGTCAGAAAAACAATGTACATGTCATACGACTTCTGACGCGCGGTACCATTGAGGAAAAAATATTCAGGCTGCAGAAGAGAAAAAGGGACTTGTCTGATTCGGTCATTCAGGCAAAGGAGGTATTTATTAACAAGCTGACCCGAGAAGAGTTAGAGGATATTTTCTCATAACTGTTCATCGGGCAAAACACAAGGAAAGGACAGCAAAAACGATGGAAAGAACAGGATTATCAAAAATATGGGGTTTTCTTATCCTGCTGCTTTTGGGGATTGTTACGGCAAATGGATTGCAGGTAAAGGCTGCGGAGTTTTCCTTTTCCGGCTCCTATTATTATTTGTATTTGGGAGAAGACGGAAAGGAAAGTCGGGCTTTGAAGGTGGAGGGCGTTCCGGAGGGTGCCGAGATAACCTTTGCTACTTCAAATGAAAAGGTGGCTACGGTAGACCCAAATGGGGTGGTGACTGCAGTAGCACCGGGAAATGCATCGATTACCTGTACGGCTGTGACAGGAGAGCAGGAGACGGTATGCAAGACCAGTATCAAGGTCAGAGATGCGGTAACGGAAATTACACTGAGTTTGGAAAGTACAACACAGCGGAGCAATAACCTGCGCAAGAACAAGGAATATCCGTTGACTTATACCTGTAAGACCAAGGCAGGCACGAACAAGACATATGGAAACTACCTGTACTACGAGGTGTTGAACAAAAAAGGCGAGCCTGCGCAGAATGCGGCGGTAACGGATGGTGTTTTTAAGGCAACGCGCTGTGCTACTTATACGGTAAAAGTGTACTGCTTCTTGAACGAAAGCACCTTTAAGACATGGAACACTGACCGTGAGAAATATGCAGGCAAGCTTATGGCTTCGGACGAGCTGGTGCTGACCGTAACACTGGCAAATTTCTCGACGAGAGAGGAGCGGGTGTCTGACTGGACCATGCAGATTCCGGAGGATTATTTTGTAGGAGAACAGGATTTTGCAGATGGTACACTGACTTGTTCCGTGAATGCACTGAACGGAAAGGAGCTGGCTTCCTCCAACATCCATATCCGGGTAGATTCGTTAGTGAAAGAGCCGGATTTTGAAGCGTTAAAGAATGCAATGTCGCAGGCATATACCAAGGAAATGCTTTCGGAAAGCTGGCAGACAGCGTATTCAGCAAAAAAATGTACCGTTCAGAATCTGAAGAAGCAGACAATAACGTTGGGTGGAAAAAAGGTCTATAAAATCGGATACGATATTACCTTAAAGAACATTCATTTTGTCTTTGAGGAGGGCGTGGATATTTCCATTCCGTCGCTTGCGTTTCATAATACTATTTATACCTGGTATGATGGAATGGAGCACATTACTGTAAATGTCATTGATGCGTATGAAGCATTGCAGCCGAATATGACCGATGCGGCACAGAAGCTGGTTTCGACCTTCCGGAGATTAGATAGTACAGAGGAAGTAGTAGAAACGGTAGAATAGATTACTTGTTATAAAAAATAAAGTCATGGAATCTAAGCTTTGAGATAAGCATTTAGACTCCATGACTTTTTGTTGATGTCACTAAAGCGACCGCGCTCGACGCGAGAGTTCCGCGAGAGGAACTCTTTTCGTTCAGTCTTTGGGAAAAATCGATTAAAAATGGTCGTTATAGTATTCTTCTGCAAACGGTCCAAAAACGAGTTGTCCAGAGCGCCGAACTGCTTTGTGATGATTTCCTTCAGTTGGTTCAATTCGTTTAAGAAATTGATTTCCATGGAAGCATCTGCAACATGAGCCGCTGTTAAATCCTCATGTGTAACATTCTCATCCAGCCATGCGGTCAACTGTTTGGTAAAATCCTCTTCATCCGTGGATTCAGCTGCGGCCTTTTTCGCACGGCGGAAGCTGTCGATTCCGATGAAGATAAATGCCACAAACATGATAGTCATAATAACGGCAGACATCGTGGTAAAGTACTGGAATACCCTTAACCAGTGCAAAACCATCACAATCAGACCTGCGATACCGAAGAAGGTAAAGGTAAAGCCGGAGGAACGGTAATCTGCGCTTTTTTCTGCCTTTGTTACATAGGAGCCGGTATTGCCGGAAAGAGGCTTTTCTTCGTATTCGTCCTCATCGTCATCGTCTGCATCTTCAGTTGCTTCGTTCACGGAAGTATCTGAATGAGCTTCCACTGAATTCGATTCCTGTGCTTCACCGGAGGCTGCGGCTTCCTGCTCCTGCTGCATAGCGGAAATCGTTTCTACGGTATAGAATGCGGCAAAGGCTTTTTTTGCCTGCTTGTACGCTTTTTTTGCAACGTAAACGGCAAAGCCGCCTGCCTCTGCGGAGTACTCGCAGAATGCCGTAATCGAGGAATATTCCAGATATGCAATCAGCTTTTTTGCATCCTCCTCTTTTTCAAGAACCACTAAAACATCACAATTTTCCTTTGGGTCACTGGCAAGCTCGTCTACCAGCTCTACGTTACAATCCGCACAGACGGTGACACCGGCGCGGTATTCATTTTTACATTTAGGACACCAAGGCATAATTTATGCTCCTTTCCGATTTACGATACATTATCATAAACATTATAAAGGGAGAAGGAGTATTTTTCAAGTATGAACCGCTTGGGAAGTTGGGAGTTTTTGGTTGGGAGAAATAAAGCGTAGCAAAATTCTTGTTATTTCTGAGAACAGACAAGTTTAACCTAAAATGAAAACAGGTATGCAATAATCTTATGAATACAATACAATGTAAAAAACACTCAAAAAAAGCACGAAAACACGAGAAAAAGCTGGGAGAAAATAACCGAAAAACAAAAAGAGAGGAATTATTGCAAAATTGAGTTTAAAAATGAGGGTAAATTGCGGGAAGATGCGACGTAGTGGTAGCAGTTGATATTAAAATCATAAGTGATATAATTTTTCTTATATAGTAATTGATACTTATAAAGATAGATGGTTATTAAAAACTATATCCTTTCTATGATGTAACAAATTTCAAAAAATCGCATTATTTGGTAATTATTTATTGCAAAATTTGTAATTTTGTGTTAAAATGAATAAAGGATAATTCTTAGTTATCCGTTGATAAATTTGTGTATACTATTGTTAGGTGGGAATTGTTTTATGAAAGAATATACTTATAGCCATTTAAAAGGAAGAAATGAACTTATTGATAAATTAACTAAAGATTATAT
>JAFTQM010000068.1 GCA_017462755.1 Lachnospiraceae bacterium | reverse complement strand
GGTTATTACGATTACAATTTACTGGAATTTTGGAGCATGGGATGCACCGAGATGTTTGCATGAAATGCTGGATGTAAAACAGGCTAAGATATTAGAGTATGTACCGGATTATAAAATGAACCTGATTGTGCCGGAGGAGATAACCGATTTTGACAAATTTCAGACGGAATTAGGAACGGTGCTGGAGTTTGTTCAATGTGCGGATGACAGGGAAGAAATCAGAAGCTTATTGGAAGCAAATCGCGTCAATGGGTTGTATATGAGCAGAGAAGCAACGGAGCTACTAAATAGTTGTGTCAATGCAGGGCTTAAGCTGCCGGAGCAGGGAGAGGAGGAAACGGATATGTGCAGAGGAATTGAAGGTTTGGTAGAGGAAGGAAGAGAAGAAGGAAGAATAGAAGGAAGAATAGAAGGAAGAATAGAAGGAAAACAGCAGCAGTTGGTTGAAATGGTTTGCAAGAAGCTGCGGAAGGCTAAGCCGATAGAACAGATTGCAGAGGAGTTAGAGGAAGATGAAGCAGTGATTGCAGAAATTTGTGAGGCTGCGGTATTGTGCTCCTCGGAATATTCGTGCGAGGCTGTGTTGGAAAAACTGCAGAAAATGAGAGAAAAGAAGTAAATCCATAAAAACAAAACGGACAGCTTATTGAAAAGTTGTCCGTTTTGTGATAGTATAACGGTTGTATTTGAGCAGAAAAGCCGTTATATAAGCAAGTTGGACGGCCTGGAAGCATAAAATAACAGATAATCATTCTGCAGTATTGCAGAATTGTAATATAGAAAGTGGAGGATTGTATGGGCAAGTATTTTGGTACGGATGGTTTCCGTGGAGAGGCAAATGTAGATTTGACGGCAGAGCATGCATATAAGGTCGGTCGTTTTTTGGGCTGGTATTATGGTAAGGAGCATAAAGCAAGAGTGGTTATCGGCAAGGATACGCGTCGTTCGAGCTATATGTTTGAGGATGCACTTTCGGCAGGTCTGACAGCAAGCGGAGCAGATGTATATTTGCTTCATGTAACGCCGACGCCGAGCGTTTCGTACGTGGTGCGCAGTGAAGGCTTTGATTGTGGTATTATGATTTCGGCGAGTCACAATCCGTATTATGATAACGGTATTAAGGTAATTAACGGCAATGGCTATAAGCTGGAGGCAGAGGTTGAGGAAAAGATAGAGGCATATATTGATGGTGAAATCGGTGAGCTGCCGCTGGCAAAGAGAGAAAATATCGGTAAGACCGTGGATTATTCGCTTGGCAGACATCGTTACATAGGATATTTGATTTCGCTGGCAACCCGTTCCTTTAACAATAAAAAGATTGGTTTGGATTTGGCAAATGGTTCAGCAACGACAGTAGCGAAGGGTGTATTTGATACATTGGGCGCAAAGACCTATGTGATGAGCAATGAGCCGGACGGTACCAATATCAATATGAATTGCGGCTCGACTCATATCGAGCGGCTGCAGCAGTTTGTGATTGAGAATGGCCTGGATGCGGGCTTTGCTTATGACGGAGATGCGGACCGTTGTCTGGCAGTGGATGAAAACGGCAGATTGCTGACCGGAGATACCATCATGTATCTGTGCGGCTGTTATATGAAGGAGCGCGGTGAGCTAAACAACGATACGGTTGTAACGACGGTTATGTCCAATCTGGGACTCTATAAGGCGCTGGATGCAAAGAACATTGCATATGAGAAGACAGCGGTGGGGGATAAATATGTATATGAGAATATGATGAACAACGGACACTGTCTCGGCGGTGAGGATTCCGGTCATATTATTTTCAGCAAGCATGCAGTAACCGGAGACGGTATCCTGACCTCGCTGAAGATTATGGAGGTAATGCTGGAGAAGAAACAGCCGTTGTCTGAGCTTACAAAGGAGCTGGTTATTTTTCCGCAGCTGTTGAAGAATGTCCGGGTAAAGGACAAAAAGGCAGCAATGCAGGATGAAGCGGTGCTCCGTGCGGTAGCGCAGGTAGAGGCAGAGCTTGGTACGGAGGGCAGAGTACTGGTACGGGAAAGCGGTACGGAGCCGGTGGTTCGTGTCATGGTAGAGGCAAAGACAGACGAAATCTGTGCCGAAAAGGTAGCTTCGGTGGTTCGTGTGCTGGAAGCGCAGGGGCATATCCAATAAATAGTTTGTAACATAAGCATTTCTGCATTTTTTAAGAAAAAAATAGTAGCAATTCTGAAAAAGGTGTGTTATAATTGGAAAATGTCATGATGCGTCTGTAGATGAGCGCGTTAAAAAACTCAGAAAGTCAGGTATATGGAGTCATATACTTTACTATATTTTAAGGAGGAAGAAACAAATGAGTTTTCAGGTAGAAGATTTAGGAAAGAATATGGTAAAGCTTACGATAGAAGCAACCGCAGAGGACTTTGAAAAGGCTTTGGAGAAGGCTTACCAGAAGAACAAGGGTAAGATCAATGTGCAGGGCTTCCGTAAGGGAAAGGCTCCACGCGCAATCGTCGAGAAGATGTACGGTGCAGGTATCTTCTATGAGGATGCTGCAAACGAGATTATTCCGGATGCATACGAGGCAGCAGCAAAGGAAAGCGGTCTTGATATCGTTTCCAGACCGGAAATCGATGTTACCCAGATTGAAAAGGGTCAGGCATTCATCTTTACCGCAGAGGTAGCAGTAAAGCCGGAGGTTACTCTTGGTGAGTACAAGGGCATCGAGGTAGCAAAGGCTGAGATCGAAGTAACCGAGGATGAGGTTAACGCAGAGATCGATAGAGCAAGAGAGCAGAATTCCCGTATGGTAACCGTAGAAGACAGAGCAGTTGCAGATGGCGATATGACTACCATTGATTTCGAAGGCTTTGTAGATGGTGTAGCATTTGAGGGCGGCAAGGGTACCGATTACCCACTGACCATTGGTTCCCACAGCTTCATTGATACCTTCGAGGAGCAGTTGATTGGCAAGAACATTGGTGAAGAGTGCGAAGTAAACGTAACCTTCCCGGAGGAGTACCATGCAGCAGAGCTGGCTGGTAAGCCTGCAATGTTCAAGGTTACCGTAAAGGCAATCAAGGTAAAGGAGCTTCCTGAGTTAGATGATGATTTCGCACAGGACGTATCTGAATTTGATACCTTAGCTGAGTACAAGGAAGATGTAAAGAAGAACCTTACCGAGCGCAAGGAAAAGGAAGCAAAGAGCGCGAAGGAAGAGACCGTTGTAGAGAAGATTATCGAGAATGCTACGATGGACATTCCACAGCCAATGGTAGAGACCCAGAAGAGGCAGATGGCAGAGGAATTTGCTCAGAGACTGCAGATGCAGGGTCTTGGTTTAGAGCAGTACTTCCAGTTTACCGGTATGGATGCAAATAAGTTCATGGAGACTCTTGAGCCACAGGCATTAAAGAGAATTCAGAGCAGACTGGTGCTTGAGGCAGTAGTAAAGGCTGAGAACATCACAGTTTCCGACGAGGAAGTAGAAGCTGAGATGCAGAAGATGGCTGACGCTTACAAGATGGAGCTTGACAAGGTAAAGGAATTGATTGGTGAGGAAGAGAGAAAGTCTCTGTCTCAGGATATCGCTGTGCAGAAGGCAGTTGATTTCGTAGTAGATCAGGCAAAGGAAGCATAAGCTAAAAAACGGAACTGATAGATGCGGGGACGATTTTTCCGAAAATCCTTCCCGCATTTTTGAACATGAAACAAACAAATCAGCGTCCGCGCTGCAATCGCTGATTTTGCAAAAGAAAGCAGTGCAGAAATGAGGCGGAATTATGAGTTTGGTACCTTATGTAATAGAACAGACAAGCCGCGGAGAGCGGTCATATGATATTTATTCCAGATTGTTAAAGGATCGTATCATCTTTCTGGGAGAGGAAGTAACAGATGTAAGTGCAAGTCTGATTGTGGCACAGCTGCTGTTTTTGGAGGCAGAGGATCCGAATAAGGATATTAGCTTGTATATCAACAGTCCGGGTGGCTCGGTAACTGCTGGTATGGCAATTTATGATACAATGAATTTTATTAAGTGTGATGTATCGACGATTTGTATCGGTATGGCTGCCAGCATGGGCGCATTCCTGCTTGCAGGCGGTGCAAAGGGCAAGCGTATGGCTCTGCCGAATGCAGAAATCATGATTCATCAGCCATCCGGCGGTGCCAGAGGACAGGCAACGGAAATTCAGATTGTAGCAGAGAATATCTTAAAGACCAAGAAGAAGTTAAATCAGATTCTGGCAGAGAATACCGGAAAGCCAATCGAGACGATTGAAATTGATACCGAGCGTGACCACTATATGTCCGCTGAGGAAGCATTGCAGTACGGTATCATCGACACGATTGTAACGAAGAGATAATCTGACCGAAGAAGGAATTATAGGCAATTGTGAAGCCATGGGGAATTTGCAGGATTGTTGGTGAGTTGCCTTTGCATTTTGCAACTGTCTGGAATGTGAGGTGAGAAGTTTGGCAGGAAAAAATGATGATCGCAGACTGTGCTGTTCCTTTTGCGGAAAGTCGCAGGAGCAGGTGCATAAGCTGATTGCAGGACCGGAAAACGGTGTATTTATCTGTGATGAGTGTATAGATCTTTGTGCAGAGATACTGGACGAAGAGTTAGAGGGAATCGAGATTCCGAATGAGTTGGGCATCAATTTGTTGAAGCCGCAGGAAATTAAAGAATTTCTGGACCAGTATGTCATCGGTCAGGACGAAGCGAAGAAGACACTGGCTGTAGCGGTATACAATCATTACAAGAGAGTAATGGCGGAGAAGGATTTGGACGTTGAGCTGCAGAAGAGTAATATTCTGATGATTGGTCCGACCGGTTCCGGTAAGACCTATATTGCGCAGACGCTGGCGAAGATTCTGAATGTACCGTTTGCTATTGCAGATGCAACGGCACTGACGGAGGCCGGATATGTCGGTGAAGACGTAGAAAATATTTTGCTCAAGATTATTCAGGCAGCGGATTATGACATTGAGCGTGCGCAGTATGGTATTATTTATATTGATGAGATTGACAAGATTACCAGAAAGTCAGAAAATACATCGATTACCCGTGACGTGTCCGGTGAGGGTGTGCAGCAGGCACTTTTAAAGATTCTCGAGGGTACGACGGCTTCGGTTCCGCCGCAGGGCGGCAGAAAGCATCCGCATCAGGAGTTTATTCAGATTGATACGACGAATATTCTCTTCATTTGCGGTGGTGCATTTGACGGACTGGAAAAAATCGTGGAAGCGAGAATCGGTCAGAAGGCAATCGGCTTTAATGCGGATATTACGCTGGGCGAGAAGAAGGAAATCGGCGAGCTGTTCCGTCAGGTGCTTCCGCAGGATTTGATTAAGTTTGGTCTGATTCCGGAGTTTGTCGGTCGTGTACCGATGATGGCAGCACTGGATATGCTGGACGAGGAGGCGTTGGTCAGAATTCTGACAGAGCCGAAGAACGCGCTTGCAAAGCAGTATCGCAAGCTGTTTGAGTTAGATGGCGTAGAACTGGAATTTACACCGGAGGCGCTGCAAACCGTAGCGAAGCGTTCTTTTGAGCGTAAGACCGGAGCCAGAGGTCTGCGTGCGATTATGGAATCGATTATGATGAATTCCATGTATACGATTCCGACCGATACGGAAGTGGTAAAGTGTGTTGTTACGAAGGAAGCGGCAGAAGGAACCGAGGAACCTCAGCTGGTCCGTATGGAAAATGCGCCGGCACGCAAAAAGCTTTCCAAAAAGTCGACAAAAAATAATAATGAGATAGCTTAAAGCGAACCAAGAAAGATGCATCCTGGTCTGTGGGTCTGCCTGTTTTTTCGATACAGCCCAAGGAGCCGGGATGCGTTTTTGTGTGAAAGGAAAGTAGTTGTTTGGCAAACTCTTTGTTCTATGACAGGAAAGTAGTCGCTTTGCGACTATTTCCTGTCATACAAAACCCTTCGGGCGGATGCGCATGACGCGCGAGCAGTAGATGTCACTTTGTGACCGCGCGTCAGCGCGAGAGTTTGCTTTGCAAACTCTTTGTTCTGTGTGGGTTTTGGAACAAGCAAGGAAACTCTTAGTTGAGAATAGAGGATTGGTTATGAGTAAATCAGAAAAGAAGGAAATGCTTACTCTGCCCTTGGTGGCATTGCGCAATGTCGTTGTAATGCCGGGTATGATGATGCATTTTGACATAAATAGAAAATTTAGTGTGGCAGCAGTGGAAAAGGCGTTGCGGACAGAGCAAAAGGTAATTGCGGTAACGCAGCTGTTTCCGAATGTGGAGCAGCCGAGTCTGTTGGAGTTGTATCCGTATGGTACGATTACGACAATCAAGCAGCTGATTCGTATGCCGGGCGATGTGATTCGTGTTTTGGCGGTCGGAGAGCAGCGCGCAGAGCTTCATTCGATGGAATATGTACCGGTGGAGCAGGCAGAGGGAAAGGAAAAATACTGCTTTGAGGGTACGGTATCGTTAGTAGGAGCGGGCGAGCAGCCGGATGCGAATGAGGCAGAGGCAATGCTGCGCAGTCTGAAGGATTTGCTGGAGGCATATGCAAAGGAGTATGGCAAGCTGAACAAGGAAGCGGTAGCACAGTTGCTGGCAACCAAGGATTTGGCACAGTTTGTGGAACAGCTGGCAGTGCAGATTCCGCTCAGTGTAGAAGAAAAAGAGATGATTTTGTCGGCAGACGGAGTGATTGGACAGTTTCAGGCAGAGGCTGTGATTCTTGCCAATGAAATCAATATCGTCCGAATCAAAAAGGACATTCAGGAAAAGGTCAAAGGCAAAATTGATAAAAATCAGCGGGATTATATGCTGCGGGAGCAGTTGAAGGTCGTGCAGGAGGAGCTTGGCGAGGGCAGCCCGGTAAGTGATGCGGAGAAATTCACTGAGCAGTGCGAGGCGCTTCAGGCATCGGAGGAAATCAAGGAGGGAATCCGGCAGGAAATTCGTCGGTTCCGCACGATGAACGGCAGTCCGTCGGAAACGGCAGTATCACGCGGTTATATCGAAACATTGCTTGCGTTGCCGTGGGATAAGGCAGGCAAGGATAAGAAAGATATTTCTTATGCAGAGAAGGTGCTGGAGGCAGACCACTACGGCTTGCAGAAGGTAAAGGAACGTGTGCTGGAATTTTTGGCAGTGCGTGCTGCTACCCAAAAGGGAGACAGTCCGATTATTTGTTTGGTGGGACCTCCGGGTACCGGAAAAACTTCGATTGCACGCTCGGTAGCACGGGCGTTGAACAAAGAGTATGTCCGTATTTGTCTGGGTGGTGTGCGCGATGAGGCAGAAATTCGCGGACATCGCAGAACCTATGTCGGGGCTTTGCCGGGACGAATTATTCAGGGACTCAAGACTGCGGGAGTAAAAAATCCGCTGATGCTGCTGGATGAGATTGATAAGCTGGGCAGTGACTATAAGGGCGATCCGGCATCGGCATTGTTAGAGGTGTTGGATTCGGAGCAGAATGGCAAATTTGCAGACCATTATGTAGAGCTTCCGGTGGATTTGTCCGAGGTACTGTTTATCGCGACTGCGAATACGACGCAGACAATACCGGCACCATTGCTTGACCGTATGGAGATTATTGAAGTCAACTCCTATACCCTGACCGAGAAGCTGCAGATTGCAAAGAAGCATCTGGTCAAGAAGCTGCTCGGAAAGAATGGCTTGACCAAGGAGAATTTCAAGATTACGGATAAGGCGCTCACGAAACTGATTGGAGGTTATACCAAAGAAGCGGGAGTGCGTTCGCTGGAGCGCAGAATTGCAGAGTGCATGCGTAAGGCGGTACTTACGATGGCGAAGGATGAGGAAATAACGAAGGTAAAGGTTACCGAAAAGAATCTGACGGAATATCTGGGACGGCCGAAATACGAGCCGGAGCAGAAAAATGCGAAGGATGAGGTTGGTATCGTGCGCGGACTGGCAGTGACCGGTGCCGGTGGAGATACCCTGTCGATTGAGGTGAATACGATGCCGGGCAAGGGCTGCCTTGACCTGACCGGACAGCTGGGCGATGTAATGAAGGAGTCGGCGATGACGGCACTGAGTTATGTGCGCTCGCTCAGTGAGCAGTATGAGATTCCGGCAGACTATTTTGAAAAGCATGATTTGCATGTTCATATTCCGGAGGGTGCAGTACCGAAGGATGGTCCGAGTGCCGGTTGTGCATTGGCAACGGCATTGCTTTCGGCAGTAACCGGAAAGAAAATCCGTGCCAATCTGGCAATGACCGGAGAGGTAACTCTGCGCGGAAGAGTGCTGCCGATTGGCGGTGTAAAGGAAAAAATACTGGCGGCAAAGCTGGCAGGTATTACACTGGTGCTGGTGCCGAAGAAAAACGAACCGGAGGTGCTGGAGCTGGAATCGGAAATTACCGAAGGAATCCGCATTGTAGCGGTAGAGCATATGGAAGAGGTTTTGGCAGAAGCACTGGCGGACAAATAAGCGGTGCATAGGTGAGAACGGTGCGCAAACAGCACAGAAATGAGGGAATTGATGAATGTAAATTATGTAAATCTGGAAACGGTATGCGGTATTACGAGTAAGCTGCCGGAAAATGAATTGCCGGAGGTAGCATTTGCCGGAAAGTCCAATGTCGGAAAGTCTTCTCTGATTAATGCGCTGATGAATCGGAAATCCTATGCGCGTACCTCGGCACAGCCGGGAAAGACACAGACGATTAATTTTTATAATATTGAGAAAAAGCTGTATTTTGTGGACTTGCCGGGCTATGGATATGCGAAGGTGTCTCAGGAGACCAAGGCAAAATGGGGCAGGATGATTGAAAACTATCTTAAGAAGTCTAAGCAGCTCAAAACGATATTTCTGCTCATTGATATTCGCCACGAGCCGTCGGTAAACGATAAGGAAATGTATGAGTGGATTGTATATCAGGGCTTTCAGCCGGTTATTATTGCCACAAAGCTGGATAAGATTAACCGTAGTCAGAAGGAGAAGCAGTTAAAGCTGATTCGAGAGGGACTGAAGGTGCGTCCGGGAACGCTCGTGATTCCTTTTTCGTCGGAGACAAAGCAGGGACGTGAAGAGGTCTGGGCATATATTGAAGAGGTAATCAAGGAAGGCGCGGAAGAAGCAGACGCAGAATAAGAAAAAACAAGAACCGTGAGGCATATTAAAAGACAGAAAAATATGCTTCATGGTTCTCATTTTTTGGTTATCCGTCGGGAAAAATTTGAAAAACGAACGCTCGCACGGATGTACGGTCACAAAGTGACATCTGCTGTTCGTGTGACTGCGCATTTACGAATTACAGCTCCGGTTCGTTTGCCAGTATCGAAAACAGCTTAGCGTAGATTTCGGAGCTTTTCTTTTTCCAGTTGGCGCAAATCAGATTTGCTTCTGCTTCGGATGGAACGGAAAGATTGATTTCGATGATATTGCTTCCGCGTTCCGAAACCTTTAGCTGGGCAATGTACTCATTCTTTTTGGCTTCGTAATAATCGGCCTGTGTGGAGTTTTCTTCGCGCAGGCTGTATTTGTTTTCCTTCAAAAAGATGTCGATATCGTCACGAATGGCAGAGGAAACCGTATCGGAAAAGAAGGAAAGGGTTTCGCCGCCGGCAGCAGTAATTTCGTAGTAGGAGCTGTTTCGCACCGTATGACAGGTGATAAAGCCGTCGCCAAGGAGATCGGAAAGTACCTGCTGTACATTAAAATAATTGGTATATTGCTTTTCCAGGATGAAATCCGTCAGCTGCGCGTTGGTCAGAGGGAAATCTACCTTGTCAAGAATATAGAGAATAATTAGTTTGTAGAGCATGAGTGCTTCGGGTTGCATGTGTGTGTAATCTCCTTTCGGGCAATGGTTGGCTTTGAAGTAAATCAGAAAGACTCAGCGCTTAGATATCAGGGCGCAGCCCTGTAAGAAGCCTCGTTCCTTCATGGTATGTTCGATGGTATTGAGCACCAGTTTTTTGTTGGCGCTCCAGTCGGGTGCGAGTAACAGCTACTTCGGACCGTCTCCGGTAATTCGGTGGATAACGATATCCGGCGGAATGATGGCAAGGCAGGCGAGCAGCGTATCCACATAATCCTGCAGATGGAGCAACGGAAATGCTTCCGGGTGTGCCTGATAATAAAGGGCAAGGTCGGTTCCTTTCAGAACGTGTAACAGCTGCAGCTTGATTCCGTTCAGCGGAAGACTGCAGACATATCGAACCGAGGCAAGCATATCCGCAGTAGACTCGCCCGGCAGTCCGAGAATCAAGTGAGTTACGATGTTCACACCGATGCGCTGCAAGGCGTGTACGGCAGCTTCGTAGGTTTCCGGCGGATAACCGCGCCGGATAAAGGCAGCGGTATGCGGATGCATGGTCTGAAGACCGAGCTCAACCGTGACCGGTTTGATGCGCTGTAAGCGTGCTAACAGCTCTAATACCTCAGCAGGCAGACAGTCCGGGCGGGTTGCAATGGATAATGCGGCGATATCGGGATGGTATATCGCCTCGGTAAAAACAGCCTCCAGTCGTTCTACGGGGGCATAGGTATTGGTGTATGCCTGGAAATAAGCAATGTAGCGGCCGGAGGGATTTTTAGAAGCCACCAGAGACTTGGCGGCTTCTATTTGCTCGGTAACGGATAGCTTCGGGCTGGCAGCAAAATCGCCGGAGCCACCCGCACTGCAGAAGATGCAGCCGCGGGTGTCCAGCGTACCATCCCGGTTGGGACAGGAAAAGCCGGCATTTAAGGAAAGCTTGTATAGCTTACTGCCGAAGTGTTCCCTGCAATCATAATCGAAGGTATGAAAACGACGACCGTTCCACATTATTTGATGTGTGCCTTTACTGCATTGCTGACCGCTTCACATACGCGTGGGTCAAATGCCTGCGGCAGGATATTGTCCTCGTTTAATTCTTCGTCGGAAACCAGACCCGCAATAGCGAGTGCGGCAGCGAGCTTCATGTCCTCGGTAATCTGTGGTGCGCGACCCTCTAAGGCACCCTTGAAGATACCAGGGAATGCAACAACATTGTTGACCTGATTTGGGAAATCGCTGCGACCGGTACCGACAATTCTTGCACCGGCAGCCTTTGCGAGGTCAGGCATAATCTCCGGAACCGGATTTGCCATGGCGAATAAGATGGAATCGCTGTTCATGGAAGCAACCATTTCCTGAGATACTACGTTTGGACCGGATACGCCGATGAAAATATCGGAGCCCTTCATGGCATCCGCTAAGGAGCCCTGTGCATTTTCTAAATTGGTAACCTCCATCATTTCCTTCTGCATCCAGTTTAAGGTAGGCGTATCCTTGGATAAGATACCCTTGCGGCCGCACAGTGTAATGTGCTTGAAGCCGTAGCTTAACAAAAGCTTTGCAATTGCGATACCGGCGGAGCCTGCACCGTTGATAACAATCCTGCAGTCCTCTTTGTTTTTGCCGGTTACCTTTAACGCGTTGATAACTCCGGCGAGTACGACGATGGCAGTACCATGCTGGTCATCGTGGAATACCGGAATATCAAGGATTTCTTTTAAGCGGGTTTCGATTTCGAAGCAGCGCGGAGCCGAAATATCCTCTAAATTGATTCCGCCAAAGGCCGGAGCGATATTCACAACCGTACGGATAATTTCTTCGGTATCCTGTGTATCAAGGCAGATTGGGAAAGCGTTGACTCCGCCGAATTCCTTGAAGAGCACGCATTTTCCTTCCATTACCGGCATGGCAGCGCGTGCGCCGATGTTGCCGAGTCCGAGTACGGCAGAGCCGTCCGATACGACCGCGATGGTATTTGCCTTTAATGTGTACTTATATGCTGCCTCCGGGTCCTCTGCAATCACCTTACAAGGCTCTGCAACGCCCGGTGTATAAGCCAGTGCCAAATCCTCTCTTGATTTTACCTCACATTTGGAGGTGGTGTTTAACTTGCCGTTCCATTCCTCATGCAGCTGTAATGCCTTTTCGTTCAGAGTCATAAAAAGTCCTCCTGTATATCAAATATTTATCATTCAAACGCGAACGAAATAATAATACCACTGAAATTATATGAAAGCAAGCATTTCTTGTGGGAAGTGTGGTATACTGTTGGTAAAAGAAAACAAAAGAGAGAATGGTTTTCTAATAAGGAAGGAGAGAAAAATATGCCGGCTTTTTTGACACATTATTTGTTTGGACGATTACAATATGAAAAAATGGCACCGGGAACGGTAAAAAATGCGATTTCTGCACAGAAGAAGGTATTTGCATTGGGACTCGCGGGACCGGACATCTTTTTTTACTTTTTGCCGGATTTTCTGTTGGGCAGAAAAAAGGTAGGCTCGGTGATGCATGAAGAGTGCTGCGGGCGCTTTTTGCGAAATCTGACGAGAGAGGCGGTAACATACCGGGGAGAGGAGAGGGGGATTGCGCTGGCATATCTGGCTGGCTTTTTGGGACATTATGAGTTGGATACGCATTGCCATCCGTACATCTATGCTTATATTGATAAGAGAGCGGAGGAGATTGCTGCAAAGCATTTGCAGGAGGGGAATGTAAAGCCGGTGTCCGGTCATCAGAAAACAGGCATCCACTTTCAATACGAAGGAGCAATGGACTACTACTTTTTGCGGCACTATACCGGCAAAACACCTGCTGAGATGAATCAGAATCGTCTTACACGTCTGACGGCAAAGCAGAAAAGCGTGATTGCAAGGCTGGTGGCGGCAGCCTACAACCGAACCTATGCAGTGCCGAACCTGAGTGTTACTTCGATGAAGCTGGTGCTGGCATCGGTCAAATTTGTGATGTTCTGTATTCGTGACCCGCATGGCAGGAGAGAACGGCTGCTGGCACCGATAGAAAAGCGAATGTATGGGCATTTGTTTTCGGCAGGATTGTTTGTAAACAATAATTGTTATGGGATTGAAGAAGAGGAATTTTGCAGACTGCAACCGCTGTTTGAAAAAGGAAAAAAGGAGTATGCAGAGGTGTTGGAATATCTGGATTTGTATCTGGAAGCGGCAGAGGAAGAGAAGGAAGCCGCCGAGTGGTGGCTGTTTCGGAAAATCGGCAGCCGCTCCTATCACAGCGGAGAAACCGTATGAAAAATCTCAAAACAGGTTGGCTACGAAAACGATTACGGGAAAAAGAGTACAAAAAGCGCATAAAAAGCAAAGGGTGAAAACTCTTTTACTGAAAAAATTAGAGGAAGTCAAATTTTATTCGTATAAAATGTACAAAAGACCTTGTATTTTTTTTCGAGGAGATGTACTAAAATGATTAAGTAGGACGGAGGCATCTGCCGAGAGTCCGCATTTCTATTCAAATTATTTTATGGAGGAGATAAGATGATGAAGAAAGTAAGAAAATTATTTGCAATCCTCTTCACGCTGGCTATGGTACTTGGCGCAGTAGGCGCAGTACCTGCGAAGGAGGCAAAGGCAGCAGATGTGAATGCATATCTGGTGTACACGGATGCTGACTGGGGATGGTCCAACTGGGAAGCAACCATCGCAAACACAACGGTAACCGGTGACGGTACCTATACCGTAACCTTAACCAAGGATACGTTAAAGGACGCACCTACGGATGAAGCAGCATTAGGCGCAACCGTATTTTGTGTTGACCTTGTGGATGTGGTAGGAGCAGGTATGGATCCTGCAGCAATGAGCGTGTCTGATGTAAAGGTAGTAGCAGACGGCGTAGAAGTAGCAGTAGATCAGGCGAAGATTGCATGCGGTGATATCGAGGAGAAGGGTAACTTCCGTATCGAGCTTGCAAATGCATACGGTCTTACCGTAGATGCACCTGCAGTAGATAACGTAGGTCTTACTTGGGCAGAGTCCTTAAGCGTGACCTTTACACTGGCTGGTACGAGCGGTGCAGCAGCAGAGGAAACTCCTGCTGGTAACCTGAACCTGAATGCAGGTCTGATGTTTGCAGATGCAGACTGGGGCTGGTCCAACTGGGCATTTGATAAGGCAAACACGGTAGTAACCGGTGACGGTACCTATTCTGTAACCTTAACCAAGGATACGATTGATGCAGCACCTGCAGAGGGTGACACTGCAGCAACCGGAACGGTAGTATTCTGTGTTGATATCGAGGCAGTTACCGCACAGGGCGTAGATCCTGCAGCAGTAGTAGTATCTGATGTAAAGATTTTGGCAGACGGTGCAGAGGTAGCACTGGATGCTTCTAAGATTATTACCGGAGATATCGAGGAGAAGGGTAACCTTCGTATCGAGATTTACAATGAGTATGGTAATACCAAGGCAGACCCTGGTATTGATGCAGCAGCACTTACTTGGGCAGAGTCCTTAACGGTAGAATTTACTCTTGCAAATATGGAAGCAGCACCTGCACCGGCAGGCGACTTCAACCTGAATGCAGGTCTGATGTTTGCAGATGCAGACTGGGGCTGGTCCAACTGGGCATTTGATAAGGCAAACGCTGTAGTTACCGGTGACGGTACCTACACTGTAACCTTAACCAAGGATACGATTGATGCAGCACCTGCAGAGGGTGACACTGCAGCAACCGGAACGGTAGTATTCTGTGTTGATATTGAAGCAGTTACCGCAGCTGGCATTGACCCGGCAGCAGTAACCGTATCGGATGTAAAGATTTTAGCAGACGGTGCAGAGGTAGCACTGGATGCAGCAAAGATTATTACCGGTGACCTGGAAGAGAAGGGTAACCTTCGTATCGAGATTTACAATGAGTATGGTAACACCAAGGCAGACCCTGGTATCGATGCAGCAGCACTTACCTGGGCAGAGTCCTTAAGTGTAACCTTTACCCTTGGTAACATGGTAGTGGCAGAAGCTCCTGCTGAGCCTACTCCGGAACCTACTCCAGAGCCTACTCCGGCACTGTCTGTAGATAAGGATGGTAAGTACCATGCATACCTTGGTTTCCAGACACCAAAGTATTCCTTCCGTAACGCATTTGACGATGCTACCTATGGTCGTGATACCGAGCACTTTAACAAGGTATCCGGTTGGGATGATTCCAACGCGCACATTTACAAGGATGGTACATTTACTGATGCAGAAATCGCAGGTAACGGTACATATACAGTATCTGTAGAAGGTCTTGATTTGACCGGTGATTTCGATAGTCAGGAATATTTCAACCTGATTTTCCTGTCCACCGATATTCCAAACAGCGGTGAGATTACCATTTCTGATATTAAGCTGAGCGTAAACGGTAGCAGCGTAGATATCAATCCAATCCTTAGCCCGGATTCTCCGAACTGGGTAAATATGCTGATCCAGAATATCTGGAATGCAGATGTAAAGGAAATCGGTTACTATGCTGTACCACCTACAAAGATGAGCATTACCTTTACCGTTTCCGGTTTCAACTATGACAAGGCAGCTGAGGAAGTGCCTGCAGAGCCTACCAAGGCACCTACAACCGCACCTTCCACCGGTTCTGACAGTGCAACAACCGGCAGCGATTCTGCAAACAACGATAAGGCAGACGACAGCAAGTCCAATACCGGTCTGATTGTTGGTATTGTAGTAGCAGTAGTAGTTGTAGCTGCAGCAGCAGTAGTTGTTGTAATGAAGAAAAAGAAGAAGTAATCCGAAGGAAAAGGATAGCTAAACCAATAAGAGGGCGGAGCGAAAACTTCGTCCTCTTATTCAAAATGAGGTATGAAATGAAAAAGACAGAATCAACAGTAAAAACGAATAGAGACAGGGTAATCAGTGTACTGTATATTTTTCAGAGACTGGCGATTCTATTAGTTGCAGCACTGACGTTTCTTCCGAGCATCAATCCGGCAAAGGTTTCGGGCTTGCTTCCGCAGAATCGTTCGTTGTTTGCCAATGCGATGTCTTATTCGAAATTGGTAGAAAAATGTCAGCTTGCGTTCCGCTTGAATTATATTGAAGAATCGGTATTTTATATTCTCTACGTCGGCTGTGTGGTAGCAGTTCTTGGTCTGATTTTGCTTTGTGCCGGTGGCTGTATGTCGGTCGGTAACCGCAAATTACAAAAGATTGGTAACTGGTTTACACTTGGCGGTTCGCTGGTGGAAATTGCTGGTATCGCAATAATTTATGCATCTTATTTGAACATGGAAACCTGTGCGGTTCCGGATGGTGTAGAGCCGGTTCTGGCAAAGGGAATCTATGTATTTACGCTGCTTGCAGCGCTGATTCTGGTATTGACGGTTGTGTTACAGCTGTTAACCATGAAAAAAGAATGTGAAGAAAAATGTGAGATTGAATCGAAGTATAAGCTGTTTTTGATGATGCTTCCGTTCATTGCACTGGCTTTTGTATTCTCCTATCTGCCATTGTGGGGTTGGAGATATGCATTCTTTGATTATCAGTCGGGTGATGTGCTGAGTATGGATAAGTTTGTAGGAACCAAGTGGTTTACTTATCTGTTTGAAAACAAGGCAACAAGAAGAGATATTGCCCGCGTTATGAAGAATACTCTTGCCATGAGTGGTCTCGGTATCGCAACAAGCTGGGTCGCTATGGCGTTTGCGATTTTTCTTTCGGAAATCAAGAGTGCCTGGTTTAAGAGATTTGTACAGGTATTTACGACAATTCCGAACTTTATCAGTTGGGTTTTGGTATATGCAATTGCGTTTGCTATTTTCTCGACGGATGGTTTTATCAACAGTATGACCGGTGGAGATGTAGACTATCTGGCATCCACCTCACATCTGTGGCTGAAAATGTTAGCCTGGGGTATGTGGAAGGGTCTCGGCTGGAGTGCAATTATTTACATTGCAGGTATTTCGGGTATCGACCAGCAGTTGTATGAGGCTGCTACGGTAGATGGTGCAGGCCGTTTCCAAAAGATGTTACATATTACCGTGCCGGGTCTGTCCTCGACCTTCTTTGTATTGCTGTTAATGAGTATCGCAGGTATCTTGAGCAATGGTATGGATCAGTATCTGGTATTCAGCAACGCGATGACAAAGCAGCCTTTGGAGGTACTCGATTTGTATGTATACAATATCGGTATCGGCAGCTCGGATGCGATTATCCCGCTTTCGACGGTAGTAAGTATGTCGAAGTCCATTGTCAGTGTCATACTTTTGTTCGGTGCGAACGGCATTTCTAAGCTGCTTCGTGGCGAGAGCATCATGTAGGAGGTGAAGTTATGGCAAAGACAAAGCAGGAAAGACTCGACGCGAAGGCAGAAAAGCGTTATAATAAGACTCATAAGAAGCAGTATAAGTATTCTGCGGGAGATATTATCTTTTACATCATTGACTATGCGTTTTTCGGTATTTTTACAATAAGCTGTATTTTCCCGTTCTATTATCTGTTTATCAACACGATTTCGGATAATGATTTGGTAAAACGCGGTGCGATTAAGTTTATCCCGGAAGGGATTCACTTTCAGAACTACATCAACATGGTTGGCGGCAATTCAGACCTGATGCAGGCGTTTTCGGTAACGGTCGGCCGTACAATACTCGGTACGGTGCTGATGGTACTGGCATCTGCCTTTGTAGGTTATATTGTAACCAAGCAGGAGATGTGGCACAGAAAGCTTTGGTATCGTATGCTGGTCATTACGATGTACTTTAATGCAGGTCTGGTACCGGCATATATGAATATGTCTATGCTCGGCTTGACAAACAGCTTTGCAGCTTATATCATTCCGGGTATTGTAGCACCTTACAATATCATTCTGGTAAAGACCTATATTGAGTCGATACCGGCGGAATTGGAGGAAAGTGCGAAGATGGACGGTGCGGGTTACATGAAGGTGTTCAAAAACATCATCATGCCGCTCTGTAAACCGATTTTGGCAACGATTGCGATTTTTGGTGCGGTAGGTCACTGGAATTCCTTTACGGATTCCCTGATGTACATGCAGAGTACGCCGGAATTACATACCTTACAGCATAAGCTGTATACCTGGCTGAACAAGACCTCAAACCTTGGAGCTATTGCGAATACAGGCTCAGGTGCGGGAGCACTGGTAGAGGCGGCATCAAACTCGCAGATTAACAAGTACACGATATCCATGATTACCATTATACCGATTCTGTTTGTATATCCGTTCATGCAGCGGTATTTTGAAAAGGGTATCATGCTTGGCGCAGTAAAAGGATAAAATCCGTTTGGGTTTTAGATAATGAAAAGGAGGAGATTTTCATGAGAAAAGGTAAGAAGTTAGCTGCTCTGCTGATGAGCGGTGTAATGGCACTTTCCATGGCAGGCTGTGGTTCCAAGGAAGAAGAAGCAGCATCCAAGGAACCGGTAACCTTAACCGTATTCAGCCAGCTTGCAAACTATTCCGGCGAGATGACCGGTTGGTCTGCAAAGATTTTGAAGGACAAATTCAACGTTGTACTCAACATCGTACAGGATACCGAGGGTGTGTACGATACCAGAATGCAGGAGGGTGACCTGGGTGATATCGTTATCTGGGGTAGCGATGGTGACAAGTACCAGAAGGCTGCATCCACCGGCATGCTGTATGACTGGGAGAAGGGTGATCTGTTAAAGACCTATGGTCCGTACATTGCAGACAATATGCAGATTGCATTAGACAAGAACCGTGGTATTGTAGATGGTAATGTGCTTTATGGCTTTGGTCATAATGTAGCATCTGATACAAGCAACCACGAGGCATTCTTCTATACCTGGGATATCCGTTGGGATTTGTATAAGCAGTTAGGATATCCGGAAGTGAAGGATTTGAATGACTATGTAGAGTTGATGGCAGACATGAAGGAAATCTGCCCAACCGATGCAAACGGCAACGAGACCTATGCAGTTTCCGTATGGCCGGATTGGGACGGCAGCATGGTAATGTATGTTAAGGCTATGGCTACTGCTTACTATGGCTATGATGAGTTAGGTCTTGGTCTTTACAATGCAGATACCGGTGAGTACTATGACTGTCTGGAAGAGGGCGGTCCATACCTTGAAATGTTAAAGTTCTTCAATACTTTATATCAGAAGGATTTGTTAGACCCGAACTCCATGACACAGACCTATGACAAGATGATTGAGAAGGTAAAGGCAGGCGGTACATTCTTCTCCATCTTCAATTATTCCGGTTCTGATGCGTTCAATACCGATGAGAATATGGCTGCAGGCAAGTACATGGCTACCATGACTCCTACCGCAGCAACCCCTATCGCATATGGTATGAATGCAGCAGGTGGTAACCGTATCTGGTCCATCGGTGCAAAGACACAGTATCCTGACCTTTGTATGCAGATTATCAACTGGCTGTGTACTCCGGAAGGCAGACTGACTGCAGATTACGGCCCGAAAGGACTGTGCTGGGATTATGATGCAAACGGCAAGACCTACTTTACTGAGTTTGGTCTGCAGTGCCACAACGACAGAGAGACTCTGATGCCGGAAGAGTGGGGCAGCGGTACCTTCAACGATGGTGCTTGGCAGATGAACAACACCACCTGGAGTGCAAATGCAACCAATCCGGAGTCCGGTGAGAAGTACAACTGTGATGAGTGGGCTAGTATGCAGGGTGAAGCAGCTTGCGAGATGGAAGCTGACTGGAGAAATCATACCGGCGTAAACAACAGCGAAGAGTATCTGGAGAAGAGAGACTATAAGGTAGCTGTAGGTACGACCTATAAGGAAGGTACCAAGAGTGATGACTTACAGGTAGTATGGAATCAGGTAACGGAAGCAATCGTACAGTACTCTTGGAAGGCAATCTATGCAGCAGATGATGCTACCTTTGATTCGCTGGTAGACGAGATGCGCAAGTTAACAGCTGAGTATGGTTATGATCAGTGTGTTGAGTGGGCTGAGAATGAAGCAAAGATTAGAAATGAATTGGAGACCCCACTTCGCGGTAAGTAAGATTTGGTAAATAGGGATAAGCAGTTATTCTTATTTTGTGAATCCTAACAAATTCGGGCTGTTGCAGCTATCTTAGCAACAGCCCGCTTTGGATTTTCAGGAACTTAACAGATTTTCCTGAGAATCCAAAGCGGGTTGTAGAAATCCGTGCAGGAGCAAGTGTTTTTTAGAAAGGACAGAAGAGATGAAATTATTTCGAGTAGATGGACCATTGTATCAGTTTTTTAGTCGTTTTTGGGATATGATTAAATTGAATTTTCTCTGGCTGCTGTGTTCGCTTCCGATAGTGACCATCGGGGCTTCGACAGTGGCAGCATATACCATTACACTGAAAATGGTGGATGAGCAGGAGGGATACATAGCAAAAAGCTTTTTTAAGGCATTTCGTGCCAATCTGAAGCAGGGAATTCCGTTGGGACTGCTGACGCTGCTTGCCACCTACATTGTGTATTTGGATATTCAGATTTTTATGGCGTTGGAAAATCCTCCGGTTTACATTCTGGTCATGACAATCGTGTCGATTTTTGTATTTACGCTGGGCTTAATCTATGCGTTTCCGTTGTCAGCACGTTATGAAAATACGCTCATCAATACGCTGAAAAATTCATGGGAAATTTCGTTGCGTTATTTCGGACGTACCGTAATTCTTGTACTGGTGCTGGCAGTGGAGTTTGTTATTTTCTTTTTTAATCATTTTACGATAGCGATGTTTGTGCTGATTGGACCGGCATGCTTTATGCTGACGATTAGCGGAATGGTAATGTATATGTTCCGGCAGATTGAAAAGGACCCGGATTCGGTAAGAAGATAAAACAAAGCTGCAAAATTTTATGCGTTTATGCAGATAACTTTGAAACAGTTACGAAACGACAGACATTTTTAAAGCCGTTGTTTCGTAACTGTTTCAGAAAATGTTATTTTGTTAAGTGCATAAAAGGTTGCAATCGCTCCTATATATTACGAAACCTCTGCGTCAGCTACTTCACCGGATTCTAATTGCTTCCGGTACTCGGCAGGACTGACACCGACATATTTTTTGAATTTCTTGTGGAAATAATCTACGTTCTTATAGCCGACCTGTTCGGCAATTTCGTAAACCTTAAAATGGTTTTCTAACAGCAATTCCTTCGCGTGGTTGACACGTACCTTGTCGATGTAGGAATTGAAGCTTTCGCCAAATTTTTTGGTAAAAATCTTTCCAAGGTAAGCAGAATTGTAACCAAAAATGGATGCGATGGATTCCAACTTCAGGTTGGTGTGATGATTGTGCTCAATGTAATAAATAATATCATCAAAGACACTCTCTCTGGAAGAATTGCCGATGGCATTCATAACCAGCTCGAACTGCACGGAAAAATACTCTGTAATCTCGTACAGATAATTGCTGCGGTAAATCTGCTCAATAATTTCGGCATTGCTCGGAAAAGCAATACCTATCGAGCTGTAGGTGCGATTCATGGTTTCCTTGATTTGCAAAAGCAAATCCGAAAGGAAAAACTTAATGTCTGTAATCTCTGCCTGTACCGAATAGAGATACTCGCGCAGGGAATTCATCGTTTCTGACAGCTTGCGACGGTTGAAGGACTGCAAATAACCGCATAAGATACAGCAATATGCGGAGATTTCATCGCTGTGCAGCTCACGCCAGCGCTCCTTGATGGTAGCTAACTCCTCATAGCCAAGAGTATGCTGACCCGAAACGCAGAAAAAGCGGCGGGAAATCAGCAGCTTGGCCTGCGAATAGGACAGATGAATGTCTGCAAGGCTTTGAACCGGAGCACCATAGGTCAAAAAGAGAGAATCCAGCGGACTTCCCTGCTGGAAGGAATGGTAGTGGTTCAAAAATTTCTGGAAGCGCTCTAATGCAAATCTGCCCTTTAATAAAATAACACCCTTCTGGCGGTCTTCGAAATATTCGAGAAGAGAGCTTCCGTTGCCTGCAATATGCAGCAGCTCATGCAGCTGATACGGCAAATCGGTCTGGGATTCGTGGAAGCTTTCATAAATCACGGTCTGATATACCTCTGCGCGAAAATCGTCCGGGATACAGCTGAACAATTCCTCGTCGGTGTTGCCGAGTACCAGCCTGCGGGCAATTTCGTCGCGGGCAAGGGTAAGGTACCGCGCTTCGCGCGCCCTCTGCTTTGCGCGGGATGAAAGCGTCTGGGTAAGCTCATCCAAATTGGCAAGCAGGTCGGTGCGGGTCAGCGGCTTGGAAAGAAAGCCGGAGATACCGAATTTTAATGCGTCCTTTAAGAACAGACAATCGGACGGCTTGCTGAGCAAGAGCAGCTCACCGTAATAGCCCTCGCGGCGCAGCGTTTGCAAAAATTGATATAAAGCCAGACCCGGAAGCTGCAAATCCAAAAGCAGTGCGTCCGGTTTCTGGGAAATGGCTTGTGAAATAATTTCGGATTCCTGTTTATATGTACCGACCGAAAAATATTCTGTCTGACAGGACTGAAAAACATCCGTAATCAGCGCATGGATACATGGGTCGGCAGTAGCAATCAGCATTGTATACATAGGAAAACCTCCTTATGCTGTATTATATTAGATGTGAACAAAATTTTCAACAGAAAAATGTTGAAGATATGCGTAAATAGTAGAAAAAAGCGCATATATTGTACGATATGAACATGGATTATCTGATATAAACCGCAGAAGAAAGGCGGAACAAAGCAAGAAAATGCAGGATTTTAAGACGAAAAAAAGTATCTAAACTCCCTCTGCGTGAAAGGAAGGAATAAAGCTTTCCTCTGCTGTTTCCCCTTCTTGTATAAAAGCATTTTCTATACCAAGGTCAATTGCAAAATCAATCAGCTCCTCATACTCGGCATCGGTAATCCGGCGGTTTAACTCGGGATAACCGTTCAGCTGTGCGGGCAAAGGGGTATACTGATTCATAATTGAAAGAAAAATATTGTCACCGTAGGTTTCGTACAGATAGCGAAGGATTTGTTTGGAATCATCAAGTCCACCAGGCAACATCAGGTGGCGGACGATAACACCACGCTTCATCAGGGCGGTTTCGCTTTCGGTTAGCATAGGCTCTGTATTGAAATGGCAGTCCGTACTATAGGAATCAGAAAGTGCAGCGTCAGGAGGTTCTGATGTGAGTGGTGAGTGTGCTGCAAATACCGGCGTTCCGACCTGACGGAACATCTCTGCGATATTTTCGGCGGCGTGTTTGGTATAATCCGGCGCGTTCGAGTAGCGGCGAGCAAGTGCAGCATCCCAGTATTTGAAATCCGGCAGATAAATATCGACATAGCCCTCCAGCATCTTAAGGGTATCTAAGGTTTCGTAATTTCCGGTGTTGTATACGATTGGCAGAGTGAGTCCCTGCGCTTTCGCAGCGTCCAAGGCCGGAAGAATGGAAGGGACATAATGGGTTGGTGTAACAAGATTGATATTGGCAGCACCTTGAGCGGCAAGCTCCAAAAAGATTTCCGTCAGGCGACCGGTATCAATGCGTTTACCGGAAAGTCCCAGTGCGATACTGTGATTCTGGCAGTAAACGCAGCGAAGAGAGCAGCCGGAAAAAAAGACCGTGCCGGAGCCAACCTCACCCGAGATACAAGGCTCCTCCCAATAATGCAGTGCAGCGCGCGCAACCCAAAGCGCATCCGGCATACCGCAGTAGCCGATAGAGGGCGTTCCCACATCTGTTTGTGTAGTACGGTTTACACCGCACTTACGATGGCAGAGCCGGCAGTTTTGATATGCGGAAATAGGGGATAAATCAGACATTGGAGCCTCCTTAAGTGGATAATGTCAAAAGGTATCGGAGGGTGAGCTTAGAAGCTACAGTTTGCTTCTAAAATAGCGACCAGTTTGGAAAGACCGGCGGCATCTTCTTCGTTGAAGCGGTTGAGAAGCGGACTGTCGATGTCCAGCACGCCGACGATTTCGCCATTTGCTCGAATCGGCAGGACAATTTCGGAATTGGATGCGCTGTCGCAGGCAATGTGTCCCGGGAATTGATGTACATCCGGTACCAACTGGATTTTGCCGGTCGCAGCAGCGGTGCCGCAAACGCCGCGCCCTAATGGAATGCGGATGCAGGCAGTACGTCCTTGGAATGGTCCGAGCAGCAGGGAGCCGCGGTCCATCAGATAAAAGCCGGCCCAGTTGATGTCCTTTAAGGCATAATACAGCAGGGAGGCTGCATTGGCGAGGTTTGCTACCGGACTGGTCTCGGATGCGGTCAAGGCACCAAGCTGTGCAGCCAGCAGGTCGTAAAATTCTACTTTGTTTTCCGGGTAAATTGTATCGTGTTGTTCCATGATTATAAAGTTAAAGTCTGTCCGAACAGACTTTGTTCCTCCGTAATTGATACTTCTATCTTAATTGCTTGTGGAAAAATGGTCAAGGGGAAACTCGAGAAAATAAAGAATGGCGAGGATTGGTATTTGATATACGGTTGATAAAATATATGGTTGATAAAATAAACGGTTGACATTTGCAACTAAATAAGATAATATGAGACTATAGAAAAAAAAGGGGGAGTCGTATGGAGCTTGTAAAACAATTTCGCGAGTATACAAGGCAGTTGGAATGTCATCTCGGAAAGGTAAATAAATCGGATTGCTGCTGTTGCGGAATCAGCGAAGCACAATGCTTTTTGCTCGTGGAGATTGGCAGAAAGCCGGGGATTTCGGTAAAGGAACTGGCAGATATTCTTCATGTGGATAAGAGCGGTGTCAGTCGTTCGGTAGAGGAGTTGGTGCAAAAGGAATATGTAGAAAGAAAGACCGCAACGGGAGACAGGCGCTTTGTAACTCTAAATTTGCTGCCCAAGGGGAAAGCGCGTTTTGAAAAAATAGAGCATGATATGGATTTGAGGTTTCAGGAATTGTTTGAGCAGATTCCGGCAGATAAGCAGGCACAAGTGCTGGAAGCGCTGAAGCTGTATAATGAAGCCTGTAGGAATGTAGAGGAGAGAAAGAATGGGTGAAATAGTGATGTCAGAAAAGGAAGGATGGGAGCTTGAGAAAGAGCAAACCGCTAAAGTAAAAAAGGCAGAGGAATATTTTGAAAACGGGTTTTGCTGCGCACAGGCAGTATTTACGACCTTTGCAACCGATTACGGTATTCCGGAGGAGATGGCGCTTCGGATTACCACGCAGTTTAGCGGCGGTGCCAGAAAAGGAGAAATGTGCGGCTCCGTAGTGGGGGCTTTGATGGCATTGGGATTAAAATATGGTTTTTCCGATGGAACTGCGCAGGGCGAGAGAGAAATGGCGCATAAAAAGTCCGTAGAGTTTATGGACCGTTTTATCGAAAAAAAAGGAACGGTTGTATGTAAGGAATTATTGGGGTATGATATTTCAAGACCGGGAGAGCTTGAAAGAATCCGAGCTCTGGGGTTATTTCAAAGTGTTTGCCCGAGCATGGTTCGGTGTGCGGCAGAGATTGTAGAGCAGATGTTGAAGGAGGCAGAGGTATGACAGTTAAGGAACGTTTTTTAAAGTATATTGCGGTGGATACGCAGTCGGCAGACGAGGCTGAGATGGTACCTAGTACCGAAAAGCAGTGGGCGCTGGCGCGGATGCTGGAGGCAGAATTAAAGGAGTTAGGAGCGCAGGATGTGCGCTTGTTAGAGCATTGCTATGTCTATGCTACGATTCCGGCAACGACGCAGGAAAAGCGTCCGGTGCTGGGCTTTATCTCACATATGGATACAGCTCCGGCGATGAGCGGTACGGATGTGAAAGCCAAAATTGTACCGTATCAGGGCGGAGATATTGTATTGAATGAAGAGTTGGGGATTGTGCTTTCGGCAACGCAGTTTCCGGAGCTGTCACGTCAAATCGGCAAGGATGTCATTGTGACGGATGGTACGACGCTGCTCGGTGCGGATGACAAGGCAGGTGTGGCAGAGATTCTTACGATGGCGGAGTATCTGTTGACGCATCCGGAAATACCGCATGGGGAAATTAAGCTTGGCTTTACACCGGATGAAGAGGTCGGAAGAGGTGTCGATTATTTCGATGTAGCAGGCTTTGGAGCAGAGGTGGCATATACGGTGGACGGCGGACTCTTAGGCGAGCTGGAGTATGAGAATTTTAATGCAGCCAATGCTAAGGTGGTACTGCATGGCTCAAACATTCATCCGGGTTCGGCGAAGGGACAGATGAAGAATGCATTGCTTATTGGAATGGAATTTCAGAGCATGCTTCCGGCAGGGGAAAATCCGGCATATACCGAGGGCTATGAGGGATTTTATCATTTGGATGAAATGGCAGGAAATGTAGAGGAAGCATCCATGATTTACATTATCCGTGACCATGACAGAGCGAAGTTTGAAACAAAGAAAGCACTGTTTTGCAAGGTGGCAGAATTTTTGAATGCGAAATACGGTGCAGGCAGTGTAGAAATCCGGATGAAGGATGCCTATTACAACATGAAGGAGAAGCTTGCAGAGCATATGGATTTGATAGAAAATGCCAAGCGGGCGATGGAGGAGCTTGGCATCACTCCAATCGTGCAGCCGATTCGCGGAGGTACAGATGGTGCCAGACTCTCCTTTATGGGCTTGCCATGCCCAAATCTTTGCACCGGTGGCGCAAATTTCCATGGCAAATATGAATATATTTCCGTACAGGATATGGAGAAGGTCGTGGAATTGCTGATACGACTTGCAACACAGAACTGAAAGTTTGAGTTTCCGGCAGGTCCAAAGTGCAGAAACTCAAGAAAGCTGAAAGTGCTTGACAAGAACGCTTTCATCTGCTAAACTAAATGATAATCAATGATAATTTTATAATTTAACGTAGCAGATTATTAAATTGAATAGCAAGTAGTACAGGCGATGATAAGGAGGAGTATTTGTCTGATCAGACTCTCAGAGAAAAGGCGGTTGGTGCAAGCCTTTCGAAAGCAGACGAAGAAGTAGCCTTTGAGCCCCGGATGGAACGAAGTATTCTTTTAGTAGACTCCGGCGTCATTCCCACGTTACCGGGAGAAGGATATTCGCAGTTGCGAGTATCGGTAAAGTGCAGAAGAGATTCTGAATTTAGGTGGTACCACGGATGATTGATTCGCCCTAAGCTGACAGCTTAGGGCGTTTTTGCATAATGAAGCATTTCAGATTGCTTTGATACGAAATCCGTTGCCCTGCCACAAGAAAATAATAATAAAACACGAAGAAAGGTGAGTAAGAATATGAAAAGTGATTCCGTAACCAAAGGGATGCAGCAGGCACCACACAGATCGTTATTTAACGCATTAGGCTTAACGAAGGAGGAACTCGACCGTCCATTGGTCGGTATCGTCAGCTCCTATAATGAAATTGTACCGGGTCATATGAATCTGGATAAAATCGTAAATGCAGTAAAGATGGGTGTATCCATGGCAGGCGGTACTCCGATTATGTTCCCGGCAATCGCTGTTTGTGACGGTATTGCAATGGGTCATGTCGGCATGAAGTATTCGCTTGTTACCCGTGATTTGATTGCAGACTCTACCGAGGCAATGGCAATGGCACATGCGTTTGACGCATTGGTTATGGTACCAAACTGTGATAAGAATGTACCGGGACTTTTGATGGCAGCAGCCAGACTGAATATCCCGACCGTATTTGTCAGTGGCGGTCCGATGCTTGCAGGTCATGTCAAGGGACACAAGACCAGTCTTTCCAGTATGTTTGAGGCAGTAGGTGCATATGCTGCAGGCAAGATGACCGAAGAGGATGTGCAGGAGTTTGAATGTAAGGCATGTCCGACCAGCGGTTCCTGCTCCGGTATGTATACCGCAAACAGTATGAATTGTCTGACCGAGGTACTCGGTATGGGCTTACAGGGCAATGGTACGATTCCATCCGTATATTCGGAGCGTATCCAGTTAGCAAAGCATGCAGGTATGCAGGTTATGGAGCTGCTTCG
>JAFTQM010000067.1 GCA_017462755.1 Lachnospiraceae bacterium | reverse complement strand
TTAATTCCGCGATGCAGACCTTTCCGTAGGACTCGCAAATCTTCCGGTATTCGCTCGGAATGCAAAGCATCAAATCGGCCCGGTCCGATTTGCCGTCGATATCCCTAAGGCGCAATGCCCGGAGTTCCTCTAATGTGGAGTCTTCCATTACGAGATTCACGTCGCAAATTCTCCCGGAAGATTTGTCATGACTGCAAATAAAATGACCGTCTGCGGTTCGGTAGAGATCGGTTTCGATGCCCCAGTAAGAACGATTTCCGGCGGCAATATAGGCAGCGGCGGTATTTTCCGTTTCCAGACCGCTGACACCCCGGTGAGCAACTATTTTTGTGGTGCCGTGCTGTTTGATTTTGATGGTATCTCGCATAAAATCAGTCCCTTGGTTTTGGTTTGAAGTTTATTATAGCAAGAATAGGAAAAAACCGCAAGTGTGGTGAGTATTATTACAGGATTGCGTGTTATTTTACTACAAAATGATTTGACGAAATTTGTAAAATAATGTACAATTGATATATAAATCATGTAAATTCTGACAAGTGTGGAATGAAGTACAGCAAGAACGAAAGGGAGGACTGCCTATGAAGAGAGAAAAAGAAGATTTATCGGTAAAAAGTATAGCGATGACCAGTACGAATAAGACGGCGATTACAGGTATGGTCGTAATGAATCTTGTACTGGCACTGGCGTATGCCATAGAGGTAGTGAAAGATGCAAGAAGTTTGGGGAGTTATTTGATTGTTCTTGCCCTTTGTGTGTTGCCGTCCGTGATTTCGGTAGGTGTATTTTTACGCAAAAAGGATTCGCTGGCGGTACGCTATATATTTGCTGTGGGATTTGCACTTTTATATGCCTACATTATGTTAACGACGACCACGAATCTGGCATTTTGTTATGTAATTGTTGCGTATGTGATTTTGATGGTGTATACGGATACGAAGCTGTTATTGGGCATGGGCGGTTTTGCGATTCTTGTAAATCTTGCGGTAATAGCGAAAAAGGTAACGGCAGGAACCTTGGTAGGAACGGAAATAACGCAGACCGAGATTATTCTGGCATGTTTGCTGCTGACCGGATTTTTCACTATTTTGGCATTAAACAAGATACGTGGAATTAATCAGGCGAATATTGAACGTGCGGAACTGCAACAACAGCAATCCGAGGGAATTCTGCACAATACCTTGGAAGTGGCGGCTGCAATGACGGAGAATATTAAGGCGTCCGTAGAAGAAACGGAAGGATTGAAAAAGGCAATCGGGGAGACACAGCGTTCCATGGAGGAATTGTCCGGCGGTGCAAAAGACGGTGTATCGGCTATTTTGGTACAAAAGCAGAATACAGAGACCATCGGAACCAATGTAGAGCAGGTGGATGCAATGGTGAATTCTATTGTTTCGGAAGTACAGAGTGCGGAAGAGAGCTTGAATAAGGGAAATGATGTGATGAAGGAACTCTTGCGGCAGGTACAGGTATCCGGAGAATCCGGTGCATTGGTGGCGGAAAAGATGGAAGAGTTAAAGGTAAACGCAGATAAGATGCAGACTATTATGGGACTGATCAGTAATGTGGCAAAGCAGACCGGATTACTTGCACTCAATGCCAGTATTGAAGCAGCAAGAGCAGGAGAAGCGGGAAAGGGCTTTTCCGTGGTGGCATCGGAGATTTCCAGTCTATCTTCTCAGACGAACGATGCAACAGGAGAGATTAACGCATTGATTGTAAGCATTGTAGAGTCTATCGGCGCAGTTACGGAGTCCATGGAGCGGTTGCTGGAAAGCAGTCGTATGCAGAATCGCTATGTAGATGATACTGCGGAGAATTTTGAGCAGATTCATAACAGTACCCAGAATATTATTGAGCAGGTGTCTCTGTTAAAGGAAACGGTAGATGTGGTAACTGCGGCGAATGCACAGGTTTCGGAAGGAATTGTAAATGTAGAAGCCGTGACGCAGAAAGTGATGGAAGAGGCTAACGATACGTTAGAGAGCTGTAACACAAATCTGCAGAGCATTGCGAATGTGGCAGAGATTATGGATAAGTTGATGGAAAATGCGGAGAAACTGCAGGCTTAGAGGGGGAAAACAATGATTCTGAGTGTCAGTCGGAGAACCGATATTCCGAGCTACTTTTCGGACTGGTTTTTTGAGCGATTGAAGGAAGGATATGTGTATACGAAAAATCCCATGAATCCGAAGCAAATCAGTAAGCTG
>JAFTQM010000066.1 GCA_017462755.1 Lachnospiraceae bacterium | reverse complement strand
ATATAATCTTTAGTTAATTTATCAATAAGTTCATTTCTTCCTTTTAAATGGCTATAAGTATATTCTTTCATAAAACAATTCCCACCTAACAATAGTATACACAAATTTATCAACGGATAACTAAGAATTATCCTTTATTCACCTTCAACAAATTTCTAGGATGCTTGTGCACCAAAATCTCCTTTTGTTTAGCATTAGACACATGTGTATAAATCTCGGTTGTATTTATGGAACTATGACCTAAGATTCGTTGTATATATCGAATATCTACATCCTGTTCCAACAAAAGAGTAGCGAAGGTATGTCGGAACATATGTGGTGTAATATGTTGTGAGATTCCGGCTAATTCGGCATAGTGTAATATCATATATCGGACAGATTGGTCTGATAATTTGTTACCAAGGCGATTAATAAAGAAATACTGGCAAGTAGCTGATTTATTTTTAAATGTTTCTTGATACAAACGTAATGCGTCTAATACTTCTTGATTTCCGAGTTGAATGATTCGTTCTTTTGCACCTTTGCCATAAATACGAACGGTGCATTCTGTTAAATCAATATCTTCTTTTCTCAGAGAGCAGAGTTCAGAGATTCTCATTCCAGTAGCAAATAATAATTCAATTACAGCGATGTCACGAATACAGCAACGGAGTTGGTATTCCGTTGCTGCGTTTAATTTCTGCCGGTACAGTTCATGGAGAAATAGTTGGATGGAATGAAAAGGAATTGTTTTAGGTAACAGCTTTTCTTCACGAAAGCGAACATCTATTTTGTTAAAAGGATTTATTTCAATAATTTCTTTATACTCAAGATAGTGAAAGTAAGCTTTTAGACTTGCAATCTTACGCTTTACCGATTTTGGTTTGTATTTAGTATGTAAGTGGACAATGTACTGTTCAATGTTACTGCGGAGCATATAGTCTAGTGGTTCTGTCAAGAATTTTTGGTATTGAAATAAATCAATTTGATACGCTTTACAGGTTTTAGGATTCAGTCTTTTATGATTTCTACAATAATCCAGATATTCTTTTATTTGTCCTTCAAATTCGTTCATTTTCGTTCCTCCGGTATCTTGTGATTTTATGTGTAGTAGATAGACAGCATTTACTACCCAAAGTGAGCATCATCATTATGAATAACTGTAGCACAAGAATGAGAGGATTTTAAGGAGATTGGATATTTGAAACAAAAATAGTGATAGCGTTGATGGCATTAACAATAGCAGAGATACTCTCACACATTCCCGGTGCTCCATCCTACTCATCAATGAAGACTTCAAAGAACACTTACTATCTAATGATTGAGGAGATTATCATTACCACCATTGCACCGGAAGGCAGCCCTGTCTTGGTCGCTATGACTGCCGCGGATGCAGTGGCATACAGTATGTGGCAGCACAGTCATGGTGTGGAGTCTGACAATTCGATGACCAAAAAGATGCCAAGGATTCTGTGCAACTGGTTGCCATATGGTTTCTATTTGAGGAAGAATGCTCTTGGTTATACTGCGTATCCGAATCCGGCTCCTAGTGTAAATATCGCAACCAGTCAGATTCATTCAGCAGTGCAGAACTATGGTTTAGGTATGGGTCTGATTAAGATTGCAGGTGACCCTAGAGTTGCAGACATGCCCGAAGCACATCTAGTTAGATACATTGATACAAATGAAAATCAGAAGTGTGACGCAAAGGACATAGTTTTAACAGAGAATTGGGAGGGGTATAGAGCAGCAGGTGACGGTCAGGATGTGACTGCGTACTATAATTAAAGCACAAAAACACCTCGGAGAGAACAAGGTACTATTAGCAAAATAAAGTCTCTAAAAACGATTAAATAAGTACATAAAACCACTACACAACTTGTAATTTCTTCTATTTTGTAATACAATAGATACAATGAAGTAAAACCCTTTAACCATGAAAATAATCAGAGTTTGAATATAGATAATCAGAAATTTAGAGGAGGTAAACAACGATGACAAAAATACAAAAAATAGCAGTAGTTGCTGGTGTTACAACTGTAATAGTGATAACCTCAGTAGCTGCATTAACTATCTTTGGAGGCAAGGATGATGAAGTAGCACCTACACCTACCATTAGCGAGGAATACGATGAAGAGGGAAATCTCCCACCAGATGAGTTGGACCCAAACTGGTCTTTAGATGACCCGGATGAAATGGTGACACCGGTACCGACTCCAACTTTAGCCCCCGAGCCAACGGTGGTAGTCACGCCTACACCAGAGCCTACACCAACGGTTTACGAGGATGCAGAGCCAACAGTGGTGATTACTCCTACACCAGTGGAAGAGGAGCCAGAAGTAACCCCAGAGGTGACTCCTACACCAGTAGAGGATGAACCAGTGGTTACTCTGGAGGTAACACCTACTTTAGTCCCGACTCCAACCCCAGTAAAAGAGAGTACTCCAACACCTACTCCAGTAGAGGTAAAGGAGACAACACCAACGCCTAAGCCTACAGAGAAGCCAACACCAACACCAAAGCCAACGGAGAAACCTACTCCTACACCAAAGCCTACAGTAGCGCCTACCCCGACTCCTAAGCCAGTGAAAACGGAAGACCCAACAGGTCTTAATCCGGGTGATTACGTCGAAACTATCATTAATAAGAATGGTGACGAAGTAGAAGTAGTACACCACACACCGGGGGACGTGTTTAACAGATACGAAGATGGATTAGAGAGGGATTGTACATATTATTTAGGTGATTCAGGTAAATTAGAAGAGATGGAATTCGTATGCTTTGGGAAATTTGATATTACATCGAAGCATAGCTATGAGCCTAAGAATCTCTGTTATATAGACAAAGATGGAAATATCTTTGGCGGAAAGAAATACTTTGGAGAATCTGTATGGAAAGACAAATCCAGCGGCACTTTAGCCGATGCTTGCACCCCATACGTGAAGCCGGAGATTGAGGGTACTGATGAAGACATTTCAAGTGGTGAGAAAGTTGGTAATTTTAATTAAAGAAACGGAGAAGAGACTGTCAGAGATGACAGTCTCTTTTGTGTTTTAAGGAGGTTGATGAGTTGAAAAGGAAATTAATGATAGCATTGGTAGCTCTGATGGTAATGTTGACGGCACCATTAGTAGCTAAGGCAGCCGATTCGGAGATTGATACCGGTGGTAGTGCCGGTTACGGAGATGCTTCAGAGGATTGGGCGTTCTTACAGACGAGTGTTAGTTATGGTGTGCGGGTATCCGTGGTAAATAAGAACGGTACTGTAATAGCAGGTCCAATGGATTTCTTAAAGAGTGAGAGCAGGGGCGAGGCAGTCACTGCATGGTTTAATACAGGCAATTCCTCACAGATAAGAAATGGTGTAAGTAATCGAATGAATTACACGAATAGCGGATGGAATGTGGAGCTGATTGTGGAGGATGACATCACAGGTACGAAGTATGACCAGTTTAGCTACATGAATGCTATGCCGGCGACAGTGGGAAGTAATACAAACAGGGATGCGATAATAGACTTTTTTACAGATAAAGCTAACATTGAATACATACTCTCACATATCCCCGGTGGTCCGAACTATGCTGCAGTGGAGGCAAATGAGTGGTATCTGATGCTTGAGGATTTAATCATCACGCGAATCGCGCCACAAGGTGAGAGGTTGTTGGTTGTAATGTCCGCTGCAGATGCGGCCGCATACATCAACTACCAGCAGACGCAGGCAACCGATGAGATACAAATGACTCAAAAGGCAGCCAAGATTACGAGAATGTATTTGCCATATGGATTGTACATTCGTAAGGAGTGCTGTGGAGTTACACCATACGCAAATCCAAACTCTAACGCCAATCTGAGTACATCAGGTGTTTTTAGTGCAGTAAGCGGCTACGGTTTAGGTGTTGGTTTTATTTGGTTAGACCGCACACTGGACATGCCACCCGCACATTTAGTCCGTTACATCGATACAAATGAAAATCAGAAGTGTGACGCTAAAGATGTGATTTTGGATGAAGACTGGGAGGCTTACATAGCTAGAGGTGCCGGAGAAAGTGTGACAGCAAACTCGATTTATCAATACAACCAATACAAGGGCGTTAATCGTGGAACCAGCACTAGCTCAGTCACCTACGCCGGTCGTACCTACAAGTTAGATTCTGGTTACGTTAGTACCTCCCAATTGGGCAGGGATGTGGTAGCTGGTCCAGCAGAAGGTACAGCGGCATGGTCAATCAGTAAATCCATAACTATTGATTCTCCTGAATACTTTTACTTCGTAGGCTACGTTGATCCAATGCCTGATGTCACCATCAAGCATTTAGACGAGGACGGCAACGAGCTGTTACCGGAGCAGACGAAGAAGGTCATTGAAGGTGCCAAAGGTGGTGTTGATAACTTCTTTAGCGGTGAGCCACAGGAGACCTTGAAGATTGATGGCAAGACCTACACTTTAATTGACGCTGAGATTCAAATTGGCAAGAAGAGCTACGACAGGGGCAAGAACACACCGGTAGCATTCTTGAAGGTAGATAGGGAGCTGACAGGAGATACGGTCTACACGCTGATTTACGAGGAAGAAGTACCGCCACCACCACCTTCCATTGGCGCACCGGACTCTGGAGATGCAGACCCTAATATTACCCCTGAACCACCAACTCCAACACCAGCCGGACCAACCCCAACACCGAAACCAGACGTTACTCCAAAGCCAACCGCAACACCGGTACCGAAGGAGATAAGGATTGTTAAGTTCGTTAGCTCCGATGGTTCAGATAGGCATTGTGATACAAACAAGGGAGATGTTAAACTCGGAGATGACGAAGAGTGGTTTAGCGCTGAAGGCGGAAAAGCTAAATACAAAATGAAAGATTTCTTTGGTGAGACGGCTGATAAACTGAGTTGGGAAGATTACTAACAGCGGATCTTATATTTTATGGCAATAACCCAATATGGAAACTCAAATGAGTTTATCCTTGCCAATGATACAAAGTAAGGATATAATAAAAAATATACATGCTTTCACTGGAGAGGGAAAGTGAAGGAGGTCTTGTAAGTATGTGCAATTTGTCGGAGGCAATTGAAGAAAAGGCGCTTGAACAAGGCAGATTGGAGCTTTTGAGAACTTTGGTTAAAAAGGGGCGTCTGACGAAAGAAGAAGCCGCAGAAGAGGCTGCAATGGAGCCGGAAGCATTTGAAGCATATTTGTGCGCAAATGCAGACAAGTAAAAACCCCAGAAAGGAATACAGGATTTATGAGAAAGCTTGCATTATCTGATGATATATTACTCCAGGTGGAGAAGCCGGCGAGATACGTCGGCGGAGAAGTGAATATGGTAGTAAAGGACCCAAGGGCGGTAGATATCCGCTTTTGTATGTGCTTTCCGGATGTTTATGAGGTGGGAATGTCGCATCTGGGTATTCAGATTTTATATGATATGTTCAATCGCAGAGAGGATACCTACTGCGAGCGTGTATACTCACCTTGGATGGATTTGGACCCAATCTTGAGAGAGCGGAATATTCCGTTGTTTGCATTGGAATCGCAGGAGCCGGTCAAGAATTTTGATTTCTTAGGTATTACGCTGCAGTACGAGATGTGTTATACCAATATCCTGCAAATTTTGGATTTGTCCCAGATTCCGATATTTGCAAAGGACAGAGGCGAGGACGACCCGATTGTCATCGGAGGTGGTCCGTGTGCTTATAATCCGGAGCCGATTGCAGATTTCTTTGATTTCTTCTATATTGGCGAGGGTGAGACGGTTTACGACCAGGTATTGGATTTATATAAAGAGAACAAAAAGAACGGTGGTACCAGACAGGATTATCTTGCAATGGTGGCGACAATTGAGGGTATGTATGTACCGTCATTGTATGATGTGGCTTACCATGAGGACGGTACGATTGCTTCGTTTACGCCAAATCATCCGAATGCGCGTCCGACGATTCGGAAGCAGGTAGAGATGCAGCTGAGTGATACCTTTTATCCGGAAAAACCGCTGGTGCCGTTTATCAAGACCGTGCAGGACCGTGTGGTATTGGAGATTCAGCGCGGTTGTATCCGCGGTTGTCGGTTCTGTCAGGCAGGTATGCTGTATCGACCGATTCGGGAACGGGATGTTGAATTTTTGAAGGAACGTGCGAAGCTGATGATTTCGAACACCGGACAGGAGGAAATCACACTCAGCTCGTTAAGCTCCAGTGATTATAAGGCGCTGCCGGAGCTGGTATATTACTTGATTGATGAATTTGGAAAGCAGAAGGTCAACATTTCTCTGCCATCCCTGCGTATTGATGCATTTGCATTGGATGTGATGAGCAAGGTACAGGATGTGAAAAAGAGCAGCCTGACCTTTGCACCGGAGGCAGGCTCCCAGCGGATGCGTAATGTGATTAATAAGGGTTTGACGGAGGAAAATATCTTAAAGGGCTCGATGGATGCATTCCGCTCCGGTTGGAACAAGGTAAAGCTTTACTTTATGCTTGGTCTGCCGTCGGAGACGCAGGAGGACATCGAGGCAATTGCAGTATTGTCCGATCGAATTGCGCAGGAATATTACACGATACCAAAATCAGAGCGCAACGGTAAGGTGCAGATTATTACCAGTACCTCCTTCTTTGTGCCGAAGCCATTTACACCATTCCAGTGGGTTTCGATGAATACGCAGGAGCAGTTTTTGACGAAGCAGAAGATGGTCAGCAACAAGCTCAAGGAGCTGATTAACAACCGCAGCATCCGTTACAACTGGCACGATGCGGATGTGACGATTATGGAGGGTATTTTTGCGCGCGGTGACCGTCGTCTGGCAAAATCCATTTATGATGCATATAAGGCGGGTTGTATTTATGATGCGTGGTCGGAATATTTCCGTTTTGACCTTTGGGCGAAGACCTTTGAAGAAAATGGTGTAGATATCAGCTTCTATACGAGCCGCGAGCGTGCCAAGGATGAGATTTTTCCTTGGGATTTCATTGATGCGGGTGTGACGAAGGAGTTCCTGTGGAGAGAGTATCAGAAGGGACTGGAAGAAACCGTAACACCAAATTGTCGCAAAAAGTGTGCGGGCTGCGGTGCGAGATCTTTTAATGGCGGTGTATGCTATGAAACGCCGGAAGAAGTATAAGTGCCGGACAAATATTGAGAAGCGAGGTAATTATGGTAGTTCGAATTAAATTTTCAAAATATGGTTTTACGAAGTTTCTGGGACATTTGGACGTGATGCGTTATTTTCAGAAGGCAATCCGTCGTTCCGGCTTGGATGTGACGTATTCGGCAGGCTTTAATCCGCATCAGCTGCTTTATTTTGCGGCACCGCTCGGCTTAGGACAGACCAGTGACGGAGAATATCTGGATGCGGAATTCAATCAGGAGTATACTGAGGCAGAGATTTTGGAGCGTCTGAATGCGACGATGAGCGAGGGCTTTATGGTACAGAGTGTGACCCGGTTAAAGGAATGGGAGCCAAATACCAAAAAGGAATCCATCATGTCCCTGACCTCCTGCGCCGATTATCTTCTGTCGATTAAGGATATGCCGGTAACGGAGAATGGTGTGGAGCAGCCGTATGCAGCGTATTTTGCGGAGTTTCAGACAAAGCTTACGGAGTTTTTGAATAAAGAGCAGATTTTGGTTGAAAAAGAAGGCAAAAAGGGAACAACAGAGATTGATATCAAGCCAATGATTTTTAAATACGGCTTTGTGGCGGCAGATATCAATCCGGAGGCAGAGCAGCCGGAAGCAGGCATTCAGAATGCAGAACAGTATGAGAATGGCTTGCGTATCTTTTTTAAGCTGGCGAGCGGCAGTGTGAGCAATTTGAAGCCGGAGGTTATTTTTGCGGCATTTTGTAAGGAGTACGGACTTCCGTACTATGACCGGGCGTTGCAGGTACACCGGATGGAAACTTATTGTGATTTGAGTCTGCGTAATTTGAATCAGGAGCAGGCGAAGACTGCGATTGCAGAGGGCAGACGCAGACAGGAATTTGTACCGTTGTATCAGGTACGCTAGTGTGAAAAAGCACACAGATATGGTGAATTGGTATGGAACAACAGTTGATAGTAGCGCGCAGAAAGGGACAAATTGTTTCTGCATTGTATGAAGGAAAGCGCCTGTTGCAGGTGATGGCCGACCCGGAAACCGAGGGAATCCGGGTCGGTAACATTTATCTTGGGCGGGTAAAAAATATTGTAAAAAACATCAATGCCGCGTTTGTTGAAATCGCAGAGGGTGTGATGTGCTATCTGCCCTTGGAAAATGAGATGCCGATTACGCAGAATGTTCATAAGGATGGCAAAATTCATGCTGGAGATGAGCTGATTGTACAGGTTGAGCGGGAGCCAATCAAAACCAAGCTGGCATCTGTAACCTGCAATCTGAATCTGGCAGGAAAATATGCGGTGTTGATTCACGGAAAGCCGGTGGTCGGTATTTCCGGAAAGATTACTGAGATAGCGAAACGTCAGGAGTTAAAGGCGCTGTTTTCGGAATTTTCGTCAGAGCAGCATGGTTTTATCGTGCGCACCAATGCGGCAGAGGCTTCGGAGGAGGAAATTCGGACGGAGCTACAAGGCTTGCTTGCCCGCTATGAAAAATTAAAAACACAGAGCATATATCGCACTTGCTTTTCGGTACTGGAACGACCGATACCTGCATATCTTTGTAGTATTCGGGATACCCGCACGACCATGCTGTCGCAGATATTGACCGATGATGCGGTGCTATATGAGGAGATTCGGGATTATTTGCAGGAGCATCAGCCGCAGGACTGTGGCAAGCTGACACGCTATGAGAGCGAGCTGCCGCTGTTGCGTTTGTTTTCGTTTGAGAGCCGCCTAAAGGAAGCATTGGGCAAGAAGGTATGGTTAAAAAGCGGAGCCAGTCTGATTATCGAACCGACAGAGGCATTGACGGTAATCGATGTCAATACCGGCAAGGCGGTCGGTGGCAGAAAGCAGGGCGAGGATTATTTTCTGTCCATCAATCTGGAGGCGGCAAAGGAAATCGCGTATCAGATTCGTTTGCGTAATCTGTCCGGTATTATCCTGATTGATTTTATTGATTTGGAAAAGGAAGAATCCAATCAGATTTTGTTGAAGCAGTTGCAGGAGTATTTGCAGGCAGATCCGGTCAAAACGATTCTGGTGGATATGACTCCGCTGCATTTGGTGGAGCTGACCCGAAAGAAGGTACGCAAGCCACTGCACGAAATGCAGCTGGAAGCAGAACAAGAGATTGAATAAGTGAGGACGACAATGGTAAAGACAAATTGTATGCGTTTGCTGACGCAGGCGAAGATACCGTTTGAGGTCAGAGAGTACGAGGTGGATGAAAATAATTTATCCGGGGTTCATGTGGCAGAGCAGACAGGAATTCCGGCGGAGCAGGTGTTTAAAACACTGGTGGCACATGGAGAGAAGAAGGGCTATCTGGTATTTTGTATTCCGGTAGCGGAAGAACTGGACTTAAAGAAGGCAGCACAGCTGGTCGGAGACAAGAAGATTGAGATGGTGCATGTCAAGGATTTGCTTGGACTGACCGGCTATATCCGAGGCGGCTGTTCGCCGGTCGGCATGAAAAAGAAATTTCCGACCTATTTTGATGAAACGGCGCAGTTGTATGAAAGGATTGCAGTCAGTGCCGGGGTACGCGGAGCACAGGTATATCTGTCTCCGGAGCAGCTGCTTCAATATCTGGATGCAGCATATGCTGACTTGACTGCATAGAAGCTATAAAGAATGAATGGATGGCAGACGCAAATTTTACATTTGCATCGTCTTTTTGTGACAAGTTGCTTAGAAATGGAGATTAATATGAAGGTTGCAGATATGCATTGTGATACGATTTCTGAGATTTTGTATCGTAAAAAGGGAGAGCGCGAAGGTGTCGAGCATTTGCGGAAAAATAACCTGCACATTGATTTGGAGAAGATGAAGCAGGGGGATTATCTGCTGCAAAATTTCGCATTGTTTGTTTATTTAAAGCATCGCGAAAACCCTTTTGAATGGTGCATGGAGTTAGCAGATACCTTTTATGTGGAGATGGAAGCAAACAAGGATTTGATTGCACCGATTCGCTGTTATCAGGATATTTTGGACAATCAGGCAGCCGGAAAAATGTCTGCTATGCTGACAATAGAGGAAGGTGGCGTTTGCAAGGGGAATCCTGCGTTTTTGAGGAATTTTTACCGACTTGGTGTGCGGATGATGACGCTGACGTGGAATTTTCCAAATGAAATCGGTTATCCGAATGCGGTGACTCCAAGCGGAGAACGGGCGCCCTATGGGGTACCGAATACGGAATGCGGACTGACTCCGCTCGGTATTGAGTTTGTGCAGGAAATGGAGCGGCTGGGGATGATAATTGATGTCTCACATCTATCCGATGCCGGATTTTATGATGTACTCAAATATACGAAAAAACCGTTTGTTGCCAGTCATTCCAATGCGAGAGCCTGCTGCGGACATATCCGGAATATGACGGATGATATGATTCGAAAGCTTGCCGAGCGCGGCGGTGTCATGGGAATGAATTTCGAGCCGTCCTTTTTGCGTACCTATGCAGAGGGTGAGAAGCCGCATGCAAGGATTTCGGAGGTTGTAGATAATATCTGTCATATTGCAAATATTGCGGGAACGGAATGTATCGGACTCGGTTCGGATTTTGACGGAATCGATACGCACGAGGAATTATACGATGCTTCATGTCTGCCGAAGTTGGAGGACGCGTTATGGAAGGCGGGCTTTGGACAGCAGGAAATCGAAAATATTTTTTATAAGAATGTACTTCGAGTGTATAAAGAGGTGCTGAAATAAATTATGACCGGATTGGCAATAGGTAATAAAATGCATTGCACAATCCGGTCATTTTGAATTTTGTTACTTAAGCAGTAAGTCTGTAAACGCCAGCAGTTCTAATAATGGGATGGGAGACCTGCCATCTGACAACAGGAGTGTACCGCATCCGACAGGGAAGCATAGCCGTTGTAAAATACCAGACCGAAGCTGACACTGTAGTTGTCACCGGCACGTTCGGTAACGATTTGCAAAAATTTCTGCGCAGCAGCCTCTGCGTTTTCCAATTTAGTTTCAATCAGTAAGCAGATAATCTGATTGTTATTCAGGCGTGCGGCTAAATCGGTAGAGCGGCAGGCAGACTGAATTACCTTGGCGAGATGCTTCAGACAGGTATCCGGGTGTGCCTTGTCAGAGCAGTGAATCTGGAAGGACAGCAGGGAAAACGGATTGTGATAACGATGGTTTCTTGCAACCTCACGTCCGGCTTCCGCATAAAATCCGCTTTCGCTGAGCAGTCCGGTCAATGCATCAAAATGTCCGGCAGTATAAGTAGAGCCTTCGTTTTGTTGCTTTTTGTGCTGCAAAGCAAGCTGACGATACTGATTGATTAACGGTCGGAGGTTGTTGATACCGAGACAAACCTTCCAGACATCATTTTCAAAGGTTACATACTTGCGCAGGGTATCCGTTGAAATTTCAGTTGTATTCTGGTCTAAATCCGTAATGACAACCATAAACTCGGCTACCTTGGAGTAGGTAAGGGTATTTAAGGTAATCGACGGATGTGTTTTGATGTATTCCAGCTTGTATTCCTGCATTTCGTAACAGGAGTTGATGGCAGTACGCCATTCGCAAAATTCATCATAGGAAATTACGGTCTGGTCTACATCGGACAGACGAAGATATGCATTTTTCCAGTCCTTAACATTGAGTGCATGGAAAAAATCATCCAAAACACTTTCAGCAGAGGCATTTTTGTCGCCCGGCTGTGTATGATATGGTCTTGGAGATTCCTGCAAAAATTGTGCGCGCTCCGAAAAGGTATTCAGCCATTCGCGATGATAAATGGTGCGTCTGGTCGTATCGGACAGAACCTCATACGCTTCCTTTAAAAGTGCCTGACGCTCCGGGGAAGCGTTTTCTCTTGATTTTAATAAGTTGTCATAAGCAAGCGCAATCATCTCTGAGGATGCATCGTAATGCACCTGTAACAGCTTGTAATAGTCTTTGAATGTGTTCTCCATAATGAAGCCCTCTTTATTTATCCGAAATAGGTGTTAATTTATGCAATTTGTAACGAATTCAGTATAACATATTTTCTTGGTAACGGCTACTAGAAATTACGGATTTTCTTGAGATTTTTTCATGGATTTTTCATTTGCATTTTGTATCGAAAAACAGTATAATTATTTGAATACATTTTTCGAGAAAGAGAGGAAATAAGGGAGTTATGCCGGGATGGGGATATGTTGCAGTGATAGCAGGCGTACTGGTGCTGCTGTTTTTGAAATCAATTTGGGATGAAAAGAAATATACGGAAAAGCTGTATCGCAAAATGGAGCGTGAATGGGGACAGGTGCCGCAGGAAAGCTATACGGAGGACAAGTATCGTTCGTTACAGTTTTATTATAACAGCCGTCCGAAGGATATGGGAGACATTGATTTGATTACATGGAATGATTTGGACATGGATCAGATTTTCATGACTATGAACAATACCGGCTCCGCAGCGGGAGAGGAATATCTGTATGCCATGCTGCATACGCTCAGCTATTCGGAGGAGGAGCTTTTAGAGCGCAATCGTCTGATTGAGTTTTTTGCAAAGAATAAACAGCAGCGCCAGAAGCTTCAGGAGCAGTTTTTGCGTATGGGCAAAGAGAAAAATATCTCGATTTATGAGTATATGAATCTGCTGCATTTATTAAAGCGGGAGAGTAATCTGCCGCGTATTATGAGTATGCTTACGATGTTAGCTGCCTTCGGATTGATTGTATTTCGTCCGGTAGCCGGCGTGATAGCGGTGCTGGTGGTCGGTATTTTCAATGCCTATCAGTATTACAAAAGAAAGATGGATATTGAGAAATATTTTTCCGTCGTGTCCCATTTGATTCGAATGCTGGATGGGATGGAAACACTGACGAAATGCGATATTGCAGAGATAAAGACCTATACCGACCGGATTCGAAAGACCTTAAAGGTATTTGCGGGCTTTCGCAAGGGAGCCGGAATTGTGGCAGCGAAGAAACCGACCGGTGATTTGCTGGAGGGAATGTTGGATTATATTCGCATGCTGTTCCACATTGATTTGATTAAGTTTAACCGTATGCTGCAGATTTTTGACAGTCATGAAAAGGAGTTGACGGAGCTGTTTGAGACGGCAGGCTTTCTGGATGCCATGATTGCTGCTGCCTCTTATCGAAAGCTGATGCGTGAGTGGTGTCTGCCGGTATTGAGCCATGCCACGCCGCATCTTCAGACCGAGAATATTTACCATCCGATGTTAGATGCACCGGTCAAGGCTTCTCTGTCAGAGAATAAAAGTGTATTGATTACCGGCTCGAATGCATCCGGCAAATCAACCTTTATCAAGACCTTGGCAATCAATGCGATTTTGGCTCAGACGATTTATACGGTTATGGCAGATTCTTATGAGTCCAGTTATTTTATGGTGGCATCGTCAATGGCGCTTCGGGATGATATTTTCAGCAAGGAAAGCTATTACATTGTGGAGATTAAATCCTTAAAGCGGATTATGGACCGCCTGAATGCCAAGGTTCCGATGCTGTGCTTTGTTGATGAGGTGCTGCGCGGTACCAATACCTTAGAGCGTATTGCTGCTTCGACGGAGATTTTGGCGGGAATCGCAGAAAATAATGCAATGTGCTTTGCAGCAACACATGATATTGAGCTGACACATATTTTGGAAGCACAGTATTCGAATTATCATTTTCAGGAGTATGTGGAGGAAAATCAGGTGTTGTTTGATTATAAGCTGTATCCGGGACGTGCAGTTTCGAAAAATGCAATCAAGCTGTTGCGGATGCTTGGTTACGAGGAACGCATCACCAAACGTGCTGAGGAACGGGTACAATGCTTTGAAGATACCGGTGAATGGAAGCGGTTGGAGGCATAAGAAGTGAAACGGAACACAAGCGGACGGAGGAAGGAAACGTTTGCAGAATGGAGCAGGACATGAAGGTAACGATTTATACAGATGGTGCTGCAAGAGGCAACCCGGACGGACCGGGCGGCTATGGCACGATTTTATCGTATATTGATTCGAAGGGAACAGAGCATATCAGAGAGTATTCTGCGGGTTATGTACGCACAACCAACAACCGAATGGAGCTGTTGGCTGCCATTATTGGATTGGAAGCGTTGACTAAGCCTTGCGAGGTAACGCTGTACTCGGATTCCCAGTATTTGGTCAAGGCGTTCAATGACCATTGGATTGATGGCTGGATGAAAAAAGGCTGGAAGCGCAGTGGCAATGAGCCGGTCAAAAACGTAGATTTGTGGCAACGACTTTTGAAAGCAAAGGAACCGCATCAGGTAACCTTCTGCTGGGTCAAGGGACACAACGGGCATCCGCAGAATGAGCGCTGTGATGAACTTGCCACCACAGCAGCAGACGGAAGCAATCTGCTCGTAGATGAAGGTGTTTCATAGATAACTTGGTATCTAATGCGAAGCACTTGGTAGTTAAGAGAAATGAAATGGAGATAAACGATGGCTGAAATGACAATTGATTCATTGAATGTGAGTATGCTGACTCCGATGATGCAGCAGTATCTGGAAACGAAAAAGCAGTACAGAGACTGTATTTTGTTCTATCGGCTGGGTGATTTTTATGAGATGTTTTTTGACGATGCGATTACGGTTTCGAGAGAACTTGAAATCACGCTGACCGGAAAGGCTTGTGGACTGGAGGAACGCGCACCGATGTGCGGTGTACCGTACCATGCTGCGGACAACTATCTGACCCGCTTGGTTGAAAAGGGGTATCGTGTGGCAATCTGTGAGCAGGTCGAAGACCCGAAGCTTGCCAAAGGAATCGTAAAGCGTGAAGTGATTCGTATCGTTACACCGGGTACGAACCTGAACATTCAGGTAATGGATGAAACGAAGAATAATTACCTGATGGGTGTGATTTGTCGCGATAACAGCTATGGAATTTCAACGATTGACATTTCGACCGGTGATTATTATGTGACGGAAGTCGATTCGGTACGAAAGATTCAGGACGAAATTTATAAATTTGCACCGGCAGAGATTATCTGCAATCCGGCGTTTTTATCCTGCGGCATTGATACCGAGGATTTGAAGGGACGTTACCGGATTGCGATAACGGAGCTGGCAGATTGGTATTATGAGCAGGAGCTTGCCGAAAAGGCATTGAAGGAGCATTTTGCAGTTAATTCGCTGGCCGGACTCGGGCTGGGGGATTATACCGTCGGCAGACAGGCGGCGGGTGCGGTGCTGCAGTATCTGATTGAAACCCAAAAGACGGCACTGTGTCATCTGACGCACATTACACCGTATGTGACGAGCCGTTATATGGTGATGGATACCTCGACCAGACGCAATCTGGAGCTGGTGGAAACGATGCGCGAAAAGACCAAGCGCGGCTCGCTGCTCTGGGTATTGGATAAGACGAAGACGGCGATGGGTGCAAGATATTTGCGCAGCTGCATCGAACAGCCGCTGATCGGGAAAGAAGAGATAAATGACCGCTACGATGCCATTGAAGAATTAAACAACAACATGATTACCCGCGAGGAGCTGCGGGAATATCTGAATTCGGTATATGATTTGGAGCGACTGATGGGCAAGGTCAGCTATCGCAGTGCAAATCCGCGTGATTTGACGGCGTTTGCCTCCTCGCTGTCCATGCTGCCGCCAATGAAATATCTGCTTTCCGGCTGCGAGAGTCGTGAGCTGGTAAATATCGAGCAGGAGATGGACCCGCTACAGGATTTGTGTGCCTTGATTCAGGCAGCGATTATTGAGGAACCGCCGATTGTAACCAAGGAGGGCGGTATCATCAAAGAGGGCTATAACGAAGATGTGGATACGCTGCGCAAGGCAAAGACGGAGGGAAAGGACTGGCTGGCAGAGCTTGAAAACCGGGAAAAGGAGCGTACCGGCATCAAAAATCTGCGTGTAAAGTTTAACCGGGTATTCGGCTATTATCTGGAGGTGACCAATTCCTTTCAGAATCTGGTGCCGCCGGAATGGATTCGCAAGCAGACGCTGACCAATGCCGAGCGGTATACCACGCCGGAATTAAAGGAATTAGAGGATCGCATTTTAAATGCGGAGGATAAGCTGATTGCGCTGGAATATGAGCTGTTTGCCGAGGTTAGGGAGAAAATTGCTGCTGAGGTGGCACGCATTCAGCAGACGGCAAAGGCAGTTGCAAGATTGGATATGTATGCGTCTCTGGCTTATGTTGCAGACCATAATCGCTTTGTACGTCCGCAGATTAATACGCAGGGCGTGATTGATATCAAGAATGGTCGTCATCCGGTGGTTGAAAAAATGATGGCAGACGATTCGTTTGTGGCAAACGATACATATCTGGATAATGAGGAGCACCGTTTATCGATTATTACCGGACCGAATATGGCAGGAAAGTCAACCTATATGCGCCAGACCGCATTGATTGTGCTGATGGCTCAGATTGGCTCCTTTGTACCGGCAGATGCTGCCAATATCGGTATTGTAGACCGTATTTTTACCAGAGTCGGTGCGTCGGATGATTTGGCATCGGGCCAGAGTACCTTTATGGTGGAGATGACCGAGGTGGCAAATATTCTTAGAAATGCGACCAAGGACAGTCTGTTGATTCTGGATGAAATCGGTCGCGGTACTTCGACCTTCGATGGTTTGAGTATTGCATGGGCAGTGGCAGAGCATATCAACAATCCGGCGAACATCGGTGCCAAGACCCTGTTTGCAACCCATTATCATGAAATGACAGAGTTAGAAGGCAAGCTGCCGGGAGTCAACAATTATTGTATCGCCGTCAAGGAAGCCGGCGAGGATATTGTCTTTTTACGAAAAATCATTCCGGGCGGCGCAGACAAGAGCTACGGCATTCAGGTGGCAAAGCTTGCCGGAGTGCCAAGAGCCGTATTGGTACGAGCGCAGGAAATTGCAGCAACCTTGAGTGAAAAAGAGATTTCAGAAAAAGCTAAGCTTTTGGCAAATCAGAGTGCGCAGCTGGAAAATACGGAGCAAACACCGTCAGAAAGCGTATTTGCGAAGAAGTCTACAACTGTAGAAAAGTCAAAAGACAAGTATAGTGACGGCTTCTGTCAGCTGTCGTTGTTTTCCGGTACAGAGCATTCGGAGGTAATTGAGGAGTTAAAGGAGCTTGATTTGTCCAGAATGACTCCGATTGATGCAATGAACAAGCTGTATGAGCTTCAAAAGAGGTGTCGATAAAGGGAGGAAGCTATGGCAAAGATACAGGTATTGGATTCGGATACCATCAACCAAATTGCGGCAGGCGAGGTCGTAGAGCGTCCGGCATCTGTCGTTAAGGAGCTGGTGGAAAATGCGATTGATGCAGGGGCATCCGCAATTACCGTCGAAATCAAAGAAGGCGGTATTGGATTTATCCGGATTACGGACAATGGCTCCGGTATTCCCGGAGATGATATTCCGCTTGCCTTTCTGCGGCATGCAACAAGCAAAATTGCGACGGCGTTGGATTTGCTGACGGTAAAAAGTCTTGGCTTCCGCGGGGAAGCTTTGTCCAGTATTGCTTCGGTAGCTATGGTAGAGCTGGTTACCAAGACCAGAGAGGATTTTGTCGGCAAGCGCTATGTGATTGAGGGCGGCGAGGAAAAAGCCTTTACCGAGATTGGTGCGCCGGAGGGAACGACCTTTCTTGTACGCAGTTTGTTTTATAATACTCCGGCAAGGCGAAAGTTTTTGAAGTCAGCAATGACCGAGGGTGGCTATATTAATGAGCTGATGGAGCGCTTTGCGATTTCCCATCCGGAAATAGCCTTTAAGTTTATCAATCAGAACAAAACGGTGCTTCAGACGACCGGAAACGGCAATCTGAAGGATTGTATTTATCATATTTATGGCAGAGAGATTACGGCAGCGCTGCTGCCGGTTCAGGAATCTACCGGGGAAATGACTGTATCCGGCTTTATTGCAAAGCCTGTGGTTTCCAGAGGCAACCGTAATTTTGAAAATTATTTTATCAACGGCAGATATATTCGAAGCAATATCATTACGAAGGCAATCGAAGAGGCTTATAAGCCGTATACGATGCAGCATAAATATCCGTTTACGGCGCTGCTGTTTGAGATTCCTACGGAGCAGATTGATGTGAATGTGCATCCGACCAAGTTAGAAATCCGTTTTACCAATGGGGAAGCATTGTATCAAATGGTTTATCATGCAGTACGTGATGCGCTTGCCGGTAAGAATATGATTCCTGAGGTTCGATTAACTGAGGAAAAAGAAAAACGAGAGGTAAAGGCAGCACCGGAACCATTTGAAACAAAGCGGTTGAGTCAATATCAGTACCAACCGCCGGTATATAGCAGAGAAACTTTACGAACCAAAGCCGAGGAAAAGAGAGAAGAAGGCATCCGACAGATTGCGGAGGCAGCACTATTTGAGCCGACACCTGTACCGAATCGGGTGGCGGAAGATACCGGTTATATGGAACGTACTCAGCCAAAGGAGGAGCAAACGGTCACAAATCAGGAAGTAAAGCCGGTGGTACAAGCCGAGGTAAAACGGGAAATGCAGGTGGAAGGAAAGCAAGAGGCCGCAGCTTTACCAGCCCAAAAGACAGAAGGGATAGAAGTCGTTGCAGAAGCTCCGGTATCTTCCGTAGCACGTCCTGACCCATTAGAAATGGTTCGAACAGAGCAGCTTAGCCTGTTTGAAGCGACGGAACAGAGAGAAGCGTTTATGAAAAAAGAAGCGGCGGACGAGCACCAAATTCTTGGGCAATTGTTCGGTACCTACTGGCTGGTGCAGTTCAAGGAGCAGCTGTTTATCATTGACCAGCATGCGGCACATGAAAAAATCCTGTACGAGCATACGGTCAGCCGGATGAAGGAGAAGGAAATGCTGTCGCAGCAAATCAGTCCGCCGATTGTGCTCTCCCTTTCCCTACGGGAAGAGGAGGCGTTAAAACGTTATTTGCCCCAGTTTCAGGCACTTGGCTTTGAAATTGAGGAGTTTGGCGGCAGAGAGTATATGGTATCGGCACTTCCGGCAGATATGTATGGTGTCGATGGTAAGGTGTTGCTGATAGAAATGCTGGATTCTCTGTTGGAGGAGCCGCTAAACGGTACCTCGGATTTGGTTTTGGACCGGATTGCCTCGTTGTCCTGCAAGGCTGCCGTAAAGGGAAATACCCGCTTGTCTGAAGCGGAAGCAAGGGCGCTGATTGCGGAGCTTTTGACCTTGGAAAATCCATTCCACTGTCCGCACGGCAGACCGGTTATTATAGCAATGAGCAAGCATGAAATCGAGCGCAAATTTAAACGAATTGTAAATTAAATGGAGAAGCTTATGAAACGAAAACCATTGATTGTACTGACCGGACCAACGGCGGTCGGAAAAACAAAGCTTTCGATTGCACTGGCAAAGGCGGTCGGCGGTGAAATTATTTCGGCAGATTCCATGCAGGTCTACCGCCGGATGGACATCGGTACGGCAAAGATTACGCCGGAGGAAATGCAGGGAGTCCCACACCATCTGATTGATATTATGGACCCGGAGGAGGAGTTCAGTGTGGTACGGTTTCAGCAGCTGGCAAAAGCCGCGATGCAGGAAATCTACGAGCGTGGTAACATACCGATTCTGGTGGGCGGCACCGGCTTTTATATTCAGGCAGTAACCAATGACATTGATTTTACAGAAACGGAGACTGATAGCGTATATCGCGAGGAGCTGACCCGTTTTGCAAAAGAACAGGGAGCACATGCGTTGCATGAACGGCTGCGGCAGGTGGACCCGGCTGCGGCAGAGCAGATTCATGAGAATAATGTCAAACGTACCATTCGTGCGCTGGAATTTTATTATCAGACCGGTCAGCCGATTTCGGAGCATAATGAGGAACAGAAATTGCATGAGTCTCCTTATGAATTGTATTATTTTGTATTGACAGCACCGAGAGAGAGGCTGTATGATGGCATCAATCGCAGAGTAGACCAGATGATGCAGGAGGGACTGCTTGCAGAGGTAACTGCCTTAAAAAACAATGGCTATGCCAGAGAACTGGTATCCATGCAGGGACTCGGCTACAAGGAGATTTATGCTTATCTTGCCGGAGAATGCACGCTTGAGGAAGCGGTAGACATCATCAAGCGGGATACAAGGCATTTTGCCAAGCGTCAGCTGACTTGGTTTAAACGGGAAAAGCAGGTCATCTGGTTCCCGAAGGAGGAGTATGAGTATCAGGAGGAACGTATCTTAGAGAAAATGCTTTCCATCATAAACAACAACGAAATTGCGTCAGCGCAGCCAACGCAAGCAGAAGAATAAGAAAGCCGCGCAGAAAGAGGAGAAAAATGAACGAGATTGAAAAGATTGCCAATGCGAAGCCGGAGAAAAGAAAATCGTTATTGTCCGTAAAGGAACGTTCCGTAGTATTTGGTTTGTTGTATGCCCTGATTGTGGCAGGCTTAACAATGCTGCTGAATCTGATTCCGGCACCGAAGGAGGATTCGACGCTCTGGCTGATGTTTGCTGTTTTTTATGTGGTTATTATTGCTCTGACAATTGTGTTAGAACGCTTTGTGATTGCGAAGCTGTCTCTTCGTCGTGGATTATTTTTTGTAACTGCACAGCTTCTGATGCTGCTTGCCATTATTGTACTTGCCATTATCGGAATCAATACCTCCGGAGACGAGTATTATCAGTCGACAGAATTGTCCTATGCTATGGCATTCTGCTTTAATGAGCTTGTGCTGCTGTTATATCATCTAGTACGTTGCATTGTGAGAGCAATTATCGCTTCACAGAATGAGAAGAAGCAGACAAAGAAAAAGAGAAGATAACCGGAAACCATACGGCAGTAAGGATTGCTTTGGGGTGAAAATAGAAAGGAATGGATAAAGGATGGAACAAATGTATCAGGAGCTTGGAATTGCTCCATCATTATATACACATTGTGAAACGATTTTAAATGGCTTAAAGGAACGCTTTGACGAAATTGACCGGGTGGCAGAGTACAATCAAATGAAGGTGCTAAAGGCGATGCAGAAAAACAAGGTATCCGAAGCATGCTTTCAGGCCTCTACCGGATATGGCTACAACGATATCGGCCGTGATATTTTAGAAGCAGTATATGCAGATGTTTTTCATGCCGAGTCTGCATTGGTACGTCCGCAGCTGACCTGCGGTACGCATGCGCTTACGGTAGCTTTGGCGGCAAATCTGCGTCCGGGAGATGAACTGTTATCTCCGGTCGGAAAGCCTTACGATACCTTAGAGGGTGTAATCGGAATCCATGATACCGAGGAAGGCGGACATACGACCGGCTCCTTAAAAGAGTACGGCGTGAGCTATGCGCAGGTGGATTTGCTTCCGGATGGAGGATTTGATTACGATGGAATCCGCAAGGCATTGAACGAGCGTACCAAGCTGGTAACCATCCAGCGCTCCAAGGGCTATCAGACCCGCCCGACGCTTTCAGTAGCAAGAATCGGGGAATTGATTCAGTTTATTAAGAGCATTCGTCCGGATGTTATCTGTATGGTAGATAACTGCTACGGAGAATTTGTAGAAACCATTGAGCCGAGCGATGTCGGTGCTGATATGTGTGTTGGTTCTTTGATTAAAAATCCGGGCGGTGGTCTGGCACCAATCGGCGGTTATATTGTCGGCAGAGAGGATTTGATTGAGCAGTGTGCGTATCGTTTGACGGCACCGGGGCTTGGTAAGGAGGTCGGAGCGACGCTGGGACTGAATCAGCAGTTTTTCCAAGGCTTTTTTATGGCACCGGTGGTAACGGCAGGTGCGTTAAAGGGTGCGATTTTCGCAGCAAATCTGTATGAGGGTCTGGGATTTCCGGTGATTCCGAACGGAACAGAATCCAGACATGACATCATTCAGGCGGTTACGTTAAAGACACCGGAGCGTCTGATTGCATTCTGTAAGGGAATTCAGGCAGCAGCGCCGGTAGATTCCTATGTAACACCGGAGCCTTGGGCAATGCCGGGCTATCAGTCCGATGTCATTATGGCAGCAGGTGCTTTTGTACAGGGAAGCTCCATTGAGCTGTCGGCAGACGGTCCGTTAACGGAGCCGTATGCAGTATATTTTCAGGGTGGTCTGACCTGGTATCATGCAAAATTCGGTATCATGATGTCTGCGCAAAAGCTATTAGAAGCAGGGCTGATTGAGTTATAAAGTGGAGAGAGGTTGCAGTGGAGCCGCAAGGTAAAGCTGCAACTTAATTATGCGTTCAAATAAAAAATACAGTATACAAACACAGGAAAATGTGTTAAAATATATACGATTATTTGCGAAGGGAGTCTGGTGATTTATGTCAAGAGAAATAGGGAAAAATTCCTGGGCATTGCTTCTTTTAATTCTGGCGGGTGTTGTGATTGGAGGCTTTTTAGGATATCTGGCAAGAGATATTTCGTGGCTTTCCTGGTTGAATTACGGTCAGGAATTTGGCATTGGTTCCGGAACAAACGGATATTTTTCGCTGAATCTCGGTGTCATTGTGATTCACTTCGGACTTTCGATTCGAATTACAATCGCAAGTATCATTGGAGTTCTGATTTCCATTTTGATTTACCGCAAAATTTAATGCCGGTAATCCTTTACGCTTTCTGGAGAGAAGACGAAAGGATGGTATATGGAATATTTGGCAGAAAAACGAAAGATGAAGGAGCTTCCGGAATCGGAGCGTCCCTATGAAAAATGTGAGCAGAATGGTGTGCAGACGCTTTCGGATGCAGAGCTTTTGGCTGTGATTTTGCAGACCGGTACCCGGAATGAGACGGCGGTTGAGCTGGCGACCCGGGTTTTGGCACAAAGCAAAGAGCAAAATCTTGCCGGACTTGCACGGATGAGTTATCCTGAACTGGTGCGGATTCACGGCATTGGCAGAGTAAAGGCGATAAAGCTGCTCTGTATTGCAGAGCTTTCGGGCAGACTTTCCCGGACAAGCTTTCGCAAGAAACCGGTATTTACAGAGCCTGCGGCGATTGCAGAATATTATATGCAGTCTCTGCGCTTTTTGGAGGTAGAGCAGGTACATGTGCTGTTTTTTAATACCCGCTGCATTTTTCTTGGCGAAAAGCTGATTACGACAGGGACGGTAAATTCTTCTCTGGTGTCGCCGCGTGAAATATTTATTGAAGCGGTACGCCGGGAGGCAGTGAACATTATACTGGTTCACAATCATCCGAGCGGAGATCCGAACGCAAGCAAGGATGATATGGCAATTACATCACGCATTGCTCAGGCAGGACGATTACTGGATATTCATCTGATGGATCACATTATCATCGGCGACAATCAGTATCTGAGCTTTCGTGAAAAAGGTTATTTATAACAGGAGTGAGGGAAAAGAATGGCTGGCAAGATATTTGGAATTGATTTTGGTACAAGTACACTTAAAATATACAAGAAAAACGATGGTGTCATTTTTGATGCAAAGAACATAATTGCGGTTGCAAACGGCAATCAGGTCATTGCTATCGGAGACGATGCATACGAAATGTACGGAAAATCTCCGGCAAACATTATCGTAGACTATCCGGTGAAGAATGGTGTTATTGCAGATATTGCCAATATGCTTTCGCTGCTGAATCAGGCATTTGATAAGCTGTCCAGAGAGCATGGCAAGATTACCGGTTCGGAATTTTTAGTAGCTGCACCAACGGATATTACCGAGGTGGAGAAGCGTGCCTTTTTTGATCTGGTAGCAAGCTCGAATGCAAAGGCAAAGAAGATTCGTATCGTTGAGAAGCCGATTGCAGATGCGCTTGGTGCGGGTCTGGATGTAATGAATGCACAGGGTGTGATGATTGTAGACGTTGGTGCGGATACAACAGAGGTATCCGTTATTTCTCTTGGCGGTATCGTATTAAGTAAGCTGATTACCGTGGGCGGAAACAAAATGGACGAGTCCATTATTCTCAACGTAAAGAAGACCTACAACCTGATTATCGGTCAGAAGACGGCTGAGATTATTAAGAAGGAGCTTGGCTGCGCATTGCCGCCAAAGGTAGAAAAGACCATTAAGGTATATGGAAGAGACGTGTTGTCTGGTTTGCCGGTAGAGCGTGAAATCTCGTCTGCTTTTGTTTATGAGGCAATCGCAGAGTATATGCATAGTATCGTGGATGCCGTGCGTATTATTCTCGAAAAGACTCCGCCGGAAATTTCTGCGGATATTATTGATTCCGGTGTATATCTGACCGGAGGTTCGGCAAATATCTATGCATTGGATCAACTGATGGCACAGGAGACGGAGTTGGATATCAATATCTGTGAGGATCCTGCCAATACTGTAGTTAAGGGCATCGGCCGCATTATCGAGAACAATAAGCTTTCGTCTCTGGCACTGACCTTAAAGCAGACCTATTATGGCGGCTGATTTATTTTATGAGTGCTGTAGCGACAGCAGAATGAGGTTAAATTATGAAACGTAGAAAAGCGCGCAGGGTGTATCTGCGTCCCAAGCATCTGCTGTATGCGCTTTTGTTTGTTGGCGTTGTATTGATTTATATTTCTTATCGTTATAAGGACAGTTTTGCTCCGGTTAAGACCTGGGTAGGAGATTTGGTAACGCCGATGCAGAAGGGAATCAATACCATCGGTACCTATCTGACGGAACAAATCGAGCTGATGGACAGTAAGGCAGAGCTTCAGGCAGAAAATGAAGCGTTGAAGGCAGAAATCGAAAGTCTGAAAATCCAAAACAGTATACTGGTTTCGGACGGCTATGAGCTGGCAGCGTTACGGGAATTGTATGAAGTAGGACAGAAATATTCGGATTATCCGATGATAGCTGCAAGTGTAATAGCCAAGGATTCCAACGGCTATTACAGCGTGTTTACGATTGATAAAGGCTCGGAAGACGGCATTGCAAAGGATATGAATGTGATTGCCGGCAATGGTCTGGTAGGAATTGTTACCGAGGTCGGCAAACGGTATGCAAAGGTGCGTTCCATTATTGATGATGTCAGCTATGTCAGCGGTATGTTTTTAAAAACCAACGATACCTGTGATGTCAAGGGTGATTTGGAGCTGTTGGAAGATGGCTATATCCGGGTAGAATCCATTCGCCTGAATGCGGAAGTCGAAGAAAATTATGAAATTGTTACTTCGCATATCAGTGATAAATATCTGCCGGGCATTCTGATTGGCTATGTCAGCAATATTGAAATGGATTCCAGCAATATGGCAAGGACGGCATATCTGATGCCGGTGGTGGATTTTGAACATTTGGAAAACGTTCTGGTAATTACAGAATTGAAGAAAACGATGGATGAGTAAAAAGAAAATGATAGAGGTAGTTTTGTGATTCGCAGTATAGTCGTTCTGATAGAAATAATAATATCATATCTGTTGCAAAGTTCCGTCTTTTCTTACTTTGAACTGGCAGGTGTCGTACCCGATATCCTGCTTATTCTTGTTGTATCAACTGCGTTTTTTCGCGGTCAGAAGGCAGGAATGTTGACCGGTTTTTTGGCTGGACTCCTGATGGATTTATGCATGGGAGACGTGGTTGGAATCTGCGCCATTTTTTATATGCTGATAGGCTTTTTGAACGGATATTCCAATAAGATTTTTGACCGTGAGGATTATCTGCTGCCGATGGCGCTGATAACGGTCAGTGAGCTTTTGTACAATCTGCTTTATTATTTCTTTGTCGTGATGCTTCAGGGAAATCTGAAGTTTGGATATTATTTCGGAAAGATTATTCTGCCGAGAGTAGTCTATACTTTATTTGTTGCAATTTTGTTTTATAAGCTGTTTCAGATGCTTCATCTGATGCTGGCGCATTTTGAAAACAAGGAGAGATAATCGGTGTTTGATATTTTTTTGGAAAAATTGAAGAATATATTGAATAACCGCCTGATTCCTTTGTTGCTTATTTTCTGCATTATGTTTTTTATTTTGATTCGTCAGACCTTTCAGATGCAGATTGTAAACGGTACGACGGATATGCCGGAGGATGAGGTAACGAAGATTACGGAAGAACGTGACATTACGAGTACGCGAGGTAATTTTTATGACAGGAACGGCGTGCAGCTGACGGACAATGTACTCAGCTACGCAGTGGTAATGAGCAATACCGCACTGGTTTCCACGAATGCAGAAAAGAATGCCATGATATGGCAGCTGATTCAACTGTTGGAGCGTCACGGCTATGAGCTGGAACTGGATTTCGGCATTGATTTAAAAGAGCGAGAAACCGAAGACGGTATCAAGCATTATCTGACCTTTAACGTAACGGATAATGCGCAGCTGCGTTTCAAGAAAAACGCGTACTGTCTGAGATATGTGTCCGAATTGAGTGAAGCGCAGCGGAGTGCAACGGCAGAGCAGGTATTCCAGTTTCTGCGCTACGGAGACAAAGAAAACGGTGTTATGTTTAATATTTCCGACGAGTATACGTTAGAGGAAGCTTACAAGATAATGGTGGTTCGCTATAATCTGATGATTTTAAATCCGCAGTACAGTCAGATTACGCTTGCTTCGGATGTGGATGATGTAACCGTTGCTGCCATCAAAGAAAATATGGCGGATATTCCGGGCGTGGAAGTAAAGCAGATTACCTCCCGCGTATATTATGACAGTCAGTATTTTGCACATATTTTGGGCTATACCGGTCTGATTACAACGACGGAGTTGGAGACCTTAAATGCGGAGCAGGAGATTTATAAGGCAACCGATGTGGTCGGCAAAACCGGTATGGAAAAGTCCATGGAGAGCTATCTTGCCGGCACCAAGGGAACGCAGACGCTGACGCTCAATTCACTCGGAAAGATTCTTGACAGCAAAACGACCGTTGAGCCGGTTGCAGGAAACGATGTTTATTTATCGATTGACCGCGATTTGCAGGTGGCAATTTATCATATTTTGGAGCGAAATATCGCAGCAATCCTGATTTCCAAGATTAATAACAGCATGGATTACGGAACGAAGGGAGAGTCTGCTGCCGGTATTGAGATTCCGATTTATGAGGTATATAATGCGTTGCTTTACAACAATGTAATTGACATTAAGGCATTCAAGTCAGAAGATGCTTCGGAGCTGGAGCAAAAGGTGCTTGGCTATTTTAACAATAAGCGGGAAACAATTTTTGCAAACCTGCAGAAATATTTGTCGTTAGATAACAAGACCACCAATCCGGATGCCGGAGAGGAGATGGAAGAGTATCTCGACTATGTTTATTCCGTGCTTGCCTCCTCGGATTCGCCAAAGAATATTTTTATTTCATCGGCGGTAGATAAGACGGATTCGGTGTATTTGGATTATACCAATGACCGGATTTCGTTAAGTGAGTATTTACAGTATGCGATTTCCAACAACTGGATTGATTTATCCGTGTTAGGAATCGGTGACAGCTATAAAACGACCGAAGAAATCTTTTCTATCATTGTAGAATATGTGTTAGAATACTTTGAAGATGACAAGGAATTTGAAAAAAAGATTTATCGCACATTAATTTTTACTAAAAAATTAACCGGAACAGAAATTTGTCTTTTATTATTTGAGCAAAATGTGATAGAATATAACGAGAGTGATTATACGAAGCTGAAGAACGGCAGAATTTCCGCGTACAATTTTATGATTGAAAAGCTGACTAATCTGGAAATTACACCGGCGCAGCTGGCTTTGGAGCCTTGCAGTGGTTCCGTAGTGATTACGGATGTCAATACGGGAGAGCTTTTGGCGATGGTTACTTATCCGAGCTATGATAATAATATGCTGGCAAATAAAATTGATTCCGCATATTATTCTGAGCTGTTGGCAGACCATTCGCTTCCGCTGATTAACCGTCCGGCGCAGCAGATGACGACGACCGGTTCGACCTTCAAGCCACTGATGTCCTTTGTCGGCTTTGGCGAGGATGTCATTAATACCTCGACCAAGATTAAAGACCTTGGTTTATTTGAAGAGGTTGACCCGTCTCCAAAATGCTGGAAATATCCGTCCACTCACGGTTCGATTAATGTATCTCAGGCAATCATGCATTCCTGTAACTATTTTTATTACAAAATAGGATATGAGCTTTCGTTGGACAATCGCGGAAACTACAACGATGCGCAGGGAATTGCTACCATACAGGAATATGCTGCGATGTTTGGTTTGTCAGAAACGTCGGGAATTGAAATCTATGAGGCAACTCCGAAGATTTCAAGCCGCGATGCGGTGCGTACCTCCATCGGATATTATCACAGCTTTGCACCGGTACAGATTGCAAAATATATTTCAACGATTGCGAATGGCGGAACCTGCAACAATCTGACGTTGTTGGATAAGGTTCGGGACAAGAGCGGTAATCTGGTATACGAGAATGAGACATCGGTCTACAATGATATTACGATGTTCTCGCAGAGTGAATGGAAGGCAGTACAAAAGGGTATGTATGATGTAGTTAATACCAAGGCAAACTCCTTGGATAAGCTCTATGGCGACCTGGGCGTTGAGGTGGCCGGAAAGACTGGTACCGCACAGGTTAGCACAACAAAGCCGCATCATGCATTATTCGCCGCTTATGCACCTTACGATGAGCCTGAAATCAGTGTTATGATTGTGGTTCCGAACGGATATGCTTCTGCCAATGCTGCTTATATCGGCAGAGAGGTATTAGGTCTTTATTTTAATGATGAGAACAAGGAAGCGTTGCTTTCCGGCGATGTAAAAGCAGGAAACGTTACCAATATTAAGATTTCAGATTAAAAAATACATGATTGGGAGGTTGATGATGGATAATTCTGTTATCATAAAAGGAAATAATCATGGAATTACCGTAGTGCTGGATGCTGCACTGGAATACGATAAGCTCAAGACAGCAGTGGAGGAAAAATTCAAGGATTCTTCCAAATTTCTCGGTTCTGCGCCGGTGGTGCTTGGCTTTGAAGGCAGAGCACTGCTGCCACAGCAGGAAAAGGAATTGTTGGATATTATTACGGAGAGCTGTGAGCTGAATGTGGTATGTCTGGTAGACACGAATGAAGAACGCGAAAAAATGTATGAAAAGACGCTGAGTGAGCGCCTGATGGATATTTCCGCGGCTTCAGGTATGTTCTATAAGGGCAATCTGCGTTCCGGTCAGGCATTGACCTTTGAAAGCAGTGTCATTATTCTGGGAGATGTCAATCCCGGAGCTTCGGTTACGTCCAAGGGAAATATCATCGTATTGGGAGCCTTGAAGGGACAGGCATTTGCGGGCTTTGGTGGAAACACCAATGCATTTGTTCTGGCGTTTGATATGGCACCGACGCAGATTCGAATTTCCGATACGATTGCTCGTTCCCCGGATGAACCGTCCAAAGATGAAGTTAAAGAAGCAAAAATAGCATTCCTTGAGGACGGCAATATCTATATGGAGCCGCTAAACAAAAAAGTATGGAATGATATCAGATTATAAGGAGGATTATGAAAATGGGTGAAGTAATTGTTATTACATCCGGCAAGGGAGGCGTTGGTAAAACTACGACAACAGCCAACGTTGGTACAGGCCTTGCAAAGCTTGATAAGAAAGTAGTGTTGATTGATACCGATATCGGATTGCGTAATCTTGACGTGGTTATGGGATTGGAAAACCGCATTGTTTATAATCTGGTAGATGTAATCGAGGGCTCCTGCCGTATTAAGCAGGCACTGATTAAGGATAAGAGATATCCGAATCTTTATCTGTTGCCGTCAGCACAGACCAAAGATAAGACATCGGTCAATCCGGAGCAGATGAAAAAGCTGTGCGAAGAATTAAAAGAAGAATTTGATTACATATTAATGGACTGTCCGGCAGGTATTGAGCAGGGATTCCATAACGCAATTGCAGGCGCAGACAGAGCATTAGTAGTAACTACACCGGAGGTTTCTGCCGTTCGTGATGCAGACCGTATCATCGGATTGTTAGAAGCCAATGAGATGAAGCAGACCCATCTGATTGTAAACCGTTTGAGAATGGACATGGTAAAGCGTGGCGATATGATGTCCAGTGAGGATGTTGTAGAAATTCTTGCGATTGATTTGATTGGTGTAGTACCGGACGATGAGAATATCGTAGTTTCTACCAATCAGGGTGAGCCGTTGGTTGGCAGTGACACACTGGCAGGAAAGGCATACATGAATATTTGTCATCGTATTATCGGTGAAGAAGTGCCATACCTTGATTTGACCGAAAAGAAGGGACTTTTCAGTAGACTGTTTGGTAAAAAATAGAAAGGGGACACACCGATGGCATTTGCAGATCTTTTTAGAAAAAAAGCTTCCGGCGATGTGGCAAAAAGCAGACTGATGTTTGTTTTGTCCGCAGACCGTGCGGGATGCACACCGGAGGTAATAGAAAACATTAAAAATGATATTATCGAAGTGCTGAGTCGTTATGTTGAAATCGACAAGGACGGACTTGATATCAAAGTAAACCATAGCGATACAGAGAGCAGCAATGGCGGACCTTCTCTGTACGCAAATATTCCGATTAAAGGAATGCGTCGTAAATAATTAGGAAGCAAGCATGTTGAAAAAAATATTTAATTTTCAGGAATATGATTTCCGCTACTACAATGTACCTGCCTTGTTTGTCGTGTTTTTAATCAGCTTTATTGGTCTGACGGTAATTGAAGTATTGCAGGACCCGGTGGACAAGCTCTATGAACGACAGATTTTTGGTATTGTTTTAGGCATTGTAGTTGCATTAATCCTCTCCCTGATTGATTATCATCTGATTTGCAAATTTTATATTATATTGTATTTGTTCAATTTGGGGCTTTTAGTAGCGACAAGATTGTTTGGAAAGGCATACTATGACGCGAAGCGCTGGTTGGTTCTGCCGAAGATTGGTCAGATTCAGCCCTCTGAATTTTCCAAGCTGCTTTTGATTTTATTTTGGGCAGCGATTTTGGCAAAGTTTCATAAGAAGCTGAACAAGATTCCGTTTTTGCTTGTTTTGTGTATATTATCCGCACTTCCGCTGGTTTTGATTTTGGAGCAGCCGGACTTATCTACTACGATTGCGTTGGGACTGGTATTTGTATCCATTGTGTTTTTGTCCGGTCTGACCTACAAGATTATTATTCCGTTGCTCTTAGTGGCAATTCCGGCAATTCTGGGCTTGTGGTGGTATATCCAGCAGGATTTTCAGGTGTTACTGCATCCGTATCAGCAAAAACGAATTCTGGCGTTAAAATATCCGGATTTGTATCCGGATCTGATGTGGCAACAGGAGAATGCCGCCAAAGCGATTCGTTCCGGAGGCTTGACCGGAAAGTTTTTAACCGAGGGAGCCGATGCTTCCAATATGCTTTGTGCGAATCTTCCTGCCATTGAAAGTGACTTTATTTTTAGTGCTATTTCTGAGGCTTATGGATTTATCGGCGGCTGTGTGCTGTTGGGGCTGATTGTATTTTTTGTAATTCGTGCGTTTCGTACCGCGATTCGCGCAAAGGATCAGTTGGGAACCTTGATTGCCGGCGGCATCGGTGCAATGATTGCCGTGCAGACGGTGATTAATGTATGTGTAAATACTTCATTGTTCCCGAATACGGGTATTCCGTTACCGTTTACAAGCTCCGGCTTAAGCTCGCTACTTGGAAACTATATGATGGTTGGTGTGCTGATGAATGTAAGCCTCCAATTAAAACCAAAAACAAAAGAAGAATTATAATAACTGCAGAATGGAGGTTTGACAATGAAAATTGGTATGATTGCACATGATGCAAAGAAAAAATTGATGCAGAATTTCTGTATCGCATATCGTGGTATTCTTGCAAAAAACGAAATTTACGCAACCGGAACCACGGGCAGATTGATTGAAGAGGTTACCAATTTGAATATACACAAGTATCTCGCAGGTCATCTGGGTGGAGAGCAGCAGATGGGTTCCCAGATTGAACACAATGAAATTGACCTTGTAATTTTCCTGCGTGATCCGATTACTCAAAAATCCCACGAGCCGGATGTGAATAATGTCGTTCAGCTTTGCGATATGCACAACATTCCGCTGGCGACCAATCTGGCAACGGCAGAGCTGTTGATTAAGGCGTTGGATCGTGGTGATTTGGAATGGCGTGAGGCATATCGATAAGATGAAAAAATCGATTCTTATCGGGCTGCTTGCTGTTTTGCTGACCGGCTGTACCGGCAAGGTAGAAGAGGTTCCGACCTATTTTACCTTTGATACGGCACCGGAATGTGAGATTTCGATTACTCCGGCCTATGTGCTGCAAAGCAATACAATCACACCGGAGCTATCGGAGCTTGAGCTGCTTTCTGCGGACTATGCAGTACCGCTGGAGACGGAGCTTGAGGAAGGAAAGGCAAATACAGATATTTCAGCAAATGCAGCCTTCTTATTTAATATAACGGATAACGAGGTTCTTTTTGCTAAAAATTGCTACACCTCCGTTTATCCGGCCAGTACGACCAAATTGTTAACCGCACTTATGACATTAAAATATGCCGATTTGGACAAGGTGATAACCGTATCTGCCGATAATGCAGGTATAACCAAATACGGAGCCCAGCTCTGCGGCTTCAAAAAAGGCGATAAGGTCAATGTCAAAACCCTTTTGAATGCTCTAATGGTATATTCCGGTAATGATGCGGCAGTTCTTCTCGCGGAAGCGATTTCGGGCGACACCGAAGCATTTATGGAGCTTGCCAATCAGGAAGCAAGCGCGTTGGGGGCAACACATACTCATTTTGTCAATCCGCATGGATTGCATGAGGAAGAGCACAAAACGACTGCTTATGATTTGTATCTGATTATGCGGGAATGTATGAAATATCCGGAATTTTTAGAAATTATCGGTCAAAGCTTTTATGTTGTAAAATATGAGACAGCGTCCGGCGAAGCAGCTGAGCTTCCGTTTGAGGCAACCAATATGTATTTGAACGGTATGTGTGAGACTCCGGTGCAAATTCAGGTATTAGGCGGCAAAACCGGAAGCACCGGTGCTGCGGGAGATTGTCTGATTCTTGCCAGCAGCTGTAACAACAAGCTCTATCTGTCCGGTGTTTTTGGTGCGAAGAACAAGGAATCACTGTATACCCAAATGACTGCATTGCTTACAATGGAATTGTCTGAAAACTAATTTAAAAAACAACCTTATTTTTATAAATAATGGTTGTTTTTTTTCGTCGTATATACTATAATATAAATATCAACATCGTCAAGGAGGGCACTACTATGATACAGATTATTGCAGGTGAAAAAGGAAAAGGAAAGACAAAGATTCTGCTGGACAAGGTAAATGCAGAGGTATTAGAGGCAAAGGGTAATCTCGTATATCTTGATAAGAGTACCAAGCATATGTACGAGCTGAACAACAAGGTACGCTTAATCAACGTAAGAGATTACTGTGTAGAAGAGCCAGAGGAATTTTTAGGTTTCCTGTGTGGATTGATTTCGCAGGATCATGATTTGGAAAAAATTTATCTGGACAGCTTCTTAAAGATTGCATGCACCGACGATTCCGATATCGAAGCGGTTATTGCAAAATTAGAGACCATTACCAGTAAGTTTGAGGTTGATTTTGTTATCAGTGTATCGAAGAACGCAGATGAACTTCCTGAAAACGCAAAGAAGTACGTTGTTGTATCCTTATAAACCTGACACAATACATAGGCTGCCTAGCTTTTAGGCAGCCTTATTTTTGCGGCATTCTCACGCATTACATATTGTTCTTGATGCGTCCAAAGAAGCTCAAACCATAAATGCCGGCGATACCTACCAGTGCATAGACAATTCTGGAAAGAATCGACATATTACCGAAGAGCACACGAACAAGGTCAAAGCTGAAAAATCCAATCAGTCCCCAGTTAATTGCTCCAATCAAAATTAAAAGTAATGCAATAATATCAACTATTTTCATAATCTACCTCGTTTCTGAAAAATTCTTTTCGGGTCTGTTGTTAGTCTTACCACCAAATCGCAAATTATGCAAAGAATTTACGTTTTTATCCTTGTCTTTTTTTAAAAGAGTAGATTATTTATTTGCAAAAGCCTCTGTTCCCTAGTATAATAACTAAGTAGAGAGAATATTTCAAATTGCAGCCCCAAAAGAAATCCCATTTTTGTAATTGTTGCTGCAGAACGGAGAATTACTTTGGCAGAAAATCAAAAAGTTGTAAAAATGAAAAAGAGAGTAAAATTGAATATCGGCACCTTAATATTCATTTTTATTGTTGTATATCTTGGCGCAAGTATTATTTATTCCTCACATAAAAAATCCATTTCTCTTTATGAGGTAATACAGGAGGATTTGGCTCAGAATATTACCCTGAACGGTGTAATTACCCGTGAGGAAACGCTGTACTATGCGGATGCTGCCGGATATATCAATTATTACATAACAGACGGCAGTCGGGTCAAGAAAAACGCGACAATTTGTTCGATTGATGCCAATCGCAGCGTTTATGATATGCTGGGCGCGGATTCGGTGATTGATTTTACTGCGGATGATATGCTTGAGATGAAACGTTATATTTCTGCGTTTACCAACGAATATTCCGGAAGCAATTTCGAGTCGATATATGATTTGAAGGAGAAGCTTTCCGGCAAAATCAGTGAATTATCCGACCAAAAGCTGCTGAATCAGATGCAGGAGATTGTTGATTCCAACGGAATTACCACGGCATTTCAGTTTGTAAACTCCGAGCAGGCAGGAGTGGTCAGCTATATCAGCGATTCTTATGACGGACTGACCACGGACATGATTCAGTCTTCGATTTGGGACAATGAAGCCTTTGTCAGCAATTCACTGCGTACCTTGGCACCGGTTGCCGTACAGGATGCGGTGTACAAGCTGGTTACCTCGGATGACTGGCAGATTACCTGTCTGCTTACCATGGAGCAGTATGTCAGTCTGCAGGAATATACGCAGCTTCAGTTTACTATTTTAGAGGATGATTTTACCTTGACCGCTCCGGTAGAATTTATTATTAAGGGCAGTGAATATTACATGCAAATTTCCATGTCCAGATATATGGTCAATTATTTATCAGACCGTTTTCTGACTCTGGAGCTGGTATTAAAGGATGCTTCGGGCTTAAAGATACCGCAGTCTGCGATTGCCAACCGGGAGTTTTATCTGATTCCGCTCAATTGCCTGACGATGGGTGGCGACTCTGCAACGAGTCTTGGTATTACACTGGTAACCTATGACACCCAGACCGGAGAACCATTTTTTGAATTTAATGCTACGGAGATTTTTTATCGGGACGAAAATTATGCATATATCGAAAAAGAAGACATTCCGTTAGGAACGATGATTTTGTCCCAGAAAACCGATGAGACGACAGGAATGGTTACGGATGAAGTAATTCCAATCAATATGACCGGTGAATTGGAGGGGGTATATTGTGTTAACAAGGGATATGCCCAGTTCCGCAGAATTGAACGGATTGAGTCTAACGAGCAGTATGTCATTATAAAAAAGGATACCAGTCGTGGTATCTCCGTATATGACCACATTGCTCTGGATGCAGAAACCGTCATCAATTCGTCAATTATTTATTAAAAGGAGCAGGTAACGTGACAGAGACAAATTACATTTCAGAAAACCTCGATATGGTACAAAAAAAGATCAAAGAGGCAGCAGCACGCGCCGGACGCAATCCGGAGGACATTACCCTGATTGCGGTCAGCAAGACCAAACCGGTTTTGATGCTGCAGGAGGCTTACGATGCCGGACAGCGCGTATTTGGTGAAAATAAGGTGCAGGAAATCTTAGAGAAGGAGCCGGTGCTGCCGGAGGATATCTCTTGGCATATGATAGGGCATTTGCAGCGCAACAAAGTAAAACAGGTAATAGGAAAAGCTGCCATGATTCATTCGGTGGACTCCCTGCGTCTGGCGGAGGAAATCGAAAAAGAAGCCGCAAAGCAGGACATTCTTTGTTCGATTTTGATTGAAATCAATATTGCTGCGGAGGAATCCAAATATGGTATTCTGCCGGAGGAAGCACCTGCATTTGCTAAGCAGTTGAGTGCGTTTCCGCATCTGCGTGTGAAAGGACTGATGACGGTTGCACCATTTACGGAAAATCCGGAAGAAAATCGAAAATATTTTCGCAAAATGCAACAATTAGCTGTTGACATCAAACAAAAAAACATTGATAATATTTGTATGGAGACGCTTTCCATGGGCATGACCGGAGATTATGAGATTGCCATCGAGGAGGGCGCTACAATGGTACGGGTAGGTACCGGAATTTTTGGAGAACGCAATTATAATAAATAGACAGGAGCGGTTATTATGGCAAATTTTTTGAAAAGTTTTCTTAATTCTCTTCATTTAAACGATGAGGATGAAGATGATGACGATGAATACGAAGAGTATGTAGCGCAGACCAGCGCGCGCGAGCAGAGACGCACAGAGCGTGCAGAGCGCCTGGAACGAAAAGCAGAGCAACAGACAAACACCAGAGCATCCAGAAGTTATTCGGAGGAGGATACCGAAGAGGAGAGTCGTCAGAACACGACTAACTTAAATGATCTTAGAAAGGAACGTGCTGCAAAGGCAGAAAAACCGGCTAAGGTAGTTCCGCTTCGCGGCAATACGGTGACAGGTATGGGAATTCGTGTAATGAAGCCAACCAGCTTTGAAGATTCGCAGGATATTTGTGATGTACTTTTGGCAGGTAAGGCTACTATCATCAACTTGGAAGGCTTTGATGTAGAATTGGCACAGAGAGTGATGGATTTTATTTCCGGCGCGGTGTATGCTGCCAATGGAAAGCTGCATCAGATTTCAAATTACATATTCATCATTTCTCCGGAGAATGTCGACATTTCCGGCGATTATCTGGATATGATTAAGCAGAATGGATTTGAAGTTCCGACAATTAACCGAAATTTTTAAACGGAGTTAAAAATGGATACCAACAAAGAAGAGCTGATTTTTCGCAAGCATATGGAAGAGCTTGCGAAATCAGCTTATTTCAAAAACACTTGTATTTATACGGATTTTTTAAATCTGAACGAGCAAAGCATTGTAAAAAGCATGGAACGGCAGCTTTCGCCGGTCGCCTATTCTCTGTACGGCGGCTGTGACGGTGCAGAGCGTGTCATGCTTTGTTTTCATGGCGAGCAGGAAAGCAGTCACTGCCATGAAATTGCAGCAGAGGAATACCGGTCGGAATATCCGGTCTGCTGTGTGAAAATTGTTCCGGCGAATGCCCGGTTTGCAGAAAAACTGACACATCGGGACTATCTGGGCGCTATTTTAAATTTGGGCATTGACCGCTGCAAGACCGGAGATATTATTTTGAAGGACGATGCAGCTTATTTGTTTTGTGATACTCTGATAGGAGCCTTTATCTGCGATACGCTGGACCGGATTCGTCATACGACTGTCAAAGCGTCCCTTTCTTCGGCAGAAGAACAGATTCAGGAGCGGAGCTTTGAGGTCATTCATGCCTCAGTAGCATCTCTGCGGCTCGATGCGGTCATCAGTGCCGCCTTTCGTGCTTCCCGAAGCAGTCTGAGTAATCTGGTGCTTGGAGGCAAGGTATTTGTAAACGGCAGAGAGATTCTTTCCAACAGCCATCCGGTCAAGCCGGGAGATACCATATCTGTCCGAGGCTACGGGAAATTCATCCTCAAGGAGCAGGGTACACTGACGAAAAAGGGAAAAACGAATATTACAATTGAGAAATATGTTTAGATACAATAACGTGAAGGAGGAAATGATATGCTTACACCGATTGAATTGCAAAACAAATCCTTTAAGTCCGGCGGTCTGGGCTACGATAAGAGGGATGTGGATCAGTTTTTTAAGGAAGTTACCGAAGATTATATGCGCCTGTATGGTGAAAATATCGACTTGAAGGATAAGGTCGGCGTACTCAACGAAGCGCTTCATCAATATAAAGCAATGGAGAAAACATTGCAGAAGGCATTGATTTTGGCAGAAAAATCCGATGAAGAATTATCACCGCATTTAATTCAATTAATGGAATGGTTGCAGGACTTGAATTGGCCGGGGGCAGTTTGTATACAAGACAGATTGAAAGCTTTTTCCAAAAATCGGTTATTTTATTATT
>JAFTQM010000065.1 GCA_017462755.1 Lachnospiraceae bacterium | reverse complement strand
GAAGGTAAAGGGCAATAATTATTTTGAAAAGTCCAAAGGAAATAATGTGCTTTACATTACTGCAACCGGCATCAATATCAATATTAAATCGGCGCAGGTAAAGGAGATTATCGTAGCTCCGACGAAGGAAGGCAAGAGGCTGCGACTGACCTGTACCAACGGCAGTACCATCGAGAAGGTTCGCGTATTAGAAAAGATAACACTCATTGTGGACGGAGATGTTAAGACGGAGCTTCCGGTGGAGGTAGACCGGGCAGCGGACGGTGCGACAATTGAAACAGCGGGCAGTATCAGACTGCATACGACACTGGCAGCAGTATTGGAGAAAATAGCAATAGATAATAAACTGAAGGATGTAAAATTAAACGGAGGTTACTCTTTGGCGGGGTTTGGGGTATACAATTACGGGTATCATGACGGCGAATATATATTTGTGAGAGAGGATGGAACACTGGAAGTATTGACGAATTACAATGTTGAATTGACGAGTAACAGCTTCTATCCACAATGGGCTCTGTTTTTTTATGATTCGGATTTTTCCTGTATCGGTCAGAAGGACATAACGTTTCCGTACGATTATACCTTGGGTGGGGTATATCGTACCGAAGAGGGAGAGTATTATGTCGTAACCGGACAAAACAATACGAGCGAGGACGATAGCAAGGTAGTATACTGTGTTACGAAATTTAATTCAGATTGGGAAGAGTTGGGTCGGGTTACCGTAAGCGGAGGAGAGTCGAACACACGTTATCCGTTTGAGTGTGGTAATTGTCGGATGGAGATGTGCGGAGATGATTTGGTAATTTATACCTCGAGAGAACGTTATACCACCAAGGTTCAATCAAATATGATGTTTATCTTGGATACCCCTACGATGCAGATGCGCTATGTAGGGGAGCTGTTCCCATATAATCATGTGAGTAACTCTTTGAATCAGTTTGTGAAATTTGATGGTACGAATCTTTTTTATGTGGACCATGGAGATGCCTATCCGCGTAGTGTCTGCATACAGACCCACAAGAATTTTGCTTCGCTGACCGGTGGCTCCGGAGTATTGGACAGTATGCCTTATGGTGCGCTGACAGAGCATAATGCGCTCGAAATATATGGCAAGTCAGATGATTATACCGGTACAACCGTCAATGGGTTTGAGCTTGGCAAGAATCACAATCTGATTGCGGGCGTATCGGTAAATCATCCGGAGATGACTGCAGAGCAGTGGGCAAAGGAAGACTATGATAATACTCTGAGGAATGTGTATGTGATACTAGCAGACAAATCCGGAGCTTCTTCGGAGCTGGTGTGGCTGACGGATTATGAGGAAGAGGATACAAAGCGTCCAAGAGATTTGCGAATGGTAAAATTGGATGAGGATCGTTTTGTGTTGATATACTCGGTTGACGATATCAAAGAGAGTACGAGTAGTCCGAAAAAGCTTACTGCGTATCAGGTAATCGATAGCAATGGTAAGGTATTGGAGTATGGTGAATTTGATGGTTATTTTTCTGCGAAGATGCAGCCGGTTGTATATGACGGAAAAATCGTCTGGGTAGATGAGGACGATTATACGGATAAAGTTTATTTACAGTATTTAATAGATAATGAATTTCATGTACTTCATCTGGCAGAGGAGTATTAAGGAATTGCCCCCGAATTGCCGAATTGCTGTAAATCACAGCGTCAGCCTCTTGACAAATCCGGCACACTGGTCTAAAATCAAACAAAACCGGCAGAGCCGGTGGCGTGGAAGGGGACTAGTATGACTGAGCCTGTCATCCCAGAGAGAAAGCGGCTGGTGTGAGCTTTTATGACAAACAGACAGAACCTGCCCCGGAGCCTTTCTGTGAAAGCGGAACGTATTCCGGCGTTAACGGAGGACAAGAGAACTGCCGCGGCAGTTAATTAGGGTGGTACCGCCGAGTCATCGGTCCCTTATATGTAGCATATAGGGGACCTTTTTTTGTGTTAAAGGAAAGTAGTTGTTTCACAACTATTTCCTTTAACACAAAACCCTCCGGGGGATGCGCATGACGCGCGAGCAGTTGATGTCACTTTGTGACCGCGCGTCAGCGCGAGAGTTTGCAAAGCAAACTCTTTTCAAATAGAAAAATCCCCAACCAAACAAAAAAGAAAGGTGAGATAATTATGGCAAACGACAAGAAGTTAGTAGAAGCGATTACTCCTATGGAGGAGGATTTCGCACAATGGTACACAGACGTAGTAAAGAAGGCAGAGCTGATTGAGTATTCGGGTGTGCGCGGATGTACGATTTTCCGTCCGACCGGATATGCTATCTGGGAGCTGATTCAGAAGGAGCTGGATGCACGCTTTAAGGCAACCGGCGTAGAAAACGTATATATGCCAATGTTTATTCAGGAGAGCCTCTTGCAGAAGGAAAAGGACCATGTCGAGGGCTTTGCACCGGAGGTAGCATGGGTAACGCATGGCGGCGGTGAGGAGCTGCAGGAGCGTATGTGTGTACGTCCGACCTCGGAAACCGTATTCTGTGATTTTTATTCCAAGATTATTGAGTCCTATCGTGACCTGCCAAAGCTGTATAATCAGTGGTGTTCGGTAGTACGTTGGGAAAAGACCACCAGACCGTTCCTTCGTTCCATGGAGTTTTTGTGGCAGGAGGGTCATACCGCTCACGCAACCGCAGAGGAGGCAGAGGAGCGTACCATTCAGATGCTCAATCTGTATGCGGATTTCTGTGAGCAGGTACTGGCAATTCCGATGATTAAGGGAAGAAAGACCGACAAGGAGAAGTTTGCAGGTGCAGAAGCTACCTATACCATCGAAGCGCTGATGCATGATGGTAAGGCATTGCAGTCCGGTACCAGCCACAACTTTGGTGACGGTTTTGCAAAGGCATTTGATATTCAGTATACCGATAAGGAAAATAAGCTGCAGTATGTACACCAGACCTCCTGGGGTATGACCACCCGTCTGATTGGTGCGGTTATCATGGTGCATGGTGACAACAGCGGTTTGGTGCTGCCACCGGCAATCGCTCCAACCCAGATTGTGATTATTCCGATTCAGCAGAAGAAGGAAGGGGTACTGGCAAAGGCAGCAGAATTAAAGGAGAAGTTAGGTGCATTCCGTGTAAAGGTGGATGATTCGGACAAGTCTCCGGGCTGGAAGTTCTCCGAGCATGAGATGCGTGGTGTGCCGATTCGTATCGAAATCGGACCAAAGGATATCGAAGCAAATCAGGCAGTTATCGTGCGTCGTGATACGAGAGAAAAGCTGGTGGTTTCTCTGGATGAAATCGAGGCAAAGGCAGGCGAAGTGCTGGCGGCAATGCAGAGCGAGATGTTAGAGCGTGCGCGGGTACATCGTGATGAGCATACCTACGAAGCACATACCACCGAGGAATTTACGGAAATCGTAGAGAATAAGCCGGGCTTTGTAAAGGCAATGTGGTGCGGCGAGCGTGCCTGCGAGGATATGATTAAGGAGAAGACGGGTGCAACCTCACGTTGTATGCCGTTTGCACAGGAGCATATTGCAGATACCTGTGTATGCTGCGGCAAGCCTGCAACAAAGTTAGTGTACTGGGGTAAAGCGTACTAAAATAAAGGAGGGCTGTCATGACAAATCAGAACTTAACCTTATTAACCGATTTTTATCAGTTGACCATGATGCAGGGATATTTTAAGGCAGGTGCCAAGGAAACCGTTATCTTTGATATGTTTTACCGGACGAATCCTTCCGGTAGCGGCTATGCCATCTGCTGTGGTTTGGAGCAGGTAATTGATTATATCAAGAATCTGCGTTTTACTGCGGAGGATATCGAGTATCTGCGCGGTCTGAAGATATTTGATGAGGATTTTCTGGAATATTTAGCAGAGTTCCGCTTTAGCGGAGATATCTATGCGATTCCGGAGGGTACGGTGGTATTTCCGATGGAACCGCTGCTTAAGGTTATTGCACCGATTATGGAAGCGCAGCTCATAGAAACCGCAATTTTAAATATTGTCAATCATCAGAGTCTGATTGCGACGAAAGCATCCCGCGTGTGCTTTGCGGCGCGCGGAGAGGGTGTAATGGAGTTTGGTCTGCGTCGTGCGCAGGGACCGGATGCCGGCACCTATGGTGCGAGAGCAGCAGTCATCGGCGGTTGCATCGGTACAAGCAATGTGCTGTGTGCCAAGATGTTTGGAGTACCGGCGCTGGGTACACATGCGCACAGTTGGATTATGAGCTTTGAGGATGAACTGACGGCATTCCGCAAGTATGCCGAGCTGTATCCGAACAATGCGACGCTGTTAGTGGATACCTATGACACTCTGCGTTCCGGTGTGCCGAATGCAATTCGGGTATTTAAGGAGATGCGCGATGCAGGTAAGATGCCGACCAAATATGGTATCCGTCTGGACAGCGGTGATTTGGCATATTTGTCTAAGAAAGCAAGAAAGATGCTGGATGCAGAGGGCTTTACAGATGCAATCATCTGTGCATCGAGTGACTTGGATGAGTATTTGATTGATTCGCTCAAGACACAGGGCGCTGCAATTAATTCCTGGGGCGTCGGTACGAATCTGATTACAAGCAAGGACTGTCCGGCATTCGGTGGCGTGTACAAGTTGGCAGCAGTAGAGCGCGACGGTAAGTTTATTCCAAAGATTAAGCTGTCGGAGAATCAGTGGAAAATTACAAATCCGGGCAATAAAACGATTTTCCGTATCTACGATAAGGAAACCGGAAAGCTGAAGGCGGATTTGATTGCACTGGTAGGAGAGACCTATGACGAGAATTATCCGCTGATGCTGTTTGACCCGGTGGCAACGTGGAAGAAGACCTATCTCGAGCCGGGGACTTATACCATGAAGGAGATTCTGGTGCCGGTATTCCTTGGGGGAGAATGTGTGTATACATCTCCGTCGGTAATGGAAATTCGGGAGAACTGTGCGCGTGAGCTGAATACGCTCTGGGATGAAACCAGACGTCTGGTCAATCCGCATGAGGTATATGTCGATTTGTCAAATGAGCTGTATCAGTTGAAGAATACATTGCTTGACCAAATGAGTAAGAAGAGATAATGGAGAATTTGATTTACAGCCTGAATGCGACCGTACCGGTGTTTTTGGTCATTGTGCTGGGATATGTGCTGAAGCGAATCGGGATGTTAAACGAAGAATTTGTCCGGGTGGCAAACAAGTTTAATTTTACCGTAACGCATCCGGCACTGTTGTTTCGAGACCTTTCGACCGCAAATATTACAGAGATGTTTGATGGTGGTTATGTGTTGTTTTGTGCTTCGGTAACCACCGTCAGCTTTGCGGCGGTCTGGTATATAGCGAAGCGTGTGTTGAAGGACAAGAGCATGGTAGGTGCTTTTGTGCAGGCATCCTTTCGGAGCAGCGCAGCGGTGTTAGGCATCGCATTCATACAAAATATTTACGGAAATTCCGGTATGGCACCGCTGATGATTATCGGTACGGTGCCACTTTATAATATTTATTCGGTAATCGTACTGACCTTTGAAGCGCAGGAGGATGCAGCTTCGGAGGAAGTTGACAGGAAGGTTTTGGACGGAGCCGGAGAAGTAGCGCGTGAGGCATCAAAGCAGCGCGACACCTCCAAAATAAAAAAAGCATTTCGAAATATTCTGACAAACCCGATTATTCTTGCGATTGCAGCGGGAGTTGCAGTTTCGCTGATACAGGTGGATTTTCCGGTATTTGTGGACAAGACGGTCAGCAGTCTGGCTTCGATGGCTTCGCCATTGGCGCTGATTGCAATCGGTGCGGGCTTTGAAGGACGAAAGGCATTGGCAAAAATGAAACCGAGTCTGGCGGCAACCTTTTTGAAGCTGGTGGGCTTTGCTGCCATTTTCTTACCGATTGCCGTGATGCTTGGTTTTCGGGAGGAAAAGCTGATGGCGCTAATCGTGATGCTTGCTTCGCCGACGACACCGAGCTGCTACATTATGGCAAAAAATATGAAGAACGATGGTACCTTAACCTCCAGTATTGTTGTACTGACGACAATGCTTTCTGCGTTTACCTTGACGCTGTGGATTTATATTATGCGCAGCATCGGGGTATTATAAAAGTGGTACGATGATTTTAGAAGATAGAGGAAGATTATGAACGAACAGATACAAGAAAACCCGCTGCGTATTGCACCGGTATCAAAATTGATGGTAAAGTTTGCGGTGCCGAGCATCGTAGCAATGATTGTGGGAGCACTTTATAATATCGTAGACCAGCTGTTTATCGGACAGGCAGTCGGAACCCTTGGAAATGCGGCAACGAATATCGCCTTTCCGTTTTCTACCTCTTGTCTGGCATTGGCACTGCTTTTCGGCATTGGTGGCGCATCCTGCTTTAATTTGTCCATGGGACGGGGAGAAAAAGAAAAAGCACCGTATTATATGGGAAATGCACTTTTTATGCTGGTTGCCTGCGGTGTAGTGTTGTTGGTAATTGCACAGCTGTTTTTAACTCCGTTGTTAAACTTGTTCGGTGCGCCGAGTGAGGTACTTCCGTATGCGGAGGAGTATGTACGCATTACCGCAATCGGCTTTCCGTTTTTGCTGCTGACGACTGGTGGCGGACACCTGATTCGTGCGGATGGCAGTCCGCGTATGACAATGCTTTGCAATCTTTTCGGAGCAATCATCAATACCGTGCTGGATGCACTCTTTGTGCTGGTATGGGATATGGGAATGGCAGGAGCGGCATGGGCGACGATTATCGGTCAGGTATGTTCGGGTATTCTGGTCATACTGTATCTGCGTCGTTGCAAGACGGTAAAGCTGGAAAAGAAGCATTTTGTGCTTCGCTTCTCTTATGTAAAGATGATTGCCTCGATTGGTATGGCATCGTTCTTTAACCAGCTGGCATGATGGTGGTTCAGATTGTACTCAATAATTCGCTCAAGCATTACGGTGCGCTCTCGCCTTACGGTGAATCCATTCCGATTGCCTGTGCAGGTATTGTTATGAAGGTATCGCAGATTTTTATGTCCATTGTAATTGGTATTGGTCAGGGAACGCAGCCGATTGAAAGTTACAATTATGGAGCGGGAAATTATGCAAGAGTGCGGGAGGCATACCGAATGGCATTGTTTGCCGGCGGAGCCATTTCGCTGGCATCGTTTGCGATGTTCCAGCTGATACCGCGACAGATTATCGCATTGTTTGGAGAAGGCTCCGCAGAATATTATGAATTTGGAGAAAAGTATTTCCGAATTTTTATGTTCTTTACCTGTTTGAACTTTTTGCAGCCGATTACGACAACCTTTTTTACCTCCATCGGAAAGGCAATCAAGGGTGTGATTCTGTCGATGACGAGACAGATTATCTTCCTGCTTCCGTTGTTGGTGCTTTTGCCGATGGCAATCGGTATTGACGGTATCCTGTATGCCGGACCGATTGCAGACCTGCTGGCGGCAGTGGCAGCAGTATTGCTGGTCGCATTTGAAATGCGGAATATGAAGAAGCTGGAATTACAAAAATCTTAATAGTGGTTCGAAGTATACGCCTTCGTTTTTGTCGGTGCTGCACTGGCTGGTTTCTGCCAGACAGCGGCTGACAAAAGCGGAGGCTTTTTTTACCGCCGGAAGCAGCGGTTTGTTCTGCACCGCCTCTGCAGCAAGGATGGAAGAAAAGACATCGCCGGTACCGCAACGCTCGGCGGCGACACGTTTTCTTTTCTGCCAGAGAATCTCACATCCCGGCTCGTAGATGGCATTGCAAAGATAGCTGCCGGCATCAATTCCGCTGATGACAATGCTGCCGTGGCAGCGCTTCGCAAGCTTAATTATTATTTCTGTCAGCTCTTTACGGGAAAAATGCTCGCGATATGAGGTATCGGTGAGAATACATGCCTCGGTCAAATTTGGAGTAATGAGGTCTGCGTGTGTAATCAGCTGCTTCATACGCTCACACATCTCGGGAGTGTAGGTGGCATAGGTCGTTCCGTGGTCCCCCATAATCGGGTCGATGATGATTTTGGCTCCGGTGTTGCCGAACTCTCTGAAAAATTGTTCTACGATATCAATCTGTGCGGCGGAGCCCAAAAATCCGGTCAGAATACCGTCGAAGGTAAATCCAAGCTCCTTCCATTTCGCAATATAGGAAGGCATCCGGTCGGTATAATCATCAAAAAAGAACGTAGGGTAGGCGGTATGGTTGGAAAAAATCGAAGTCGGTACCGGACAGCACTGCAGGCCCATTGCCGAAATAATCGGCAATGCAACCGTCAGTGCGCAGCGGCCGTAGCCGGAGATATCGTTGATAACAGCTATCTTTTTAGGTGCAGTGAGCATAATAACCTCCTGAATTTGTGAGTTGTTTTTGTTCGAACCTGTATCTCGGGCAAGGGCGCTGGCGGATAGCGCTTAGCTTTCCTTACCAATCGAGACAAATAAGCCGGCTTTGATGAGTGCCGGGCGAAGTGCATTGTACAGAATAACAGCAAAAATAACGGACAAAACGGCATTGACCGCGGTTGTCAGAGAGCTTAGCTTTGCCAAAACCGAGGCAACCTCCTGCGGCACTCCGAGAAGATATTTTTTGTAAAAATAGCCGACCACCGGGTCTGCCACGATGTTGAAGGCAAGACCGCAGACGGAAGCGAGCAGGGAAATTTTTAGCACCTTTTTGGCTTCCTTTACCTGCGAAAGATGGCAGATGATATGAGCCACCAGACCGGTAATCAGACCGATGCAAAGCTTTAAGAAAAAGGTTTTTGGCGCACTGGTCGCATAACCGGAGGTCAAATCGGCAAGGGTCAGACCAACGGCACCTGCCACTCCGCCCCAGCCGCCGCCAAGTAGCAGGGCAGCCAGCACCACAAAGGTATTACCAAGATGAAACGCGGTTTTTTCGCCGCCGACGCTTAAGTCAAAGCGGAAAAATTGAAAGCCTATGTAAGCAAGGGCTGCAAAGAGGGCAGCCAAAGCCAGACGCAATGTGTTTTTTTTGTTCATACGAATCCTCCATTCCAAATTGTTTTCTTTGGCATATGCTAAATTATCGCTATCTTACTCTATATTTGGTTATATGAAAAACACCAAATTGATATTTTTTTATAAGGTCAGATTGCAGAGGGTAAATGATTGGTCAAATCTGTGTAAAAAATTTGTTATACAATTACTTTTTTTCTTGAAAAAAAGGCAGACATTTAATATAATTAAGATACAGAACTATGAAAAGTGAAAGATTATAACTTTGGAATGTGCGAAGTTCGATGAGGTAGCGGAATGATTCAGGAAGATTTGTTTTGGTTTTCAATGGAAGAGGCTTTGGAAATGATTCTTGTATTCGCGGAGAATGGAAGAATTATTTTTGCGAATACGGCAGCAAAGCAGCAGTTGGAATATGGCGACGAACTGCGGGGAACGCATATCGGTGAAATTTTTCCGAATACCTTCCACAATGCAGAGGAGGGCTTTGAAACCAGTCTTGGTTTTGACCTGACATTGCAGGAGCTGATGGCATATCGTAAGAATCGTACCTGCTTCGCGGTACGTGCCAAAGTGATTGCCGACCCGAAGAATCGCGGACAGTATATGTGTCTGGCAGAGGATATTTCGCAGAAGGAATTTTTGGAGAAGTCCTTGATTCAGGTCAAGCAGGAATCAGAGGATGCCCTAAAGGTAAAGTCCGAGTTTGTAGCGAATGTCACGCATGAGCTGCGTACCCCGGTAAACGGAATTCTTGGCAATACCCGTGAGCTGTTGGAGTACGAGACAGATGAGCGGAAGCTGCGCAATCTGCAGCTGATTGAGCATGGCTGTCGCGATATGCACAATATTATCAATAATATTCTTGATTTCTCAAAGCTGGAGGCAGGAAAGTTTCTGCTGGAGCCGCAGAAGTTTCATTTTCGCAGCATGATTGACTATGTGAAGGGAAATCATCAAAATAAAATTATAGAAAAGGGACTGGAGTTTTTTGTGACAATTTCACCGACAGTTCCGGAGTTTGTGATTGCGGACGAGCTGCGAATCGTTCAGATTTTAAATAATTTGTTATCGAATGCGAGTAAGTTTACCAGTGTGGGCAGAATCGCATTGGAGGTAGTAAAGACAGCGCAGGTGCAGAACCGAGCAGAGCTTTTCTTCTTTGTTATTGATTCGGGTATCGGTATTGATAAAGCGGATCAGGACAAGCTGTTTAAGAGCTTTTCTCAAGTAGATGCATCTATCTCCCGAAAGTTTGGCGGAACCGGCTTGGGACTGAATATCAGCAAGCAGCTGGTCGAACTGATGGGCGGACAAATCGGTGTCCAGAGTCAAAAAGGAAAAGGCTCCACTTTTTCATTTTCCATCTGGGTGGAGCTGCCGGAGGAGGAACTGGGACATGTAACCGAGAATGTGTCGCAGACCGTGGTTGAATCGATGCTTCAGTCAGTGCAAAACAATGCAGACGACGGAAATGCATGGGAATACGGAACTGAGGAAAATATTTCAGAACTGGAAAAGAAGCTGTCGAAGCTGGTACTCAGTGTAGAGATGGAGAACTGGGAAAAGGCAGAGATGTTTGTGGATGGTATTAAACAGCTGACTGAGAACGCACCAAAGGAAGTAAAGAATGCGGTTCTCAAGATGAAGATGGCAATACAAAAAGAAAACTATGAAAAAGCAACAGCAGCATTTGAAGTATTTCAGACAATGTTGCACGAATCGACAGATACAATAAAGTAATAAGGTCGGAATGGTGATAAGTATGGGAAATGATACAACGGGCGCACAAGCAGCGCGGATTATGATTGTAGATGATTTGGAGACAAATCGGTTTATATTGAGAAATATCATAATGGATATGGGATATCAGCCGGTATTGGCGGAGAATGGCATGCAGGCAGTGAAGCTGTTGCCGCACTGTAATCCGGAGCTGATTCTTTTGGATATTTCGATGCCGGAGATGGACGGCTATGAGTTTTGCCGTATCATAAAAGGCAATCCGGATTTGCGGAATATTCCGATTGTATTTATTTCGGCATTTGATGACCCGCAGGATGTAGTCAAGGGCTTTGCAATGGGAGGCGAGGACTACATTACTAAGCCATTTATTCCGGAAGTAGTAAAGTCAAGAGTCGGAGTGCATCTAAGACTGCATGAGGCGACGCGTAATCTGCAGGAAATCAACCGACGCCTGCAGGTTTCGGTGGCAGAGCAGGTCAGACAGATGGAGCGGGAAAAGAAAACCATGCTTTATGCGCTGGCAAACATTGCGCGGGAGAATTCCTCCTACGATGCAGCACATATGGAGCGGGTAAGCTACAATTGTCGGATACTGACGCAGGCGATGCAGTTTTCTCCGCGCTATGAGCAGTATATTTCAGATTCATTTATTGATACCATAGAGATAGCAGCACCACTTTCCGATATCGGAAATGTGGCGATTCCGATGGAGATTCTGCAGAAAAAGACCAGGCTGACTCCGGAGGAAATCAAGGTAATGCAGACACATACAACCGTAGGTGCCAAGATATTAAGGGACATCAGCATGACGGGTGATTACAACGATTTCCTAAAGCAGGCAATCGACATTGCACATTATCACCATGAGAACTGGGATGGCACCGGTTATCCGGACGGAAAGAAGGAAAATGAGATTCCTCTTTCGGCTCAGATTGTATCGATGATTAGTACCTATTGTGCGTTGACGGAGGAAAGAGCATATCGTTCCGCGTTCAGCCGCGAGGAGGCACTGGGCATTATGCAGAATGAGGCAGGCACCCGGTTTAATGCGGAGCTGTTGGAGATTTGCAAGAAGATATCGCGTCAATTACATTAAGATAACTGGTGGGAAGGGTATGCAAGTAGAACACTATGATAACGGAAGCTGAATTTTTAAGGATTTTTACATTTTTAAAAAGTCGTTACGGAATTGACATGAGCAGAAAGAAAGAGATTGTCAACGGAAGAATGGAGAATTATCTTCGTGCCGGCGGCTGGTCAAATTATAGTGAATATATGAATGCGGTGGAGCAGGATGCAACCGGAGAGCTAGAGCGACAACTGGTCAATATGCTTACGACGAATCATACCTATTTTATGCGGGAATCGGAGCATTTTGAGTATCTGCGTAAGGTTGTGCTACCGTGGCTGCGTCAAAAGGAGGCAGCGCGGAAGGATTTGTGCATCTGGTGCGGAGCAGCGTCCACCGGGGAAGAGCCCTATACACTTGCAATGGTGCTGATGGATTTTTTCGGGTTGGAGCATGCGAGCTGGGATACGAAGGTGCTGGCAACGGACATTTCGACGGAGGTGTTGCAGCATGCGATGGCAGGAGTGTATTCCAAGGAAGCATTGAACGCAGTACCGGAGCAGTGGAAGCGGCGTTTTTTTCGGCTGATGCCGGACAATGAGCATTATTCGGTAACCGGAGAATTAAAAAAAGAAGTACTGTTTCGGAAATTTAATTTGATGGAGCCGTTTCCTTTTAAACGAAAAATGCATGTTGTTTTTCTTCGCAATGTCATGATTTATTTTGACGCGAAGACCAGAAGGGAATTGATTCAGAAGGTATATGACAACATGGAGCCGGGAGGCTATCTGTTTGTAGGACAGACGGAAACAATTGACCGGAGTTCGACTCCGTTTCGATTGATTCAGCCATCGATTTTCAGAAAAGAGGAATAAAATAGATTATGCGTCAAATCAGAGTATTGGTAGTAGAGGATTCCTTAGTATTTCGGGAATTGCTCGTGCGAAATTTGAATAAAGACCCGGCGATACAGGTCGTAGCGACCGCCTCCGACCCATTTGAGGCGAGGGATGCCATTATCAAGTATAAGCCGGATGTTATGACTTTGGATATTGAGCTTCCGCGGATGAACGGAATCGAGTTTTTGAGAAAGCTGATGCCGCAGTATCCGTTGCCGGTGGTTATGATAAGTGCATTGAGTGATAAGGTATTTGATGCACTGCAGGCGGGAGCGGTAGATTTTGTGGCAAAGCCGGTTGTTTCAGACAGGAGTCAGCTGGAATATTTCATAAAAAGCGAGCTGGCAGTGAAGATAAAGATTGCTTCGACAGCCAAAATCGGCAATCTCAAGCGAACGGTATCACCAAACGCAGATGCTTCCCTGAAATCAGGAGACGATATGGTAATTGCCATCGGAGCATCGACCGGTGGAACAGAAGCGATAGCGACTGTAATACAGGAGTTTGGAGCGAACATCCCGGGAGTTGTGATAGTACAGCATATGCCGCCGGGCTTTACAGAAATGTATGCGAACCGGTTGAATGATAAATGCAGAGTCCGGGTAAAGGAAGCCAAAACCGGAGACCGGGTCATGCCGGGACAGGTGCTTTTGGCACCGGGCGGAGATGCCCACATGAGACTGGTAAAGGTCAATGGAGGCTATCAGGTCGAATGTAAGAAGGGACCTAAGGTCAACGGTCATTCACCGTCGGTCGATGTGCTGTTTGAGTCGGTCGCAAATGTAGCAGGTGCAAAAGCAGTCGGCATTATACTGACAGGCATGGGCGGTGACGGAGCCAAGGGACTGCTTGCAATGCGAAATGCGGGTGCGCAGACCATAGGTCAGGATGAATCCACCTGTGTTGTCTACGGTATGCCAAAGGTAGCGTATGACTTAGGGGCAGTGAGATATCAGGAAAAGCTGCCGGATATAGCAAGAAGAACGTATTCAATTTTAAATAATATGCAGAGAGAAGGGGATTAAATGAGAATTTTACTTGCAGAGGATGATTTTGTAACAAGAAAATTTATGATGAATTTCCTGTCCAAATACGGTGATTGTGATGTTACCGTAGACGGCATGGAGGCCGTAGATGCGTTTATGATGGCGATGGAAGAGGATGAGCCGTATGACTTGGTTTGTCTGGATATCATGATGCCGGTCATGGATGGCTATCAGGCACTGATGGGTATCCGCAACATTGAGAAGGAGCGAAATATCCCGGAGGATCAGGCGGTAAAGGTCATTATGGCAACCGCGCTGAATGATGAGAAGAACGTAAAGATGGCGTTTGATTTGGGCTGTACGATTTATTCGGGAAAGCCAATTGATCAGGAACGATTTGAGCAGGCATTAAAAAAGCTGGGACTCATTTAGTGATACGATACAGGAAAAATCGGAAGGAAGGAGAAATCTATGTCTGAAGAGTTTAGCACCGAAGGCATGCTCGACATATATTTGTTTGAGAATCAGCAGCTGTTAGAGCGATTGCAGGAAATCGTTCTGGAACAGAAGGATGCCGATGCCTTTGATGAAGACGGCATTAATGAAATATTCCGAACCATGCACACGATTAAGGGTTCATCCGGCGTTATGATGTTTGATGAAGTAACGGTAATTGCTCATAAGCTGGAGGATGTATTCTACTATTTGAGAGAATCACATCCGCAGAATGTACCGCATATGGAACTGGTAGAGCATGTGCTGGAGGTTGCGGATTTCATTACCGGCGAGATGGACAAGCTCCAGAATGGCGAAGCAGCGGATGGAAAATCCGGTGATTTGGTAGCCGGTCTGGACGAGTTTTTGAACAAAATCAAGGGTGAAGGCGGCAGCTCAAAGAAGGGCAAGAAGGAAGAGCCGAAGGGAAACACCTACGAAGCACCAAAGCAGTTTTATATTGCGCCGATGGCAACCAGTGCAAGCCATTTTTACAAGATTTATATTACCTTTGTAAAGGGAACTGAGCTTGTAAATGTGCATGCATATAAGGCGGTTTACTCTCTGAAGGAAATCGCAGAGGATATGCTGTATTTGCCGGAGGATATTATTTCGGATGAAAATGCGGCGGAGGAGATTGCAAAGAACGGCTTTAAGATTTTACTGCAGTCTCAGAGCAGTGCAGAAGAAATCAAGGGTATTATCGGCGTAGGCTACGATATCGAAAGCGTTGATATAGCCGAGTGTACGGCAAAAGAATACCAGATGGGCTTTGACAGCATCGGAACGGAGATTCTGATTGAGGAAAGTGCCGGCGAGGATACCGTTATTGTGGAAAAGAAGCCGGAGGAGGCAAAGCCGGAGCCGAAGAAGCAGATTGCACCGGGTGATTTCGTTATTGAGTCCAAGGAACCGGGTAAGGTAAAGAAGTTAGCAAAGGACAAGCCGAAGAAGCAGGAAAAGGCAGCGTTCATCAGTGTGGATGTCAGCAAGATGGATATGCTGATGGATTTAATCGGCGAGCTGGTAATTGCAGAATCGGTAGTATTGCAGAATTCCGACTTAAAGGTACCGGGCTTGAAGTTAGACAACTTCCGCAAGGCAGCGCGGCAGATGTCGAAGATTTCAACGGATTTGCAGAACGTTATTATGTCGATGCGTATGATGCCGCTGACCAATACGTTCCAAAAGATGAATCGAATCGTGTTCGATGTTTCCAGAAAGCTTGGTAAGGATATCGAGTTTGAGATGGTGGGAGATACGACCGAGGTAGATAAGAATATTATTGAGCATATTTCTGACCCGCTGATGCATCTCGTGCGAAATTCGGTCGATCATGGTATCGAAACGAAGGAAGAAAGAGAAGCAAAGGGCAAGAAGGAGCGAGGCAGAGTTACCCTGTCTGCAAAGACGGAATCCGGTAAGGTATGGATTAGTGTGCAGGACAACGGTAAGGGTCTGAACCGCGAGCAGATTATTGCGAAGGCGAGAAGACAGGGACTTTTGGAGTGGGATAAGCCGGACAGTGCTTATACCGACAAGGAAGTATATCAGTTTATTACATTGCCGGGCTTTTCGACAAAGGAGCAGGTAACGGAATATTCCGGTCGTGGCGTAGGTATGGATGTTGTAGTATCCAACATTCAGGCAATCGGCGGTACGTTGGAAATTGAAAGTACACCGGGACAGGGCAGTACGATGATTTTGAAGATTCCGTTGACTCTGGCAATCATTGACGGTGTGGTAATGCAGGCGGGCGAGTCCTCGTTTGTAATCGAAACCGGTGTGGTAAAGGAATTTGTCAGTGTTCGTGAGAACATGATGATTCATGACCCGAACGGTACCGAGTCCGTCATGATTCGTGGCGTATGCTATCCGGTAATGCGTCTGGGTGAATGGTATCACCTGAAGAATTACAAGAGAGATGTAAAGGACGGCATGATGCTGATTCTGGAGGTAGACGGCAAGGAGATTTGCTTGTTTGTAGACCGCTTAATCGGCAAGCAGGAAATCGTAGTAAAGCCGATTCCGGCATACATAAAGAAAGTAAAAGGATTGTCGGGCTGTACCCAGTTAGGAGACGGTAGCATTGCTTTGATTTTGGATCCTGCGGCATTCCTTGAATAAAATAAGCAGAAAGGAAAAAAGTTTGATGGATGAAGATAAGAAGGCAGACTTGGTAATGAATACCAACGATGAATCTGATGCACAGCAGTGGAAATATGTGACCTTCAAGTCCGGGAACGAATATTACGGATTAAAAATCCAGTATGTTCAGGAAATTATAGTATTCCAGGAAATTACGGCGATTCCTGAGTGTGAGGATTATATTAAGGGACTCATTAATCTGCGTGGAAAGATTATTCCTGTCATTGATGTACGGTTACGTTTTAAGAAAGATCCGTTTGAATACAATGACAGAACCTGTATCATTGTGATTAACGTAAAATCGACGGTAGTTGGTCTGATTGTAGAAAAGATTGCTGAGGTCGTAGAAATTCGCCAAGAGCATATTTTACCATCACCGTCCATCGGTAAGGCGGACCGGATGCAGAATCATTATGTTTATGCAATCGGTAAGGTTGGTGAGGATGTAAAGCTTTTGCTGGATCCGGACAAGTTAATCAATGATGAAGACCTGGCGTTCATGGAGCAGGCAGCCGAGGATGCGGAGCAGGGTGAAGCAGGTAAAAAAGCACAAGGGAAAGAGGAGGAAGCGTAATGAAAAATTGGTCATTATATAAGAAAGTAGGTCTTGGATTTTTTATTTTAGATTTATTATTGGTATGGACCTTGTATTCTGGTTATGCAACAGCAGAGCATATGGTAGGAGAAACGGATCCGGTCGGATATTTGAAATCCTACGGATACTATACCGCAATTCTTTTTATCGCATTTGTAGCAATTAGTGCAACATTATCTCTTACTGTTCTTCGTACGATTCGTACGTCGATGAAGCAGCTGCTTGATGCAACGGCAGAGATTGCAGCAGGTAATACGGATGTAAAGCTGGAGAAGCGTTCAAATGATGAGTTTGGTCAGTTGATTGACGCATATCAGGTAATGGTAGAAAATATGCGTAATCAGGAGAAGGTAATGGAAGAGGCAGCAACCGGTAATATGCTGGTAGAGATTACGCCTCGTTCGAATAAGGATATCCTGAATCTTTCCTTAAAGCAGATGTTAGCTGGTAATCGTCAGTCGATTACCAGTATCAAGGAGGCTGCATATCAGGTAATGACCAGTTCTGCACAGGTAGCAAGCGCAAGTGAAGCACTGGCACAGGGTTCCACAGAGCAGGCAAGCGCCATCGAAGAAATCACTGCTTCGATTGATGATATCGCAGAAAAGACCAGAACGAACGCAACACAGGCAAATACAGCAGCTGAGCTGGTAGGACATGCAATTGAAGATGTAAAAGAAGGAAATGAGCAAATGCATCAGATGGTGGCAGCAATGGAGGATATTAACAAGTCTTCCGAGAGCATTTCCAAGATTATTAAGGTAATTGATGATATCGCATTCCAGACCAATATTCTGGCACTGAATGCAGCAGTAGAGGCAGCAAGAGCAGGTGATGCCGGCAAGGGCTTTGCAGTAGTAGCAGAAGAGGTTCGTAATCTGGCAGCAAAGTGTTCTGCGGCGGCAGGGGAAACAGCAGAGTTAATCGAGGATTCGATTGCAAAGGTAGCAGCAGGCTCCAAGATTGCGGATGATACTGCGAAGGCATTAGCAGAGATTACCGAAGCGGTACAGAAGAGTGAAGTACTTATCAATGGAATTGCAGAGTCTTCGAACTATCAGGCAACGGCAGTAGCTCAGGTAGACCAGGCGATTGGTCAGGTATCGCAGGTAGTTCAGACCAATTCTGCAACAAGCGAAGAGTGTGCGGCGGCCAGTGAAGAGCTTTCAAATCAGGCAATCCACATGAGAGAGCTGCTTTCGGCTTATCAGGTTGGTGACAGTCGTGAAATGTCTATGGTGGCTATGACGAAATCCGCCAGAAAGACCTATGCAGGCAATGACAATGAAAGAATTATTTCCTTAGGCGAGGGCTTTGGAAAGTATTAATGATTATTAGTATGCCGGTGCCGGAATGACACCGGCATACTTGACTTTTAGACGCAGAGTAGGTGATAAAGATGCAGGAAGAAAAGGTATTTCAGGAGAAAAAATTGAGGAATAGAGAGAGATTGGTGCTGACGGTTTATAGTATCTATGTTATCGCCATTCTTTTTCTGATGTCCCATGAGCAAATTCCGAAGATGACATTTGCCCTGATAGGCATTGCGCTCGCCAGCGCATGGGTTCAATTTTTTGTTCGGTTCCGTACTTATTCATTCCGCGTATATTTCCTGACGATTCTGTTACAAGTAGCGGCAGGAGTATATTCTGCATTTTTGGGAAGCTTATCACAGGCATTACCTACATATATGGCAATTTTAGTATTGCTTGCTTTGTATGAAATGCGGGGACCGATATTGCTGGCTTTCATTTCGATTACAGGAATGGCAGTATTTCATGTTTGTGGACTTCATACAATAGAGATAAATTCGGTGGGAGATTTTATAAGGGTATTTTTTGGTCTGGTGCCGGTATATTGTACGCAGTATGCGCTGGATTATCTGGTAAAACGGCAGAAGGGAAATCAAGTACGTCTGCAGCAAACCATTGAAGATTTGAAAAACATGGAGAAGAGTAAGGATGATTTTCTGGCGAATGTCAGTCATGAAATCCGTACTCCGATTAATACCATTTGCGGTATTAGTGAGATTATACTGCGTGAGCGTTTGGAGGACGGCATGCAGGAGAATGTGTACAGCATTCAGAACGCAGGAAGAAACCTGCTTTCGGTTGTAAGTGATATCTTGGATTTTTCGGAGCTGCAATCCGGAAATGTAGCAGTAGTAGAGGAGGAATACAATATTTCCTCAACCTTAAACGATATTATCAGCATCTCAATGGCAAAGCTGTATGAAAAGCCGGTCGAGCTGCTGGTGGATTGTGATGCGACCCTGCCGGCAGGTTTGATTGGTGATGAGCAGAAGATTCGACGCGTTATGATGAATCTGGTCGGAAATGCAATCAAATTTACCAATGAGGGCTATGTATCCATTCGGGTCGGCTATCGTAAGGAAAGCTATGGAATGAACCTGATTGTGTCAATTAAGGATACCGGTATCGGTATGACACAGGAAAGTTTAGAGAAGCTGTTTACCAGCTTCAATCAGGTAGATACCAGCAGAAACCGCCGGGGAGAGGGAATCGGACTCGGACTGGCGATTTCGCAGGCAATCATACAGAAAATGGGCGGATTTTTGACCGTCCGCAGTGAATATGGAAAAGGCAGCGAGGTGCAGTTTGTAATTCCGCAAAAGGTAGTAAACGAGACACCTATCGTTTCAGTATATAATGCAAAGGAAATGAATATTGCCGTTTATCTGGACAGAGAGCATTTTACCTTACCGGCACTTCGCAACGAGTATCGGACGCAGATTGTGCATATGGCAGAGCAGCTGGGTATCAAATGCTATGCTTGCCAGGATTTGGCTGAATTAAAGAGATGTTCGGAAAGAGAAAAGCTGACACATATCTTTCTTGGGCTGAGTGAATATTGGAATGCAGTAGATTATTTTGATGAAATGGCATTTAGTACGAATGTGGTTGTTGCGGTAGACCATATGCAGGAAAAACGATTGACCAATCCACAGATAAAGCGTCTGTTTAAGCCGTTTTTCTTGCTGAATGTCGTGTCGGTGCTGAATGAGGAAAAGCTGGCGCACAGTACTACCGAAGCATATCATCTGCATCAGGAGCGCTTTATTGCGCCGGATGCGCATATTTTGGTGGTTGATGATAATGTAATGAACACCAGAGTACTTGAGGGCTTATTGAAGCCGTATCAGGTGCGTGTGACGGCAGCCATCAGCGGTCGTCAGGCACTGGAAAAAATCGAATCCATGAATTATGATTTTGTATTTATGGATCATATGATGCCGGAGATGGACGGTATTGAAACACTGCAGCATATCCGTGAAAAGCAGGGCAGCTATTACAAAGAGGTGCCGATTATTGCACTGACCGCCAATGCGATTGCCGGTGTGCGGGAAATGTTTCTTACCAACGGATTTCAGGATTATGTATCGAAGCCGGTGGAGCTTTCGGTGTTGGAGCGTGTATTAAAGCGTCATATTCCGAGAAATAAGATTATCAAGGTATCCGAGCAAAAGAATGTGGAAAAAGCGCAGCAGGAGAACGGAAATGAGTTCTTTGCGGAGGACTTTGATGTAAAGAAGGGAATCTCGTACTGCGGTAGTCTGGAAAATTATATCGAAGCGTTGCGAATGTATTATACAAACAGTGCGCAGACCAGAGAGCAGCTTCAGCAGCTGTTTATGGCGGCAGATTGGAAGAATTACACGATACAGGTGCATGCATTAAAGAGCGGCATGGCAAGTATCGGTGTTGCAAGACTGTCTGAAATGGCGAAGGCTTTGGAGCAGGCAGGAAAGAACGGTGACGAAGAGTATCTGCAAAAGCATCATGGGGCAATGTTAGAGGAATACGACCGGATTTTTGCCATATTGCAGGAGCATGAGCTGATTGGCGGGCAACAGGCAGAGACGGCAGAGGAAGCAACCGTAGAGGCAGAGCCGCAGGAGGCGGGGGAGGAATTAAGCGCATCCGATTTTGCACGCCTGACAACAGAATTTGAGAATGCAGCGTATTCCTTTGATGTAACCGAGATGTATGCGGTATTGGCAGAACTTCAAAAGTACAGTTATCGGGGAAATGCATTGCGCGAGGCGCTCGCACCGTTACACAAAAAGATAGAGATGTCGGATTATATGTCGGCACTGAGTGTGTTGACCGGAATTAAGGAAAAGTTCGAAAGGTAAAGTATGTTTTTAGAGCATGATGGAGGCAGGCGACTATGATAAAGCGTATCTATGAAATGATAGCAGGAAAAGAAATTGAAATAAAAGAACGCTTCTTTCGAATATTGTTGGCTCTTGGTACCGTAGTGTTTGCGCTGGCGGTGCTGGAGGAAGCGGTATTGCACGGATTTTCCTGGCTGATGGTAGCGTTGTTGGTATCGCTTGCGATTATGCTGTATTCCGGCTATCTTACCTTTATGGCAGAGAAAACAGACATTGCTACGATTCTGCTTGGCATATTGCTGATTTTTTTCCTGCTTCCGCTGGTATTTCTCGGTTATGGCGGCGTAGGCGGCGGAGCAGAAATCTGGCTGGTGCTGGGTATGGCATATGTTACCCTGATGTTTCACGGAAAAAGACTGATTGTATTTGCTATACTGGCAATCGGAGTGGACATTGCGCTGTATTCGGCTACATACTTTTATCCGGAATTTGCGGAAAAATTGGTTGTGCATGAAAATACATTCTTTGATACGATGTTTTCCATGCTGTTGGTCGGTATTACCATTTCTGCAATCTTAAAATTCCAAATCAATATGTATGATAAGGAATGGAAAAAAGTAAAGAAGCGTACGAAGGAGTTAGAGCTGCTGGGACGCTCGAAGGATACCTTTTTTGCCAATATGAGTCATGAAATCCGTACACCGATTAATACCATTATCGGTTTGAATGAGATGATTCTGCGCGAGGGTGCTTCGGAAGAAATCATGGAAAATGCCATCGACATTCAGAATGCCAGCGTGATGCTGTTAGAGCTGGTCAACGATATTCTGGATATGTCCAAGATAGAGATGGGCAAGATGGAAATTATTCCGGCAGATTATGATACCAGATTGCTGTTAGAGCGTATTGTAAAGCTGGTTAAGGTAAATGCAAGAAAAAAGAATTTGGAGTTTTTGGTTCATATTGATGAGAGTCTGCCAAAAACCCTGCATGGAGATGAAAAGCGTATCAGTCAGGTGTTGCTGAATATCCTGTCCAATGCCGTCAAGTATACGAAAAATGGTTCGGTTACGCTGGAGGTACATAATGAGTGGCTTGCAGCAGACCGAATTCGGCTGCGGATGACCATTGCGGACACCGGAATCGGTATCAAAAAAGAGGATATGAGCGGTCTGTTCGATTCGTTTCAGCGGGTGGATGCCGCCAATACACATAAGGTAGAGGGCACCGGACTGGGTCTGGCGATTACAAAGCAGCTGACCGACATGATGGGTGGCGAGATTACGGTAGACAGTATCTACACGAAGGGTTCGACGTTTACGGTAACGCTGGAGCAGAAGGTCATTGACTCGACTCCGATTGAAAATGCGGCAACGCTGATACAGAATGTAGCAGTGGAGCGGCAGCAGTATCGGCAGCTGTTTGAAGCACCGGAGGCACAGATATTGCTGGTGGATGATAACGAGATGAATGCATCGGTGGTAGCGAAGCTGCTGCGTGCAACCAGAGTGCAGGTGGATGTAGCGAGAAGCGGCAAGGAATGTCTGGAGGCTGCGGCAAAGAAGTATTATCATGTGATTCTGATGGATTATATGATGCCGGAAATGAGCGGATTAGAGACGCTGCGTGCTCTGCGTAAGCAGGAAAACAGCCTGTGCAGAGAAACACCGGTGCTTGCATTGACCGGTAATGTACTGCCGGGTGGCGAGCAGACCTATATTTCCTATGGCTTTCATGGTTATCTGGAGAAACCGGTCAATGGCTTGCTGTTAGAGGAGCGCATTCTGGAATTATTGCCGTTAGACGTGGTAGAATATCGCCAGACCGAGAGCGAGGTACAAAGCGATAGCGGCAGATTTACCGTAAAGCGTAAGAGAAGAAAAATATGCATTACCTCGGATTGCGTATGTGATATTCCGGAGGCATTGCGAGAGCAATACGATATACAACTGATGTATTTGTATGTAAAGACAAGTCACGGACGTTTTCGAGATACCAAGGAATTGGATTCAGAGAATCTGGCGCGGCAGATGAACACCTGCAGCAGCGATATTTACGCAGACAGTGCATCGGTGGAGGAATATGAAAATTTCTTTGCTGAGGTGTTGACGGACGCAGAGGCTGTCATCCATATTTCTATGGGAGGACAGATGGGAAGCAGCTATGACAAGGCAGTAAAAGCAGCGCAGAGCTTTGGACATGTGCATGTCATTAATTCCGGGCATATTTCCGGAGGTCAGGGACTGTTAGTATTGCATGCTGCCAAGATGGCAAAGGACGGATACGGAATCCAGGAGATTTACCGTGAACTGGGCAAGGTAAAACCTCGAATTTCAGCGAGCTTTTTGTTGCCGTCGATTCGTATATTCCGGGAAAGAGGATATGTGAATAGTTTTGTATCAAAGCTATGCGAGCTTCTTTCTTTGCATCCGTGTATGAAGATAAAACAGGATCATTTAGCGATTCGGATGGCATGGTTCGGTAAAATTGATACAGCAATTCGTCAGTATGTCCGGTTGCAATTTTGGCGCAAATGGAGAGTAGACCGAAGGATTGTTTATGTTACGCATGCCGGCTGCAGCGTGAAGCAGCAGGAGGAGCTTTTGTGTGAGATAAAGCGACTGATGCCGTTCGAACAGGTAATTTTGGAGCAATCGTCCGTATCCTCAAGCTGCAATTCGGGCATGGGAACCATCGGAATTGCTTACTTTTTGAAAAAGTGAAAAAAATATAAAGTCATTGACACCGAATGTGAGTTGCAGTAGAATGTTCACGACAAAACAATACGGTAACGAACAAAATAAAAATGCTCTGCCGGAATAGGCAGAGCATTTTTGTGACCATGAGGCAGAAGGCGAGTTTGCTTTGCAGGCTTGCATTCTATGACAGAAAAGGGCGAAAGGAAGAAGAATATGGCAGAACAAGAAAAATCGCTTCAGAATGGGGGAATAGTATGTTACGAACTCTGTTAAAGGAGGTAAAGGAGTACAAGGCAGCGTCGATAGCAACACCGCTTTTTATGCTGCTGGAGGTACTGATGGAAACGATGATTCCGTTTTTGATGGCGTCCATCATTGATGATGGTGTGAATGCCGGAAATATGAATCACATTTATAAGGTCGGCGCGTTGATGATTGTAGTAGCGCTGATTGGACTGGTTGGCGGTCTGGCAGGCGGGCGGTATGGCGCCAAGGCAGCGACGGGCTTTGCAAAAAATCTGCGTGGAAAGATGTTTGACCATATTCAGACCTTTTCCTTTGCGAATATCGACAAATTCAGTACGGCAGGACTGGTTACTCGTCTGACTACGGATGTGACCAATCTCCAAAATGCTTATCAGATGGTACTTCGTATGATGATGAGAGCGCCGGCGAGCATGATTTGTGCGCTGATTATGGCATTTTCGATTAATGCAAAGCTCTCGATGATTTATCTGATTGCGGTAATGTTTTTGGGTGTTGCGCTCTTTTTCATTATTCGCCGTGCGACGAAGTATTTCCGTATGGCGTTTCCGAAGTATGATGAGCTGAATGCCTCCGTACAGGAAAACGTGTCTGCGATTCGAGTTGTAAAGGCGTATGTAAGAGAAGAGGAGGAAACCTCCAAATTCAAAAAAGCGAGTCAGAATATCTATAATATTTTTGTTAAGGCAGAGACCAATGTAATACTAAATTCACCGTTGATGCAGTTTACCGTTTACGGCTGTATCATATTAATCAGTTGGTTTGGTGCCAAGATGATTGTCGGCAGTGAGCTGACGACCGGAGAGCTGATGAGCTTGCTGGCGTATTGCATGAATATTCTGATGAATCTCATGATGCTTTCGATGGTGTTTGTTATGATTTCGATGAGTACCGCCAGTATGGAGCGTATCTCGGAGGTATTGAATGAAACCAGCGATTTGAAGAATCCGGAAGACCCGGTATATGAGGTAGCGGACGGAAGTATTTCCTTTGAAAACGTAAATTTCTCTTATTACAAGACCAGTGAAAAGCTGGTGTTAAAGAACATCAATCTGGACATTCGCTCCGGCGAAACCATCGGTATCATCGGTGGCACCGGCAGTGCAAAGACGAGTCTGGTAAACATGATAAGCCGTCTGTACGATGTAACGGAGGGTTCGGTAAAGATTGGCGGTCGTGATGTAAGAGAATATGATATGGAGGCACTGCGAAATCAGGTGGCGGTTGTGCTGCAGAACAATGTGCTGTTCTCCGGCTCCATTTATGAGAATCTGCGCTGGGGCGATATGAATGCCACGGATGAGGAATGCAGAAGAGCCTGTGAGCTTGCGTGTGCGGATGAATTTATTAACCGTTTTCCGGATGGTTACAATACGCATATTGAGCAGGGAGGAACCAATGTTTCGGGCGGTCAGAAGCAGCGTCTGTGTATTGCGCGTGCCTTGCTGAAAAAGCCGAAGATTCTGATTCTCGATGATTCGACCAGTGCGGTAGATACTGCGACGGATGCGAAGATTCGCCGGGCATTCCGTGAGGAGATTCCAAATACAACGAAGCTAATTATTGCACAGAGAGTTTCCAGTATACAGGATGCAGACCGTATTATCGTCATGGAGGATGGTGAGGTCAACGGCTTTGGTACACACGAAGAGTTGCTGGAGAAGAATGAGATTTACCGTGAGGTATATGAGTCTCAGACCGGCGGCAGTGGTGACTTTGACGAACAATAAGTAAAATTACTTCGGAATGGAGGTTAATTATGGCAGTACCAATGGGACCGAAGGGACCGAGAGGCATGAAGCCGCAGGTGAAAAACCCGGGCAAGCTTCTGGCTCGCGTAATGAAATATGTTTTTCGTGATTATAGATTTTCCTGTTTGCTGGTATTCGTTCTTATATTTGTGGGCGTAATTGCAAATGTGCAGGGAACAATGTTTACAAAGACCTTGATTGATGAATACATTGAACCGTTTCTGTTGACAGATGCACCGGATTTTACACCGTTGGCAAAGGCAATCGGACGGGTAGCGATTTTTTATCTGATTGGTATTGTTTCGAATTTTACTTACAACCGTATCATGATTAATGTAACGCAGGGCGTGCTGCGCAATCTGCGAAATGAGTTGTTTGAAAAGATGGAGAAGCTGCCGATTCGTTATTTTGATACGCATTCGCATGGCGATATTATGTCGATTTATACGAATGACATTGATACGCTGCGTCAGCTTGTCAGTCAGAGCATTCCGCAGATTATCAACAGTGTATTTACGGTAGTCAGCGTGTTTATCAGTATGCTGGTGTTGAGTGTACCGTTGACAGTGCTTACGCTGGTTATGGTTGCAGTCATGATGTTCTGTACACAGAAGGCGGCAGGAAACAGCGGCAAATACTTTTTGGAGCAGCAGAGAAATCTAGGAGCTGCTAACGGCTTTATCGAGGAAATGATGAACGGACAGAAGGTTGTTAAGGTGTTCTGTCATGAGGAAGAGAACAAGAAGGCGTTCCATGAGCTGAACGAGAAGCTGTTTGTCAGTGCGGATCGGGCGAATACCTTTGCCAATATCTTAGGACCGATTAATGCGCAGTTAGGTAATGTGAGCTATGTGGTATGTGCCATGGTCGGCGGTTTGCTGGCGTTAAACGGAGTCGGCGGCTTTACGCTGGGTGGTCTGGCGAGCTTTCTGACCTTCAATAAGAGCTTTAATATGCCAATCAATCAGGTCAGTCAGCAGATGAATGCGATTGTTATGGCAATGGCAGGTGCGGAGCGTATTTTCAAGCTGATGGATGAGCAGCCGGAGTTGGATGAGGGCTATGTAACGCTGGTCAACGCGGCGGAGGTAAACGGACAACTGACCGAGACCACCGAGCGTACCGGACGCTGGGCATGGAAGCATGTGCATCAGGCAGATGGTACGGTAGACTACAAGGAGCTGCGCGGAGCTGTTGTTTTTGACGGTGTGGATTTTGGTTATACGGATGAAAAGATGGTATTGCACGATATCAAGCTTTTCGCAGAGCCGGGACAGAAGATTGCATTTGTCGGCTCGACCGGTGCCGGAAAGACGACGATTACGAATCTGATTAACCGTTTTTATGATATTCAGGATGGTAAGATTCGGTATGACGGCATAAACATCAACAAGATTAAGAAGGATGACCTGCGCCGTTCGCTGGGCATTGTATTACAGGATACGCATCTCTTTACCGGTACGGTAAAGGAGAATATACGTTTCGGAAAGCTGGATGCGACGGAGGAGGAGGTAATTGCAGCAGCAAAGCTTGCCAATGCCGACAGTTTTATCCGCAGACTGCCGCAGGGCTATGATACAATGCTGACCGGAGATGGTTCCAATCTGAGTCAGGGACAGAGACAGCTGCTCGCGATTGCAAGAGCGGCGATTGCGGACCCGCCGGTATTGATTTTGGACGAGGCAACCAGCTCTATTGATACGAGAACTGAGCGTATTGTGCAGGAGGGCATGGACCGCCTGATGAGCGGAAGAACGACCTTTGTTATCGCACACCGTCTTTCTACGGTACGAAATTCGGATTGTATCATGGTACTTGAGCAGGGACGTATTATTGAGCGTGGTACGCATGACCAGTTGATTGAAGAAAAGGGCAAATATTATCAGTTATACACCGGAAACGCAATCGGTGCATAAATAAGAATGACAGAGCTGACGGAAACGAAAACTTATGCGTTCGTTTCCGTCAGTTTTGTTTTTGACGTAAAAGGAAAGTAATTGCTTTGACACGCGGGAGTTTACGGAGTAAACTCTTTTCATAGTACTTATTTAGCTAGTTTTGAAAAAACTCGAAGGAAATGTACGAAATCGTTGCTTTTTTGCTGAAAAAAGGGTAAAATGATAGTATATTCAATACGAGGTGATTTACATATGATATTGGCAATGTATGTTGCAGCGATTATATTATCAATATTTAATATTGCATTTTTGGCACATTTTCAAAAGCGTGGTAATATTTGCTTTGGTATTATCTTTTCGATTATTTTCTTTGCGAATGTCGGCTATTTTATTACGGTAACGGCAAATACGCTGGAGGTAGCAATGCTTGGTACAAAGCTTGCTTACATTGGCGGATTGTTTCTGCCGATTTTCGTGTGTCTTATCATTCTGGATTTGAGCGGAATTCGCGGCAAAGTGCAGCGGTGCTTCCTGATACCGATGGTTTGCTGCAGTACCGCGGTCTATATGATGGTATTGTTCTATGAGTATGGTGATTTTTATTACAAGAGCGTCGAAATGACGAAGATTGACGGAATCACCTACATACAGAAGGAGTATGCCTGGGGACACCGCCTGTATCTGATATTGCTGGTTGGCTATGTGATACTCAATTTGGCATTGATTGCATATGTTTTGGCAAAGAAACGAATCGTTTCTTACAAGAACATGATTTATATTGTGCTGATCAATATTATGTCTATGCTGATTTATTTGGTGGAAAAGCTGTTAGGTATTAAGCTGGAGTTCATTCCTTGTGCGTATATAATTGACAGTATCGTGCTGTTACTGCTGCTTCACCGGATTCAGATGCATGATGTGTCGATGACTGTTGGGAATACGATTGAGGAGCAGAGCGGATACGGTTATGTGACCTTTGACCAGAAGCGCAATTATCTGAACAGCAACAAAGTAGCGAAGGAGCAGTTTCCGGAGCTGAAGAGACTGCGTGTGGACCGCTTGATTGCACCGGTAGGAAAGCTGACAACGCATATTATCGTATGGATGGATGAATTTAGGGAAAATCCGGAGAACAATGTACACTATTTCCGGCATGGGGAAGTGGAATATAAGTGCAAGATTCGTCCGCTGATGTATCATGAAAAGAAGCAAAAGGGTTATCTGATTGAAATTTTGGATGATACAAAGCAGCAGGAGTATATCCGTCTGCTGAACAATTACAACGAACAGCTGGAGCATGCGGTAGAGGAAAAGACGGCACATGTACTGGCGATTCAGAATCAGATGGTGCTCGGTATGGCGAATATGGTAGAGAACCGTGATTTTAATACCGGTGGTCACATTAAGCGTACCAGTAAGGTGGTAGAGATTCTGGTCAATGAGTGGAAGAACAGCATGGAGCGGCGGACACCGGAGCTGGAGAAATTCTGCAGCAATGTAATCAAGGCAGCGCCGATGCACGATTTGGGTAAGATTGCGGTAGAGGATCGTATTCTTAGAAAACCGGGTAAATATACAGAAGAAGAATATTGTCTGATGAAGGTACATTCCGAAATCGGTGAAAAGATTGTCGAGACCGTATTGATGGGCGTAGAGGATGAAGAGTTTGTGCAGATTGCGAAGAATATCGCGCATTATCATCATGAGCGCTGGGACGGTACCGGTTATCCGGAGAGGCTAAGGGGTGAAGAGATTCCGTTAGAGGCACGAATCATGGCGTTGGCAGACGTATATGATGCGCTGGTAAGCCGCCGCTGCTACAAGGAAAAGATGAGCTACGAGCAGGCATACAGGATTATGCAGGAATCGCTGGGAACGCATTTTGATCCGGAGATGGGAATGGTATTTTTACGGTGCAGAGAAAAGCTTGAGGCGTATTATGACGGTGTAGAGCGTGAGGAAGCTGTGAGAGAAGAATAAAGCGTGTATTTTGCAGAAAAAGTTCGATTTGAAAAGAATTTCAAAAAAGTTCTTGACAATTCGGCTTTTTCTGCATATAATATGGATTGTCTGTTTGGCGAGATAGCTCAGTTGGCCAGAGCACACGGTTCATACCCGTGGTGTCGAGGGTTCGAATCCCCCTCTCGCTACGAATCATAGAAGAACACTGCTAGTCAGTGTTCTTTTTTTTACGTTACGTTCTTCTTTATGTTGAGTACTCAAGAATTATGTCAATGAATTTTTGTATGCTTGTCCATGATTTTGACAAAAAAACGGAATAGTAACCGTTATAATCCGAAGAAAGGGAAAGGAGTAACGGGCTATGAGGAAGGAAGAAGTCATTGAATGGAAGATGCAGAGCGATATACGCAGAAGATTGAATGGAATTGCAGGTTCCTTTCAGCGCTTATCTAAGAGTGTAACGAGCTTTGCAGAGCCTTTGAAGATACAGGAGGATCGAATGATACCGGAGATTTTGGAGGAGGTATCCTTTCAGGTGTGCAAGGGCTGTGCAGAGTGCGAACGCTGCTGGGAGAGAGAACAGAAGGAGAGCTATCATGCGATGCAGCAGCTGGTAGCTCTGGTGCAAAGCGGTGAAACGGAGGCTGGCAGGGAAAGCTATGCGGACTTTTTGGAACATTGCAATCAAGGCGGACGCTTGATTGAGGAGCTGCACCGAAGTATTTTTCAAGTAAGGCAGAGTATGCTCTGGCGCAGCAGGCTGAATGAAAGCAGAGAGGCGGTAGCAGACCAGCTTTCGGAAATGGCGAGAATCGTAGGAGAATTCGCAGGAAATCTGGAGCACAAGGGAAAACGTGCGTGGTATTTGCCGGGAACGATATATGCCAAGCTTTGGCTCAAACAGATTAAGGCACGTCAGATGCTTTTGATTGAGTTAGAGGACGGTGGTGTCGAGCTGCATATGACGGCAAAATGTCGCAAGGGAAGATGTGTGACGACCAAGGAGGCAGCGCTGCTGCTTAGTAATATGCTGGGAGAAAAGCTGATTCCGGGCGAGGATTCCCGCAATGTCATTGGACGGGACTATGCTGAATATGTATTTCGTGAGGATGCTAATTTTCAGGTGCTGACCGGTGTGGCGCGAGCTGCGCGTGCGGACAGTCGAATTTCGGGAGATAATTTTTCGTTTTTGTACCCGGAGGGAGATGAATTTATTATGCTGCTCTCCGATGGGATGGGAAGCGGTGAGGCAGCCTGCAGAGAAAGCGAGCTGGTCATTGAACTGTTGGAGCAGTTCTTGGAGGCAGGCTTTAAGGAGGAAGCTGCAATGAAGCTGATTAACTCCATGCTTGTGCTGCGGACGGATAATAATATGTTCTCGACAATGGATATCTGTGTGCTGCATTTAGCAACCGGAATGTGTGATTTTATGAAGGCGGGAGCGGCGGCAACCTACATATTGCGGGAAAACTGGATGGAGAGCTTGTGTTCGGATAATCTTCCGGCGGGTATCTTATCCTGCATCTCCTGTGAAACCAAAAAGAAAAAGCTCTACCATGGGGATTATATTATTATGCTGTCGGATGGTGTACTGGACGGAATCGAGGGAGAGGCATTTTTGCGGGCGGCACTGGCAGAAACGAAAAGCAGCAATCCGCAGGAGCTTGCCAATGCGATTCTGGATGCGGCTATGTTTCGGGAAAAGTATCAGCCGAAGGACGACATGACGGTGCTGGTAACCGGGGTATTTCGTAGGGGGATGTAACGTGGCGATCGGAATTCGTATTTGAGTTTTCTGGCGGTTTGGTGTACAATAACAGGCAGGAAAACATTACGCAAAGAGGGAAGTCGAAATGGACTTTATTGCAAGGGTAGAAAAGCAGCTGGAACAATTTCATATGCTCTCATTGGGAGACCGGGTAGTATTAGGCGTTTCCGGAGGTGCAGATTCCATGTGTCTGCTGGAGGTGCTGCATTCGCTTCGGGAAAGCTATGCGCTGACATTGTTCGTGGTTCATGTCCATCACGGAATCCGTGGGGACGAGGCGGATGAAGACGCACGATTTGTGCAGGAAGCGTGTGAGCAAAGAGAGATTGCGTGTCGCGTGATATACGAGGATGTGCCGGCGGTGGCAAAGGCAGAGGGCTGCTCTGTGGAGGAAGCGGGCAGACTAGTGCGCTATCGAGCATTTGCAGAGGCGGCACGGGAATGTAATTGCAGCAGGATTGCAGTGGCGCACAATCGCAATGACCAGGCAGAAACCGTTTTGTTCCATGCCTTTCGGGGAAGTGGTCTGCGGGGACTTTGCGGAATACCTGCTTGCAGGGAAAACATCATCCGACCGCTGCTTGGAGTTAGTCGGGCGGAGATTGAGGAGTTTTTGCTGGAGCGGCAGCTGACATGGCGGACGGATGCCACTAATCTGACCGCGGACTATACCCGCAATCGGATTCGGCATCAGATTTTACCGACAGCCACCGAGGGAGTCAATGCCAAAGCAGCCGAGCATCTGGCAGAGCTGGCAGTCGAGCTTGGCAGGGTGCAGGCATATCTTGAGCAGGAAGCAGACAAACGGTATCCTAAGGTGGTTCTGGCAAATGCCAAAGACGATGATACAGGGACGGTACGATGCCTTTCGGTCAATGCCTTGCAGGAAACACCGCAGGTGCTGCGGGAGCAGCTGTGGCTTCGGATATGGAAGGAGCTTGCGGGGAGGGCAGAGGACTTCGGCAGAGTGCATATCAAGGCGCTGGAGGAGCTGCTTGTCGGTGATACCGGAAGAAGCCTGCATTTGCCGTATGGAATCCGCGCAGAGAAGAGCTATGAGCAGCTCCAGCTTCGTCGAATGAAGGAACAGGAGCCGTCAGAAGAGCCAAAGAATCAGAAGATTTCGGAGCTTCCTTGTACGCTTGATTTGGGAAAGTGGGAACTGCGACTTTCCTTGATTTTGTTTTCAAACGATGAAAAAAACGTTAAAATTCCCAAAAGTAACTATACGAAATGGTTTGATTATGATAAAATAGGGAATAGCCTGGCGCTTCGCAGAAGGCTGCCGGGAGATTATATGATTATACATAAAGATGGAAGCCAAAAGTCACTGAAGTCGCTGTTGATCGACCGGAAGGTGCCGCGTGCGGAGCGAGAGCAGCTTGCTCTGCTGGCTGCCGGAAGTCGGATTTTGTGGTGTATCGGAGTGCGGTCAGAGGATGGTCTTTATGTCGATGAGAATACAAAGCGTGTTCTTGTGGCAGAATTAAGAGAGAAAGGATAAATGTACGATGGCAGAGAAGATTAGTGTATTGATTCCGAAAGAAGAGGTAGCAGAGAAAATACAAGAGATGGCGGTACAAATCAGCAAAGATTATGCAGGAAAAGCGATTCATCTGGTATGCGTACTGAAGGGCGGCGTATATTTTATGACTGAGCTGTCCAAGTACATTACAGAGCCGTGTTCTCTGGATTTTATGGCGGTGTCCAGTTATGGTAATGAGACAACCAGCAGCGGCAGAGTGCGGATTTTGAAGGATTTGGACGAATCTATTGAGGGCAAGGACGTGTTGGTCGTAGAGGATATCATTGATTCCGGACGTACCCTGTCTTCTTTGATGGAGGTATTAAAGCAGAGAAATCCGAAGAGTCTGAAGTTGTGTACCCTGCTTGACAAGCCGGATCGCCGCGAAGCAGAGGTAACGGTAGATTATACCGGCTTTCAGATTCCGGATGCTTTTGTGGTAGGCTATGGTCTGGATTACCAGCAGAAGTATCGCAACCTTCCTTACATAGGAGTGGTTGAATTATAAAACGGGAGGAAATGAGTAAGTGAGTAAGTTTGTAAAGGGCTACGGCTTTTATTTGTTTTTGTTGTTGATTTTGGTGGTCGCAGTCTGGTTTAGTAGTGGATTTAGCGGAAACAATAAGGAAACATACGGTTATACGGAGTATGAGCGTGATTTGGAGAATGGTGCCATTTTGAAGGTAGACATCTATCAGAACGAAGAGAGTCCGACCGGACAGGTGCAGGTAGTGCTGCGTGCAAGTGACAAATCGTATGTGTTTGAGGTAACGGATGTACATGAGGCAGAGGTAGCAGCGCGTGAAGCGGGCTTGAGTCCGACGGTACATGGAATTGAGAAGCCGAGCGTAATCTGGCAGATACTTCCGTATATCTTTGGTGTCATTTTGGTTATCTTCATGTTCTCCTTCATGGCAAATGCGATGAATGGTGGCGGTGGTAATAGCAAGGTAATGAATTTCGGTAAGAGTCGTGCGCGTATGACGACACAGGAAAACAATCCGGTAACCTTTAACGATGTTGCAGGTCTGCAGGAGGAAAAGGAAGAGCTGACCGAAATTGTTGACTTCTTAAAGAATCCAAAGAAATACATTCAGTTAGGAGCACGTATTCCAAAGGGTATTTTGCTGGAGGGACCTCCGGGAACCGGTAAGACCTTGCTGGCAAAGGCAGTTGCAGGAGAAGCCGGAGTACCGTTTTTCTCGATTTCCGGTTCGGATTTCGTAGAGATGTTTGTCGGTGTTGGTGCTTCGCGTGTGCGTGATTTGTTTGCAGATGCAAAGAAGAATGCACCTTGTATTGTATTTATTGATGAGATTGATGCGGTCGCAAGACGCCGTGGTACCGGTATGGGCGGCGGCCACGATGAGCGTGAGCAGACCTTGAATCAGATGCTGGTAGAGATGGATGGTTTTGGCGACAATGAGGGTATCATTGTGCTGGCAGCAACCAACCGTGTCGATATCTTAGACCCTGCCATCCTTCGTCCGGGACGTTTTGACCGTAAGGTAGTCGTAGGCAGACCGGATGTGAAGGGCAGACAGGAGATTTTGCAGGTGCATGCCAAGGGCAAGCCGTTGGGTGATGATGTTGATTTGCAGCAGGTAGCGCAGACGACGGCAGGCTTTACCGGTGCAGATTTGGAAAACCTGTTAAACGAAGCTGCCATCAATGCAGCGAAGGAAGAGCGCGACTACATTCGTGCAGAGGATATCAAGCGTTCCTTTATTAAAGTAGGTATCGGTAAGGAAAAGAAGAGCCGTGTCATTTCCGAGAAGGAGAAGAAGATTACGGCTTATCATGAGGCAGGTCATGCAATCCTGTTCCACTTGCTTCCGGATGTCGGACCGGTATATACCGTTTCGATTATCCCGACCGGCAATGGAGCAGCAGGCTATACCATGCCGCTGCCGGAAAAGGATGAGATGTTTAATACCAAGGGCCGGATGCGTCAGGATATTATCGTAAGCCTGGGCGGAAGAATCGCAGAGGAGCTGATTTTTGACGATGTGACAACCGGAGCATCGCAGGATATCAAATCGGCAACCAATACCGCCAGAAATATGGTAACCCGCTATGTTTTCTCGGAAAGCATCGGTATGGTAAACTATGAGACCGACGGAGATGAGGTATTTATCGGCCGCGATCTTGCACATACCAGAAGCTTCAGTGAAGCGGTGGCATCCCAGATTGACGAAGAGGTTCGTAGAATTATCGACGAGTGCTATAACGAAGCCAAGAAGATGCTGCAGGACAATATGGACATTCTGCATCGGTGTGCAGAGCTGCTGATTGCGAAGGAACGCATTGGCAGAGAAGAGTTTGAGGCATTGTTCGAAACGACGGAAATCTAAATAACAGAAATTGTAAAAAACCCGCTTTTCCAACGAAAATCGGGTTTTTTTATGTCTTTTTGTCTATTTTCACATTTGTCGAAAAAGCAAGAAGGAAAGGTTCTTGTCAAAATGACGGAAAAAACAAGAAAAATTGTATCAAGTTTATGCACACTTATTCGAAGATTCTGCTATAATAATACTCGTAAACCCCAATACATTATATAGTTTTTGCTACACCCCATAAGTAACAAAAATACCTTCTCCGAAAGAGGACAGCGACCGTAAGCTGTCCTTTTTTCATGCATTGGGAATGTAGTCGATTCAAGACTATTTTGTTAAGAAATTTTAATTCCACTGAAAATTACTATTGTAATTCCAAGGTGGGTATACTAAAATAGTACTAACACTTACAGAGGTTGAGCTTATTATGAAGAATACATCAAATGTTCGTGAGACATATCGAGAAAGCAAGCCGTTCAATCGGGATGCAGTATTTAGTGACGGCACTGCAGACTATCGCATCCCGGCAGAACCGATGCCGTATGAGACGGTAACCATTCGAATTCGCGTAGAAAAAGACAATGTAGATAAGGTATGGCTTTGTGCAAGGGAAAAACGTTATCCGATGCAGGTGGTACAAAGCGATGCCCGTTTTGATTTTTACGAAACAGAGCTTTATTTAAATAACGAGAGAATCACATACTACTTCCTGTTGGAGCATAGAGAGCGGGAGTACTATTACAATAGAGTAGGAGTGGATGATGTATATCGGCCGGAATACAGCTTTGCCATTACACCGGGCTTTAAGACACCGGATTGGGCGAAGGGTGCGATATTTTATCAGATTTTTGTAGACCGTTTTTGCAACGGGGACCCATCCAACGACGTACTGGACAGAGAATATATCTATATTTCCGAGGGAACGACTCGGGTAGTAAACTGGTACAAATATCCGGCATCCATGGGTGTGCGTGAGTTTTATGGCGGTGACCTTGCAGGTGTGCGGAAGCGTTTGGATTATTTGCAGGAGCTGGGTGTCGAGGTGATTTATTTTAACCCGATTTTTGTATCACCGTCCAATCACAAATACGACATACAGGATTACGACTATATTGACCCGCATTTTGGCGTGATATTGGAGGATGAGGGAGAATGTCTGCCGTATGATGTGAAGGACAACAAAAAGGCAACTCGCTATATCAGTCGTGTGACTTCAAAGGAAAATCTGGAGGCAAGCAATCGGTATTTTGCAGAGCTGGTGGAGGAGATACATCGCAGAGGAATGAAGGTAATTCTGGACGGTGTATTCAATCACTGTGGCTCGTTCAATAAATGGCTGGACAGAGAAGGTATTTATGAGAAGGCAGAGGGCTATGAAAAGGGAGCCTATGTGGATGAAAACAGTCCGTATCATACCTTTTTCCGCTTTCATTGTCCGGAAAAGCTGCACTGGCCTTACAATGGTACCTATGACGGCTGGTGGGGGCATGACACCTTACCAAAGCTGAACTATGAGGGCTCGGAAAAGCTGTTCAATTATATTATGCGAATCGCGCGCAAATGGGTTTCGCCGCCTTACAATGTGGACGGTTGGAGACTGGATGTGGCAGCGGATTTGGGACATTCCGCAGAGTATAATCATAAATTCTGGAAGGCATTTCGCGAAAATGTACGCAGTGCCAATCCGGATGCACTGATTTTAGCAGAGCATTACGGCGACCCAAGCCCATGGCTTGAGGGAAATGAATGGGATTCTGTTATGAATTACGATGCGTTCATGGAGCCGCTTACCTGGTTTTTAACCGGTTTGGAAAAGCATAGTGACGGCTATCGGGATGATATGTATTGCAATGAAAATGCGTTTTTTGGTGCGATGCAGCATTATATGACCCGTTTTCAGACGCAGTCTTTGCAGGTGGCGATGAATGAGCTTTCTAACCATGATCATTCCCGTTTTATGACGAGGACGAATCGCAGGGTCGGACGTACCGCGACGGTAGGACCGCAGGCGGCAGAGGCATATCTGAATCCGGCGATTATGCGGGAGGCAGTGGTAATACAGATGACCTGGCCGGGAGCACCGACGATTTATTACGGAGATGAAGCAGGTGTGTGCGGTTGGACGGATCCGGACAATCGTCGTACCTATCCTTGGGGCAGAGAGAATAAGGAGCTGATTCGTCTGCACCGCGAAGCGATTGCGATTCATAAGGCTTATCAGGCATTAAAGACAGGCTCACTCAAGTTCCTGTACGGGGCACATGGAGTGATTGGCTATGGACGTTTTAATAGAGAAGAGCAGTTTGTAATATTGGTAAACAACAACGATTATGAAGTAAATGTAAATGTGCCGGTCTGGCAGCTGGGCTGTCAGGAGGATGTGCCGCTGGTTCGTATGCTTTATACCAATCAGGAGGGCTTTGGCGTAGATATGGCAATGTACTTTATAGAGAAGGGAATGCTTGCGATGCGTCTGCGTCCGTATTCCAGCATCATATTGAAGAATTTTCCGAAAGAATTGCTCTAATGAAAAAGAGGGACCCTGATGTGAACGGGGTGTCCTCTTTTTTCAAAACAGGAGTGAGGGAAGGAAAGCAGGAAGAAACAAGAGAGGAATTTAGGATATGAATTCGAAAACGAAAAATATGACGCAGGGAAAGCCCGCCGTGCTGATGCTTGCGTTTGCATTACCACTGATGGCGGGAAATATTTTTCAGCAATTGTATACGGTAGTGGATACGATGATTGTCGGCAAGGCGTTAGGCGTAGATTCGTTGGCAGCCTTGGGAGCGGCGGATTGGCTGAACTGGATGATGCTCGGTATTGTGCAGGGCTTCGCACAGGGCTTTGCGATTCGAATGTCGCAGGAATTCGGAGCCGGTGATATGGCAGGACTTCGCCGGACGGTTGGCTGTTCGACGGGGCTGGCACTGATGTTTTCGGTGCTGCTGGTGGCAATTGGGCAGTTGATTGCAGAGCCGGTGCTGACGCTTTTGCAGACACCGGGGGAGATTATGCCGAATACGCTTTTGTATCTGCGTATTATGTTTGCAGGAATGCCGATTGTTATGGCGTACAATTTGTTGGCGAGCATTCTGCGCTCGCTTGGTGATAGCCGAACTCCGTTGTATGCAATGGTGCTTGCTTCGGTTACAAATATTGTGTTAGATTTGCTGTTTGTATTGGGCTTTCGTTGGGGAATTGCGGGAGCAGCGATAGCGACTCTGATTGCACAGGTGGTTTCCTGTATCTTCTGCTTGTATTATATCCGGAAAATTGAGTTTTTAAAGCTGAAACGTGCAGATTTTAAGCTGACGGGACAGCTGTGCGGACGTTTGCTGGGACTGGGCTTTCCGATGGCATTTCAGAATGCGATTATTGCAATCGGCGGTATGATTGTTCAGTTTGTGGTCAATGGCTGTGGAGTTATCTTTATTGCAGGCTATACGGCAACCAATAAGATGTATGGTTTGCTGGAGGTGGCAGCGGTTTCCTACGGTTATGCCGTTGCGACATATGTCGGACAAAATCTTGGTGCGGGAAAGATAAAACGAATCCGCGAGGGAATGCGTGCGGCACTGGGCGTGGCGTTGCTTACTTCGGTTGTGATAGCAGTGGTGATGCTGCTGTTGGGTAAGCCGATTCTGAACGGTTTCCTTTCGGGAACACCGGAGGAGGTCGCGGAAGCGTTGAAGGTTGCGTATCATTATCTGGTGGTTATGGGCGTCTGCCTGCCGATACTCTATCTGCTGCATGTGGTGCGCTCGGCGATACAAGGAGTCGGTAATACACTTTTGCCGATGCTGTCCGGTATAGCAGAGTTTGTAATGCGAACGGCAGGTGCATTGCTTTTGCCTGCAGTTATGGGAAACAGCGGTATTTTCTATGCGGAGGTTTCGGCATGGATAGGTGCTGATATTGTACTGGTAATTAGTTATTTCTTTGTTATGCGCAGATTGGCGGAGAAGGAAGAATAGGGGATGAAGATGTTTGGATTTTTCAAAAAAGCAAAAACAGCAAAGCAGCTGGATACATTGCTTCAAAATATTCAGTTGAATTTGTCAAACAACTACAAGGACGCGGCGCAGGAGGATTTGCGGGAATTGGAACGCCGGCTTCAGGCATCCGTGGAGGCAGGAGAGCTAAGTGCAGCGCAGCAGGAATTTTATGAGAGCCGTTTATCTGCATTAAAGGTACGTTTGAAAAATTTCACGCACAAGGACCAGAAAACGACATGGTAAGGTGAATGTAAGTTTTTTTGAGTTTCCGCATTTTTGTTCGCTGTAGACAAACGATTGAAAAGCACCATTTTTCTAACGTCAGCCAAGCTTAATCCAAAACGCAAGCAGGCACGCTCTCGCTACCGAAGCCTCGCAGCGGTACATAAGACGCTATAATACAGCGTCTAAGTACCGGCGGTCTTCGAGTACCTGCTTTGGTTTTGATTAGCTTGTCTGACTGAGATATAACTTATGGAGAGTTTTGTAGTCGTTTTGTCGGTAGAATAAAAAATTTGATAACTCAAAAGTCTTGCATTGATTTTGAAGGTGAAGGTAGGAGGGGGAAAATGCTTACAACAAAACGATTAATCATTCGGCCGTTGGAAGAGAAAGATGAAGCGGACATGGTGAAGCTTCTGACGAATGAAGTGATAAAGCGGACGTATATGCTGCCGGATTTTACGACCAAAGAACAGGTGGTAGCATTGCATCAGAGATTACGGGAGTTTTCGCATTCGGATGGACATTATGTACGTGGAATGGATAACGGTAAAGAATTGCTTGGTTTTGTGAACGAAGTAGAAATGACACAGGATAGTATTGAACTGGGGTATGTGGTTCATCCGGAGTTTCATAATCAGGGGTATGCGACGGAGATGTTGGCAGCTGTGATAGAGGAGTTGTTTCAACGTGGCTTTCGTGAGGTATGCGCAGGAGCCTTCGAGGAGAATCTGGCGAGTCAGCGGGTCATGGAGAAGTGTGGCATGAAGCGGATAGAAAAAACGGACGAGTTGGTGTATCGCGGGAAATTGCAACATTGTGTATACTATGCGAAAAATGCAGAATAAGTATGGCAGGAGAAAACGGGGAAGATTATGGCGCTTACAAAGAATCAGCAGACAATGGAAAAGATTCGGGAAATGGCAGGAAAGGCATTTCAGGGAAAAGAGATAAGGGATTGTCAGGAGCTTACAGAAGGGATGTGCAACGTAGCATATCGTATTACCTTTACCGACGGTAGTAATACAATACTAAAAATAGCGGCAGCAGATACGAGCGGCTATATGACGAATGAAATCCATCTGATGTCGGCAGAGGTAAAGGCGATGGAGCTGGCAGAGAAGGCTTTGCCGGGAATGATAGCGCAGGTGTATGAGCACGATGCGTCCAAAACACTTTGTAGCGGAGAATATTTCTTTATGCAGGTATTGGAGGGAGAAAACTTTTTTCTGAAATCCGGTTCTATGTCAGAGGAAGAAAAGTCAGAGATAAATAAGCAGATAGGACGGCTGGTACGCCGGCTTGCGACGATTTCCGGTGAGTATTTCGGTTTGCTGGGAGACGAGGAACATCGGTTCCGGACACAATATGAGTTTTTACGTTATTTGTTGTCAAATGTAACGATGGATGCGGACCGAAAGGAAGTAGAATATTTTACGACCGGAGCAGAATTGCTTGCATTGTTGGAGCGGGATAAGCATATATTTGATGAGGTAACAGTACCTGCGTTTGTGCATTATGATATGTGGGAGGGAAATGTGTTCATCAAGGGGCAGAAGGTTACCGGTATTATTGACTGGGAGCGGGCGCTGTTTGGAGAACCGTTGATGGAGGACCGATTCCGCAGACATACCAGAAATGCGGCATTTTTGCGGGGCTATGGACAGGAGAGCTTTACGGAGAGCGAAATGCGTCGGATTTATTGGTACGATGTGCTGCTCTATTTGACGATGATGACAGAGGGCAAGTATCGCGGTTATGCGGACGATAGCCAGTATCAATGGGTTGCACCGCTGTTTCAGGCATCGCTTGCGGAGCTGCAATGAGATGGGGGAAAACGAATATGATTTGCAGAGCGACAACAGCAGATACCAAAGCAGTGGCAGAGCTGGCGATTCAGATGTGGAAAAGCCATGAAATTGAGGAGTTGGCAGAGGAATTTGCAGAGATGATTGCAGGTCCGGAGGCAGCGATATTTTTTGCGCAGGAGGCAGGAGAGGCGATTGCCTTTGCACAGTGCCAGCTGCGTCATGATTATGTGGAAGGAACGGAAAGCAGTCCGGTCGGTTATCTGGAAGGGATTTTTGTGAGCGAGAAATACCGCAGACAGGGCTATGCGCGAAAGTTGGTGGCAGCGTGTGAAACGTGGGCGAAGGAGCAGGGCTGCTCCGAATTTGCCAGTGATTGCGAACTGACCAATACGATGAGTCTGGAATTTCACAAGCGTATGGGCTTTTTGGAGGCAAACCGAATTATTTGCTTTACAAAGCAACTGTAATCGTCGGAATAGGAGTTGGGAAGAAAGGTATTACTATGAATGGGATAGAGAAGCTATGTTTACGTTATGGGCTTGGAGAACTGTGCGAGGAGCCGCAGGAGGTTGTCGGCGGGTTATTGCATAAGATGTACCGGGTAAAAACAAAGAATGGTGAATATGCGGTAAAACGCTTAAATCCGGAGATTATGAAGCGTGCGAAAGCAATGCAGAATATGATTTCTTCGGAGAAGGTTGCAAGGGCTGCTTGTGGGGATATTCCGGTGATAGCGGCAAAGGAGTGGAACGGAGAGCAGTTGCTTTGTCTGGAGGGCAGTTATTACATGATTTTCGACTGGCTGGACGGTGCGTCCGTTTATCCGCCGCAGATTACCAAGAAACATTGCAAAAGCATGGGACAGGTACTGGGAAAGCTGCACGCAAAGCAGTTATGTGTGGACACTGTAGAAAAAGAAAGCGGTATACGTTCTCTGATTCCGTGGGAAACTTATCTGTGTGAGGCGAAAAAGCAACAGACATCGTGGCTTGCGGTGTATGAGGAGATGCTGCCGCAGCTTTTGCATTGGGATAAGCAGGTAACACAGGCGATAGAGCAGCTGGTAAAAGAGCAGGTCATCAGTCATCGTGATTTGGACCCGAAGAATGTGCTGTGGAGAGAGGAAACGCCATATATTATTGATTGGGAAGCGGCGGGCTACGTCAATCCGGATAAGGAGCTGGCAGAGGTAGTTTTTTATTGGGCAGCGGATACAAATGGGACACTGGAGCAGACGAAGGTGCAGGCGCTTTTGGCGGGCTATACGGAATATCGTAGTGTTGCAGATGCAGATTGGAATGTGGTGCTTGCCTGCAGCTGCGAGGGAATGCTTGGCTGGCTGGAATACTGCGTAAAACGTGCGCTTGGAATGGAAATTGGTGATGAACGTGAGAGGAAGCAGGGCGTGGAACAGATGCTTGGTACAATGAAGGAGCTGCGTCGTTGGGCAGAGCAGACAGAACAGCTCAAGCATTGGTTGACAGAAGCTTGATTTTTGGAAATCTTTCGGATGTGAGGCTGCAAGATTGGGCAGCGTAATCGTGTAATGGTAGGTAGTATAAGGGATATGAGGGAGAATAGAACGAAAGTTGTATGGAGGAAAGTGAATGAATCGAATCGTATTGATGGTGCTCCGCAACATATTTAAGGTAGTAACGGCATATGCAAAGCTGTGTCATTATGCAAAGCATACGGATGAGTATCCGGAGGAAGAGAAATATAAGCATATTCAGTATATATTCCAAAAAGCCATAAAATCGGGCAATATTGATATGCAGATATACGGAAAAGAAAACCTGCCGGAAGAGGGCGGTTTTATGATTTATGCAAATCATCAGGGAATGTTTGATATTATGGCAGTGGTAGCTGCATGTGACAGACCGATTGGTGCGGTATTGAAGAAGGAGCTGAAAAATATACCGTTACTCAAGCAGATGGCAGCCTGTTCCTATTCCTTTGCGATGGACCGTGAGGATGTCAGACAGTCAATGACGGTAATTCAGTCCGTAATCAAGGAGGTCAAGAAGGGGCGCGGCTATTTGATTTTCCCGGAGGGAACCAGAAGCAGAAATAAAAATGAACTGTTGGAATTTCATAGCGGAAGCTTTAAGTGTGCGACCAAGGCACAGTGTCCGATTGTTCCGATTGCATTGGTTGATTGCTACAAGGTGCTGGACCAGAAGGGAAGCAAGCCGGTAGTCGTACAGCTGCATTATCTTCCGGCGATTCCGTATGAGGAATACAAGGATATGAATACAACGGAGGTAGCGGAGCTGGTGCGCAGCAGAATCGAAAAGGTAGTAAAGGAAAACTGCGGAGAGGAATAAGCTTTCAGCAGATAGGAAACGGGCGCCTAAGAGTAAAAGAGCGCCCGTTTTCCAAAGCTTTCCCGGTACTCACTCGGTGAGAGTCCGGTCAGCTTTTTAAATGCATTCGAAAAATTGTGAGCATCGCTAAAGCCGATGTTATAGGCAATCTGCGAAATCGAGTGATTCGTGTCGGATAACTCGGCTTTGGCAGATTCCATTTTTTTTTGCAGAATATATTGCTTGAGTGTCATACCGGATTGTGACTTAAAGAGCGAGGAAAGGTATTTCGGGTTATAACCGAAATAGTCTGCAATCGCGGTAACGGTAATGTTTTCACTGCAGTGGTACTGAACATAATCGGCGATGTCATTGAAGATTTGCGTGGTCTGTTTGGACTGCGCAAATTTTTTGTATAAAATATTCTGACAACCCAGCTCTGCGACAATCGAGGTGCAGATGCTATCGTTGAGCGGGAAATTGTGATAGCGCTTATCGGAATCCTGCAACTCCTTCATCATGACGATGATGCGGTCGAGAGAATTCAGCTTTCCCATCAGAGGAACATATATTTTTTGAGCCTCGAAATCAATTTCCTCCTGTTCAATAATATCGTAGCCGGTCGGACAATGAAAATGCAGCCAGTAAAAGCTGCAGCTGCCCGGACGGTAGCCATGCTGATGAGGAGTCGGAGGCATCAGCAGATATTCGTTTTTATTGATTACATATTCTCGTTTATCATCGGCAATGTAGAGCGTGCCGTCCGTTACTACCATTAATTCAAAATCAATCAAATGTCTGGTCAGGTGCATCCATTCACTGCTCGGTGACTGAAATTTGCCGCACCAGTGGTGGGAAAACAATACATCTCCCCGAAAAACAAAATTCATCATCGGATTCGTCCTCCTTCTGTACGATAGAAGCTCCGGTAAATTAAGATACGCTTATAGCTCCATTATATCGCAGAAGCATTGAAAAAGCGAGTTGAAACGTGATATAATCCGAGTAAAGAATGAAAAGAAGGAGAAGCGGTGTAAGCTGTAGTTTATGGGGGATATGGAATTTGTAAGTATTTTGGAACGTAAGGTGCCGCCAAACATGAATGGTGGTATGCCGGACTTTTTTGTTGATTTTAACTTGGACCAGATTATTGCGCAGATACAGTATCAGAGCGTGGTTCCGGTAGAGAAATATTTTAGTTGTCTGCCGATGGACAGGGAAGGCGAGGAATACCGGAGACAAATCTATGTAGATGTGAAAAAGCCGGAGATTTATAAATGTTTGGTGCATTTTGCGGCAGCAGTGCAGGAGCGAAAGCAGCTGGCGGCAAAAAAGAACGAGGTAGAGCATGAACTGCAAAAGGCAGTATGGCATGTGTTGGAGCTTGCCTTGTATTGTGATGCTTATCGCGGACTGTATAAGGAATTGCAGCAGATGCCAATCGCTTCGGAGGGATTGCTTGCGCTGCGGGAGCTTTTGAAAAGCTATACCGGCTCGGAGGACTTTCTTGCTATGCATAAGAGAGCGGTCGTGCTCAGGGAACAGCTGCAGAGCTTTCGGGTGAAGCTGCTTTATGAGCATGACCACATTGTTGTTATTGAGGAAAACGTAAGCGGAGCGTATGAGGAGTTTTTGCATCAGACATTGGGCGAACATATGCAGCAGATGAAGAGTCCGTTTTCACAATCGCTGCATTTGAGTAATTTGGAACTGGAGATTATTCAGAAGTTTATTAAGAAGCAGCCGGAGTTTTTTAAGGCGGCGAAGGAATTGTATCAGGAGCACAGGGAGTACGAGCATGAAGTGCTGCTGCGGTTTGGAGACGAGATATCCTACTATTTGTCGTATTATGCATTTCAGCAGAGCATGGAGCTGCGCGGCTTTTCGTTTGTGACACCGACGGCAGAGGAACACAGGGATATGTGCGCGCAGGGCTTGTATGATTTGGCGTTGGCATGTGCCAGCTTAAAAACAAACAAGGAAGTCATCAGCAATGATATGTATTATGGTAAGGACGAGCAGTTTTTTGTGTTGACCGGACCGAATCAGGGCGGAAAGACGACCTTTGCGAGAAGCTTGGGACAGCTAATATATTTTAGCAAGATGGGCTTGGATGTACCGGCAACAGCAGCAAATGTGCATTATTTTACGGGAATATTGTCACATTTTTCGGTGGAAGAGAGTGTGGAAACCGGCAGAGGAAAGCTGATGGAGGAGCTGCTGCGCCTAAAGCCGATGATGCATGAGGAATGTAAGCATGCCTTTGTGGTAATCAATGAGCTATTTACAACAGCGGCCAATTATGATGCCTGTATCATGGGCAAAAAAGTATTGGAGCATTTTATCGGGCAGGAATGCAGGGGAATCTATGTGACGCATTTGAAGGAGCTGACAAAGGCGCACGAAACGGTTGTGAGTATGCGGGCGATGTTAGACGAGAAGAAGGTGCAGAGCTTTCAGATTCGCAGAGGAGAAGCGGATGATTCTGCGTGTGCGATGAATCAGGTCAATAAGTATCGATTGGGCTATGAACAGCTCAAGGAGCGGTTAAAGTAGAGGGCAGATGGGGATGAACGTATATTTTTTGTATGAGGATAAAGAGTGGCAGAATGTTCAAAAGTACAGTGATGCGCAGAATATTATTCAGGATTTAGGGTTAAAGACACTGTTTTCCATATCGGCGAAGGAGGTACTCTCCAAAGAAAATATGGTGGTCGGGATTTCACAGGAGGATTTGTTTTTGTCCCAGACGATGAAGACGGTTATGATGACACCGTTAACTACGGAGGCAGAAATTTTATACCGACATGAAATGATAAGGGATGTTTTAAAGCATACGGAGTTTGTCTGTGAATTGTATACCTGCGTGGATGATATGCTAAAACGGTGGGATTCGCTTGGCAGAAAGCTGAATGAGAAAGGAAATACCAAGGATTCCAAGGCGCGTCTGCTTTCGGATATACAGATATTGCGTCTCTTTGTGACTACGCTGAGTCAAATCCGCGTGTTGTTTCGTGAGCAGGTAACGAAGCTTAGCGCCAAGGGGTTTTTGTGTTTTTATGAGCGCCTGTGTGAGGAATTTACCGAGGAAAAGGAAGCGGCTTTTCTCAAAATATTGGAGGATGTTTCGTTTTATTCCGGTGACATTGAAAGCGGCGGGCGCGATATGCTCGAGGCAAATCAGAGGGTTGTTTTGGGCTGCAATATTGCGAATGGGCTAAAGTGCGGCGGTTTTGTCATAGAGGAGATTGTGACCAATACAAAGAAGCTTCGCGGACGGAACAGTATTGCGGAGAAGATGCAGGATTATTTTTATGCGCAGAAGCAGGGAACGATATCGGTGCGCAAGAATCTTTATATGCAGGATGAGATAGATGCGCTGGAGTATGAGGTGGTTCGGTATGTGATTTCGGCATGTGAACCGTTTGTGCGCAGCATGAATGATTTTTTTGACCAGCTGCATTTTCAGTTGGGTTTCTATCGCGGTGTAGTGAATTTGCAGATGCATATGCAGCGCTTTGCTCTGCCCTACTGTTATCCGACCGTAGGAGCGCAGGAGACCTTGCGTTTTCAGGATTTGAAGGAATTTGTAATGGCAATCGAGCAGAGAATTTTGCCGGTTGGAAATACCTGTGATATTTCGGATTGTATGCTGCTTGTGATTACCGGGGCAAATCAGGGAGGAAAATCAACCTTCCTGCGCAGTATCGGTATCGCTCAGATTATGATGCAGTGTGGTCTTCCGGTCATTGCAAAAAGCTATGAGAGCGGTATCTTTCCATCCTTTTTTACGCATTTTACGAGAAGAGAGGATAGCGCAATGAACAGCGGGCGTCTGGATGAGGAGCTAAAGCGCATGAGTCAGATTGTGGATAATCTAGGCGAAGACTCGATGGTACTGCTAAATGAGTCCTTTGCGACAACGACCGAAAAGGAAGGCTCTGTAATTGCGTATGATATTATCAAGGCATTGACGGAGGCGGATGTGAAGGTGTTGACCGTTACGCATCTGTTGTCCTTTGCACAGCGTATCTATCAGGAATCGAAAGAGGAAAATGCGAAAAATATTGAGTTTTTTAGTGCGGAACGCGAAGAGGGAGGCAGACGCACATATCATATGATACAGCATGAGCCGGAGCTGACGAGCTTTGGTATGGATTTGTTTGATTCAATCATAAGAGAAGAAGGAAAGCAATAAGATGTTTATAGAAGCTGTGCTGATAAAAAAGTACAGCTTCTTGTGATTTTTGAGCAAATTTGTTGACAGGCATTTACAAAAAAGCTATAATTTATATGTAAATGAATTCTAGTGAAAATCTGTTCCGAGTGTGTTATATCATAGGAATCTCTTAGGCGTATCGCCAACATTTTCACGGTTATTACAATTAAATGTTGGTTAGAGTAAAGAGGGTTGGAACAGAGAAAATTTCTGAAAATCTTTTGTTTTCTTTACTTTAACCGGAAACGGAGGAGTATGGAGAATAAAAGAAAAGCAAAAAGAAGTTTAGACGAGCTAAATGTAATTGATGATTTTTTAATGAATGCAGCAGCGGCAGACCCAATGATTGGAGAAGCATTTTGTCGAACCTTGTTGTCGGTATTGCTACAAAGAACATTTGGAAGGCTGCATGTGGTAACACAGAGAGTTATCTCGGCACCAGACCCAAAGCTGCGTGGAATACGCATGGATGTAGAAATACTAGAAGTAGCAGAAGATAATATATCTGAGGAGTCTGAGAAGCCGGTAATTGCGGTATATGATTTAGAGCCAAATCTTAGGAGAAAAGTGCATTTGCCGAAACATAATCGTTTTTATCAGGCAAAAATTGATGCTCGTCATTTGAAGTGTGGAGAAAAGGATTTTCGAAAAATTCCAAGGCTTTATGTGATTACGATTACGGATTTTGACCCATTTGGGCAGGACTATATGCAGTATACGATTCAAAATCGTTGTAAAGAAATACCTGAGTTAGACTATGATGATGAACTGCAATTTTTATATTTTTATACAAATGGACACAAGGGTGGTAGTTCGGAACTTCAGGCAATGCTGAAATATATTCAGAGAAGTATACCGGAGAATGTAACGGATACCATGACAAAAAAGCTGCATGATTATGTAGAGCAGATAAGACTTTCGCCGGAGGTGAGACAAAGCTATATGACATGGGAAGATAAGATTTATTATGAACGGAAGGATGCGAAAGAGGAGCTTCTGATCGAACAAGTATGTAAAAAGTTAAAAAGGGGTAAAGAAATTGCTCAGATTGCAGACGAATTAGAAACAGAAGAAGCAATAATTTCAGAGATCTGTGCAGTGGCAGCGGCATGTGCACCGGAGTATGACTATGAAAGTGTACTGGAGCGATGGTTAGAAAAATGATAATTATGATATTCTGAGAGTAGAAGGGTTTGGAAATTTGTATTCCTAACCCTTTTTAATTTATCTGACTTTTTTACACTTATTCGCACCTTTAAATATTTACCGCATTCTGCCGACTTGCTACAATAACATTATAACGCAGGTGCGTGTAAAAAAGTGAAGCTGCAAGCTTCTGTCATTTTCATAAGTCACGCTTAAAGAATGACAGAGGACAAAGCGAGAACGGAGGAGCAGATGAAGGTAAAAAAAATTGCAGCAGGTGCAATGGCTGCAGCAGTACTTATGGGAAATCTGACCGGGCTGGGTGCCGGACAGACAGTGTACGCAGCGGAATTACCGGAGGAAGCGAAGGTAATGGAGCTGAATTTTGACGGAAATTTGGAGGATGCAAGCGGCAATGGTCACACAGGTACGGCCAATAAGGAGGCAACCTATGTGGAGGGTGTGAGCGGACAGGCACTGTATCTGGACGGAAGTACCTATGTCGATTTGGGTCGATGGACCGATTTGCAGCCGGAGAATCTGACTGTAGCAATGTGGATTAAGGCAGAGGGTGCATTAGTCGGCGAGAATATGCTGACGTGGTTTAAGCCGAGTGGCAATTATCAGGGCAAGGGCTGGTATCTGTCTTGTCTTGATAACAATGTACCGCTCAAGATTTCGATTGGCGAATCCACCGGACAGCCGATGGAGGCATATGTATCTGCAAATCGCAGCGAGTTCTTCCCGGTGGGAGAATGGGTACATGTTGCGGTGACCTTTGATAGTACGACGCAGTCGGTACAGATTTTTAGAAATGGTGTGGCACAGGAGGTGCTGTATCTGAATACGGCATCCTACATTACACAGGATGCATCAAGCAACAAGTACATTGGCTTTAACTCTCCGGGTTACAATGGCGGCTTCGCAAAGGTAGTTATGGATGATTTTGCGATTTATAATCAGGTGGCAAGCGCAGCAGATGTTATCGGTATGTATACCGAATATGGTGCGGAATTTGATACCAGTGAGGTATTGGCAACAGACCTTGCGAATCTGAATCTGTCTCTGACCACGGTTAAGTATGATATGAATCTGCCAACCGAGGGAAATGCGGGCTGTACAATTACATGGGCTTCTTCGAATGAGGCAGTATTGACCGCAGACGGCAAGGTAACCAGACCTGCGATTGGTGAGGCAGATGCGACGGTAACGTTGACTGCAACCTTAGAGTTTGCAGGAACTACTGCAACAAAGGAGTTTGAAGTAACGGTTCCGGCATGGACGGATTTTAGCACCTTGAGCGATTTTAACACCGCGGATGTGGAATTGCTTGATGAATATCTGGTAAATGCAACGGAGTTAGAAATCAAGTATTTGAAGTCATTTGATGCAGATAAGCTTTTGAAGGGCTTTGCAGCACAGGCAGGTATCACGACGGATGTCAGCTATTATGGCGGTTGGGAGAACACTGCGATTAAGGGACATACGTTAGGACATTATCTGACTGCAATGGCACAGACCTACGAGGCGACACAGGATGCCGAAGTATTAGAAACACTGGATTATATCGTGGATAGGCTTGCAGAATATCAGGCAGAGAGTGGATATCTGGCAGCGATTCCGGAGAGTCATTACGAGCAGATTGAAAAGGGTAATACGACCGGTACCTGGGTACCGTGGTACACGATGCACAAGGTGCTGGCAGGTGTAATTAAGGTATATCAGGCAACCGGCAATGAGACGGCACTGGATGTGGCGGTAAAGCTTGGTGACTGGGTATACAGCCGCACGAGCCAGTGGTCGGTAGGAACACAGCTGACCGTGCTTTCGGTAGAGTATGGCGGTATGAATGATTGCTTGTATGAATTGTACAGTATTACGAAGAGTGAAAAGCATCTGCAGGCAGCACATTCCTTTGATGAAATGAAGCTGTTTGACTCGCTGTACAATGGCGAGGATGTATTGGATGGACTTCATGCCAATACAACGATTCCGAAGATTGTCGGTGCGTTGAACCGCTATATTACGGTAACGGATGCAGAGGACAGAGATTATTATTTACGTGTGGCAGAGAATTTCTGGGCGATTGTAACACAGAATCACACCTATATTACCGGCGGTAACAGTGAGTGGGAGCATTTCGGAAAGTCGCAGGTACTGGACGCAGAGCGTACCAACTGCAACTGTGAGACCTGTAATACCTACACTATGCTCAAGCTTTCGAGAGAGCTTTACAAGATTACCGGAGAGGTGAAGTACGCAGATTATTATGAGACAACCTTTATCAATGCGATTCTTTCCTCGCAGAATCCGGAAACCGGTATGACCACCTATTTCCAACCGATGGCAACTGGCTTTTACAAGGT